>JBFJTG010000125.1:0-8976 GCA_041625575.1 Litorivivens sp.
ATAATCAGCATATCTACGGTATGTTGTTGTGTCATCGCCTACCTCAGACTAGTCGCTATCCGACCGCGTCCGAGAACGATAGAGCGCGGCCATAAATATCATGCGGCTTAAACTAGCACCAATACATTTCACCAGCAATGTTTTTTGGCCCGAGCGAGAACAGCTGTAAGTTTTAGATAAACGATCGCCTAACTAAGAAAAGTCAGGCTCTCAAGACCGCGAGCTGCTGCGCGACGATTTCAGGGCTCAGGTCCGATGCTATGGCGGTTCTATCAATTTTGCCGTCAAACCATTCGTGCATCTGTTGGGCCATCTGCACTGGCTCTCCGATACAGGTAAAGGCTTCAAGCACCTCGTCGGTGACCAGTGAGCCAAGATCCTGCCAGCGGTTTTCTTTGGTTAGTGCGCGCAGTTCTGTTTGCAGGTCACCCCAGCCGTGGGTCTCAAGCACCGAACGATAGGCAGGTGTCGAGCCGTAAAAACCTATACGAAAGCGGATATCTTCTTTGGCCTTGGCAATGGCCTCTTCTGTTTCACCGCTAGCCATAAAAGGCGCATATTGGATTTCAAAATCATCTCGACTCCGGCCGGCATCTGCAAGGTGCTGCTCTATAGACGGTAAAGCCACTTCCTGCAGGTGCTTCCTGCTACAGAAGGAATGCAAAATAATACCGTCTGCGCTTTGCGCCACGGTTTTTGTCATCAGGGGGCCCACCGCAGCCACGGCCAATCGCGGCCGACCATGCTCGGTATTCGTTGGAATAAACTCCGGCGTCATCAGGTCAAACTGATAGTATTGACCCCGATAATTCAGGGCTTTGCCCTCATACCAGCAATCCCATATTGCATTGAGAGCTTCTATATATTCCCTCATTTGCTTGGCAGGGCCGTGCCAGGGCATGCTAAAACGGCGCGTGATATGCGCCCGAATTTGCGAGCCCATGCCCAAGGTGAAACGGCCGTCGCTCAAGGCGTTCAATTCATGCGCCATGTAGGCCATAGACATTGGGTTACGCGCTAAGGCCAGGGCGATAGAGGTTCGTAGCTCGAGTGTTTCACTTTCGTAGCCGGCAATAGTCAGCGCGGGAAAAGGATCGTGCGCTATTTCCGCGACCATCAAACCATCAAAGCCCCGAACTTCGAGCTGCTTAACTTTACCCGCCAATTCCCTTAGATTGTGAAAATCCGGCTCGTAGCCAATACCCGCATCGACTTTCATAAGCACACTTCAACTCCGTATTCGAATTATATTGTGAGGACTTATCTTAAAGGATAAAGCTTGGCGACGCAGAAAACGCCGCCGGAAATGATACTTACTCTTGCAGGAAATCGGCGGCCTCAACATCCACACAATGCTGCAAGTGACGCTGGATCATGACCTGAAACATTGCGTCACTACGCTCCGCCGCCTCTGAAAAGCTCGCCCCGAGAATAGTAATCATCAGTCCGTGCATGCTCTGCTCCCGATACTGTGACCAGCATTCATCAAAACCCAAATCAAGCCCCTCGCCCGCCAGCAGTTCGCTGTATTCACGAATCAAATCGCGCTCCCATTGTCGGCGGTCGGCGGTCTCGACACTACCCCCTAAAAAGTAGGCAACGTCAGCCAATGGGCTGGTTTCAATCGTTGTTTGCCAATCGACAATACAAGCGTCGTTGCCATTAAACAGAATGTTTTCGCTACGAAAATCGCCATGTGCCAAGGTTTTAGGGCCCTTGAAACGGGTGGCGAACTGCATGTGCTTATTGATGTAGGCTTCAGCGAAACCTCGACATTCGTCATTGATCCCCGCGCCAAAACGTTCCAGAAAAGTCGGCCAGGATTGCTGTAAGAGCTCTTGGGCAAAGGCACCCCCGTCGGTCCGCGCCTGACTTAGAACGTGATCGCGCTCGCCAATGCTTTCATCACCGTAGAAGGCCACGGCCAACTTGGCCGCCTGGCCCGAGGCTGCGCGGGTTTGTTCAAGCGTCGCGCCTATCAGCTGGCTGCCGGGTTCAGCAGGCGCCATATCTTCCATCACGGTAATAAAGGATTGACGGTCCTCGCTGACTTCATTGGCGTAGATCACCGGCGTACGCATCTTGGTTTTGCCGGCCAAATCACGGTAAAACATCACCTCGTTATATTAGGCGCCTTGAGCGCCAGCCATCGCCCGAGCGGTTTCATCCTCAGCCGGAAATTTAATGATAACGCTATTCGGTGCATTACCCGCCTCACCCTCATAACCCAAAACAAAGCGGGCGTTGTCGCCCATTTTGCCGGTGCCAATAATTTTGTATTCCAGTGACGCCACTTTACCTTGCGGCAAATGCCCTGAATTTTGCAGCGCTTGAGTGAGCCACTCGGGAGTAATACGATCTGGATGAGTGATTATTTCCAACATCAGTGTGAGCCCTTCGAATTCTTCAATGTGCGATATGCTTCCAACACTCCGGCGAATTCCTTCGGTGTGGAGGCGTGAATGCAGACTTCGTCCGCGCCGTATTCCAGTTCTTTCAGGAGTCGCGCCGCGCACTCCTCTTCACTGCCTATAGCAGCGGCAGATAACCATTCGTCGGGAATCAGCGCTGAAATTTCTTCTAACTGCTCAAGCGTGGCAACACTGTCAATGCCACCGGGCATGGTCGCAACCACTGACTGTTGCCGGAAATCGTTCAACACCTCTATGTCCCAGCCGTTGAGCCCAGCCAGCATTTCCACATAACCCGGCGCTTGCATATAGGTTGCCATACGGCCGACCACTTTCCTTAAATACTCTTTCCGTGTCGGCTTGACCAAGGTCGCCATTACGCTACAAATCTTGACGCTCTGTGGCTCGCGGCCGGCACGCTGCGCGCCCTCATCGATAATCGCCCGCGCCCGCTTCAAGCCCTGCGGGGTGATGAAGGTATGCAAGTGCACACCGTCGAAATGCTCACCGGCAAAGGCGAGGCTCTTTGGCCCAAAACCAACGAAGTGAACGGGTATGCTTGCATTCATCCAGTCGCCGCTTTTGAGGTAGGGCAGATTACCCATTGCCCCCTCGTAACCAACAACAGATTTTCCGCTCCAGAGTGTGCGCAAAATACTCAAGCCATCAATCAGCTTTTTGTTGCCGACCGTTTCCAGACCCATCAGCTGATTACGGATGGCGACGCCTCTTGCCAGTCCCAGTTCGAAACGGCCTTCCGACAAGTAGTGCAAGGAGCTGCACATGGCAGCGAGCACCTGAGGGTGGCGCGTATGAATATTGGTGGCAGCCGTCGCCACTTTGATCCGCTCGGTTACGGCCAGCGCAGCCGAGCAAATAACACCCGCCTCTTTTACATCAAAGCGTTCCGAGAGCCAGACTTTGCCCAAGCCCAGAGCCTCGGCTTGCTGAGCTTCAGCAATGGCATCGCGCGGCGTTTCACTGTGACCGGGCAGCAAGTAGCAGCCCAATTCCGGAAATTCCTGTGTCACTGTAGGTCCTTTTTTAGTAAATGGGCTCGTCGCCGCTTAGGCCAAAGTCGGGCCATGCGCCGTGGATATGGGTTTGACAATTGCCGTAGCCGACACCGCCGCCTATGGGGTCAGTGACCCGAATAATACAATCGCGAAACTGTTTATAGCGTTCAATATTCTCAAGGGCAGAAGCATCAGCAACATGATCACCGTCAAGATGAAGCTGGCCGCGCCAGCTACCGTGGTAGTGGCCATCACCACCGTGGTAATGCCCTGCGCCCAGATAAAAGCCTGTCTCGGAGACTTTCTCAAACTGCATGGGGCGTTCGCTACCATCGTCCAGGTGGAAAACAAACTCACCCGACTGCAATCTTTTTGTCGGCGAATGAAACTTCAAGGCAGGCGTCATGCCGACAACCTTCACCGTTTTTCCCTGATCGTCCTCAAAGCCGCCCTGCACACGCTGCTGGGAAAAGCCCGGCGCGGAAAACTGTAGGTAATAGTGATGGAATGCGTAGCGGGTACCATCCTCGCGCGTAAATAACAGCGGATTCCAGATGGCCAAGGCCTGCGGTATCAGGCGGTGATAGTCAGGCTCCATATCCGTTGCGGGTATACCCACCATCGGGCGGATTCCCCAGGATTTATCTCGCGTGGAAACCCATGCATCGGGCTTGATGGCTATGCGCTTGCCGTGAATTTCTAACCAGCCGCTGGCTAGACCGGTTTGGTGGTAGCGAATTTGGTCGGTGGCTTTGCGGTAGCCGTGCATATCGCGACGATCTTCACGGTCTTCAACAACACAGGCTGCGGCGGCGTCGAAAGTCAGCTCAAAAGCAATGGGCTGAGCTTCATTGGCGTCCAGCGTCACCCGAATTTGTTTCAGCGCCTCAAGCACCTCGTATCGAATCGGACCGACATTCACTGTGGCGGGGTCACTATTAAGCGCACGACTGCCGCGCACGACCCACTGCTCAGTGCCGCGCGCAATGCCCGCATAGGCGTCAACTACATTGCGATTGGTGTACTTGCCAAAACCAAAGACCAGCTGCAGGGAGCCGTCGATTGCAGCCGCCATGCCGCAGACCTTTTCCGTCCAGGCAGGATCGCTCTGCCCTACAGAAGCAAAGGTCTCAACGATCTGGTGGTTAAAATCCTCGTCGCTGGGCAGCAGCGGCCCAATGGTACCCGTCATTACGCATATCCTGTTGCAAATCTGGCTTGGTCAGCGAAATTCATTGCGGAGAGCGACAACGGTATTACATTTTAGAGCTGTGTTCGATTAATGATTTATTAGGTTCTGCAGCGCCCACAGACGGGTAGCTTCTCAGGTCATCTCTTTTTCCAGAGCCGGCTTCTCGAAGTAGAGATAGTCGTTCTTCATGTAAGCTATTTTCCAGCCGTCCGCTCCTCGCCGGTAACCCTCAAAGTATTGAACAGCAATACGACGTGAGGGCGCGTCCGAGATCGCGATGGTAGAGACTTCCACAGTCCAACGGCCATTGGCACTATTGTCGTCAAGAATGTCTATCAGCGGATTGGAGCCCACAGGTATCTGCCGCAGCAAATCTTCATTTGCCAGCAGCTGCGTAAAAAAATCTCGAATATTCTCGCGGCCGCTTAGCTCAATATTAAATCCGTACTCCAGCTCGGCGTCTTCGGTAAAGCAGTCCACCAAGGCATCCACATTTTTGTCCAGGATGCTATACCAGTAGGTATGGCGCAGATCCTTAATGGCTTCGCGGTGCTGCAGTGTCGAAACAAGCGCTTCGAGGCTTTTTACTCTGGCTTCCAAATCAGACATAGGGTTTATCCTTGCTCACGAATCATGTTTTTATTTAGCGCAGTTACACTAGCGAGGCTCGCAATAAAAGTCAGCGAATCAGGCAAAAAATTTCCATAGCTGGAATCGCGTTTACGATCATTAGGGCTCGCCGCTTATTACGTATATACAAATTACGTTACATTGATTTACTATGCATGAATCCACTTACCGCTGGCAAGGAAAATAAAATGGATAATATACTCGGCTACAAAGATCAGAACGTCGTAATTACCGGCGCAGCATCGGGAATGGGCGCAGCCGCAACCAAACTCCTGATAGAAGCGGGCGCCAATGTTTATGCATTGGATATCGGCAATGTAACTGCGCCTGTCACCAAGGCACTGAAAGTAAACATTATGGACAAGGCCTCTATCGACGCTGCGCTGACGGAACTGCCCGACACGGTCTACGCCCTGTTTAATTGCGCCGGCGTGCCGCACCCGCCGACACCGGTTTACGAAACGATCATGATTAACTTCGTCGGCCTGCGCTACCTAACAGAACAGCTCCTGCCGCGTATCTGCGAGGGCGGTGCGATTGTGTCCATCGCGTCTACCGCAGGCATGGCATGGCGAGTCAACCTGGAAAGAGTGAAAGAATTCTTGGCACTAGACAGTTTTGAGGCGGCCTCCGACTGGCTCAAAGCCGGTAACGAACTGGGCCAGCAAGCTGATGCCTACGGCTTTTCCAAGCAGTGCATCATCGTCTACACCATGCAGATGGCCGCAGAACTGGCCAAGCAACACAAGCGCATTAACTGCATCGCGCCCTCACCCACCGATTCAGCCTTTATGGACAGCCTTGCCACGGCCGGCATCGGCAAAGATGTGACCGCTTTGTTCTGCCCCAGCAACGGCGATTTTGCCACCGGCGCGGACATGGGCAATGCGGTCGTTCTGCTGAACAGCAAATTGGCCAGCTTTATCAGTGGCTGCATGATTCCGGTCGACTACGGCTATGTGGCTGAAGTCACGATGGGACAGCGCGAAAACATGCTCGGTATTTCGCTATAGAAAAAAATCACGCCCTTCTAGCGCCCGGCCATGCCGGGCGTTTTTTTAGTTACTTGGGGAAAGCACCGGCAATCGAAATGAGGAAGTAAAATCTACCCCGGCCAAATCCGCACTCACCTTTAGCTCCCAGTGTATGCCCTCGCCTGTTCGAACAAGACTGGAGGCTGACTGTTCCAGCGGAATTTCAAAATTCACCGGTACAGCCGGGCAAAGCGGACGCGCTGCATTTAGCTGGCCGCCATGCTCTGCTTCTGTTTCCCAAAGGACGTCTTCCACCATCTTGTGTCGACGATCCATACGATCGCCTGAGCCCACTTGATAGCTTATTTCGTAAACGTGGAGACAGCGTAATTGAAGCCTAAACCTCACGGAACCAAAGTGCTGCTGGGATACACCGGTATCGATTTTGCCCTTGCATGATCCTCCGAGCTTTAATGTTTCCAAATCAACGTGAAATAGACTGATTCCAAATTTTCGTCGCAGTAGTGCCTGATATACCCGCCAGCCCCATAGCCCGAGGCTACTGCCACCAAATCCCAAAGGGATGAGCCACATCAACGGATTCTCTTTAAAAAATTCCGGCCACGCGTAGACCGCCAATAAACAAAGAGCGAAGACAAAAGTCCACAGGTAGCTAGCAACCTTGAGTGTGCTCGCAGTAAATACTTCCTGCTCAATAATATCGCCGGATGCCCAATCGGGATTTTCCCGCCGCCAGCGATCGCGCTCTTCAGCAATCGCAGCAGCAACCTCTTCATCGCTCGCATTTTCGTCAACCGCGATCATCGTTGTTCGCGTCACAATACCGTGCGAGTTTGCTCCCGTTCGTGCCTGCGTCTCAGTAGTAACTTCAACCATTCGCTTACCTTCAGGCGTTGTCATCAGCTTAAAGATAAATCCGCCGCCGGCGAACAACAGCCCAAAGGCCGCAAAGGCGTAACCAATGGCTTCGCGCTGGGCATACATAAGGCTCGTCAGGGTTATTAGCATGCCTACGGTTCCGAAGATCCAGGCAAAGATGGCGGTAAACTTGAGAGGCTTTGCGCGGCTTATTTTACGGCCGACGAAAATAAGAAAAAGTGCGAACATGCCCGCGAAGACGGGCAGCATAATGGGCATGTACAGAATGCCCCTCTTCCCCGACAAATCGGGCCAGAGAATCACTCCCGCCCACGCTAGCGCGCCCCACCAGAGTAGGTGACCGCAACGACGAATCCAGTTGCCCATAGTGACGGTTCCCCCGTTCTTATCTTTATACGCGCTGGAGGGCTAACAATACCTTTTATAAAACGACAGGATCAAGCGATGGGAAATTCGCGAAGCCCAACGAGTTCCTTCAATCCATTGCTCGGCTTACCCGAGCACTAGGCTCTAATGAATTCAGGCATCCCGCACGGCATCACCAAGCTGCCTATCCAGCGAGGCGCTATAAGAGGGCTGGCAGCGCTCCATAAAGTAGGCCACTTCAGCCATATCGCTGTATGCATCGAGGCGCGCCCGAATATCGAGTAGTGCTTCGGTGAATTCACGATTCCCCATATGCGTTTCGCGCTCACAGTGGTTCAGTGCCGAGATGAGGTCGGCAGCCTTAACCAGTCGCCGATATTCTTCCGGCATATGCTCATGCTGAACCAGCGGCTTGTAGTGGTCGCGCAATTCCGGCGGCAGGGTGTTTATCAGCAACTGCTCGGCTCCACGCTCCATGGCTTTAAAGGCCGATAGAATTTCCGGGCTCGCATTCTTAGCCGGAGTAATGGCATCGCCCGTAATCGACTCTGACAAATCATGCATTAGCCCATGCACTGCTGCAGCGTTCGGGTCTATGGGGTCGCCGCCCGTGATATGGGTTCGGATCATGGCTAGCGCATGGCATATCATCGCAACCTCCGCTGAGTGTTCCAGCGTATTCTCGGGAACGTGAGAGTGCTTGATGCCCCAGCGGCGCACATACTTGGTTCTGTGGGCCTGAGCGTAAAAGTGCCAAGCCGCTTGAGATTCCTTTTTGTCGTCTACCATGAGCTACCTCGCGTGTATCTGTCTGCGGCGTTATGATTTATTCTACATTGCCTGAGCGTTTCAGGGGCGTCGAATTGAAAGGCGCCCACCACAAGCATACAAACACAGGGCTTTCTCACAACTTGGAATCTTCACTTGGCCCTATCTAACGCCGCAAAATCTGACCTTTTACTCGTAGTCGTCACCTTACTGGCAGCGGCTGGCTGGATATTTTCTCGCGAAGCCGTGTTGGCGATGCCGCCGCTTCTCTTCATGGCAATACGCTTCCTACTGGCAAGCGCTCTACTCGCCTGTGTCGCGCGCAAACAGCTGACCCTACTCAGCCGGCACGAGCTAGCGCGCTGTGCACGGGTTGGTCTGGTCTTCGGCATTGCCATGAGCCTCTGGGTTGTTGGCCTGGCAAAGTCGGCACACGTTGGCGAGGCAGCCTTTATCGCAAGTCTGGGTATTATCATGGTGCCCATTATCGGTCGGGTATTTTTTAAGGAAGCTATTCCGCTCAATACCTGGCTGGCAATGCCCTTTGCCATCATTGGCCTGGCGTTCTTGTCACTGAGCAATGAGCTTCGCTTCGAAAGCGCCCAGTTACTCCTGCTGGGCTCGGCTGCGATCTTCGCGCTGTACTTCAACTTGAATACTCGAGCGGCAAACAACCAGTCAGCAACATTAGCCGACGGCTCTCGTATCGACACACCGCG
>JBFJTG010000126.1:0-8925 GCA_041625575.1 Litorivivens sp.
CCGCCAAGATCATTGGTGAAGAAGTTCATATCCAGATAACGGTCTAGCGACAACAATGCCAGTACTGCAGTGAGAACCGGGAAGGCAGCGACGATGAGAATATTGGTACACAGTGCCGTCCAGGTGAATATCGGCATTTTCATCATGCCCATGCCCGGCGCGCGCATTTTGACAATCGTGACAACAAAGTTTACACCGGACAGTAGCGTCCCTACCCCGGCTATCTGTAAGGCCCAAATATAATAATCCACCCCGACGCCGGGACTTTGGAGTATTCCTGTTAAGGGCGGATAAGCCAGCCAACCGGATTTGGCAAACTCCCCGATGAACAGGGATATCATCACCAAAATGGCACCGGATGCTGTCATCCAGAAGCTGAAGTTATTCAGAAAGGGAAACGCAACATCACGGGCGCCGATTTGCAGGGGCACGATGTAGTTCATCAAACCGACGATGAAGGGCATGGCCACGAAGAAAATCATGATCACACCGTGGGCCGTAAAAATCTGATCGTAGTGATCCGGCGGCAGATAGCCCATTGAATCACCGAAGGCCATGGCCTGATGCACGCGCATCATGATGGCGTCGGCAAAACCGCGCAACATCATGACAATGCCCAGAATGATGTACATCACACCGATGCGTTTGTGGTCGATGCTGGTGAACCATTCAGTCCACAAATAACGCCACATTTTGGCACGACTAATCGCCACCAGCAGCGCGAGGCCACCCACTGCCACCATGAGAAAGGTCGCGACAATTATGGGATCGTGGTAGGGAATGGACTCGAGTGTGAGTCGCCCAAATATCAATTTTGCTAAATCAAACTGCTCAGACATCAGAATTACGCTCTACCGGTAAAAAGGATAGTGCCGCGAATTTGCAAAACTGCGGCGCTGCCAAGCTCTTGGTGTCAGTGTTCATGGTGTTGCTCCGCTGAAAGATCCTGTGTTGCGGAGTTCGTGTTCTCGCTGTGGGCGCTATTACCGCTTTGGGCACCTTTATTACTGTGGGCACTTTTATCGCTGTGGGCACCGTGACTTTTCATCATGTCTTTCATGCACAGCGTGCCGGGATCAACACAGCGGTTAAGAATAGCCTCGTAAAGCCCGGGCCTTACCGTGCTGTAATAGCGCACGGGCTCGTATTCACTGGGTTGCGCCAGCGCCTTGTAAACGGGGCGCGTCAGGGATTGACCTTCGCTCTTGACCTTGTCACGCCACTGATCAAAATCTGCGTCGGCCATGCCGTGAAACTTGAAACGCATGCCGTTAAAGCCCGCGCCGGAATAGTTCGCGGAAAAGCCCTCGAACACGCCCGCTTCGTTTATGACGGCGTGTAGCTTCGTTTCCATGCCGCCCATGGCATAAATTTGCCCTGCCAAAGCCGGAATATAAAAGGAGTTCATCATGGTGGTGGCGGTGATTTTGAACTTGATCGGCCTGTCGACCGGCGCTGCAAGTTCGTTGACCACGGCAATGTCATATTCGGGGTAGAAGAACAGCCACTTCCAATCCATGGCTACCACTTCTACCACCAAGGGATTGACATCAGCTGGCAGAGGCTTACCTTCATCAATTCGCGAGAGCGGGCGGTAAGGGTCTAGCTGATGGGTGCTAACCCAGGTCATGGCGCCCAAGGCAATAATAATGGCCAGTGGTGCTGCCCAAATGACAAGTTCGAGGTGGGTGGAGTGGTCCCAGTCGGGCTGGTAATTTGCCTCGGTATTGGATTCGCGATAACGCCAGGCAAACCAGAATGTCAGCACGATCACCGGGACGACTATGATCAGCATGAGAATCGTTGCCCAGACGATCAAGTCAGCCTGCTGCGAGGCGATATCGCCAGAGGGAGACATGACAACCCAATTGCAGCCGGACAGCACTATCGGCAATATCGCCGCCAGTACTGCACAAACCAAGGCTTTCCTGAACTTACTGGTAATTGACATTAGCGCACGCATATCCTGCCATAGGGAATGGTCGCAGACTCTACGTGAATTGCCGGTGGGATTGAATTGGACAATTTGTCCTATGGTTGGCTTCTATCAATCAGGGTAGTCTGTGCCACTATTGACTGACTTCATTGGAAAACCGCACGACATGGCCAATACAAGCGCAGCCCCTGTTTCCACAGACGACATGCAAACCCCTGCCGGGCACTCGCCCGTTGCTCCGAGTGAAATCGCCGTGGGCGTTATTATCGGCCGTGCCTCGGAACATTTCGACTTCTTTGTATTTGGCATGGCCTGTGTGCTGGTTTTCCCTCAGGTTTTCTTTCCCTTTACAGACACCCTGAATGGCATGTTGTACGGCTTTGCCATTTTCGCGATGGCCTTCGTGTCCCGGCCCTTTGGTACCGCGCTATTTATGGCCATCCAGCGACGCTGGGGCCGCAGTGTAAAGCTCACCGTATCGTTATTTCTACTGGGCACCGCAACGGCAGGCATTGCCTTTCTGCCGAGCTACGCCACGCTCGGTGGTACGTCTATATTCTTACTGGCCATGTTTCGTATTCTGCAAGGCTTTGCCCTCGGCGGCTCTTGGGATGGCCTCCCTACGCTATTGGCCTTGAACGCGCCCAAAGCCAAGCGCAACTGGTACACCATGTTTGGCCAGCTCGGCGCGCCCATTGGCTTTTTGCTGGCGAACGCACTGTTCCTCTATCTGATTCTCAGTGTAAGCCCTGAGGATTTCCAGGCATGGGCCTGGCGCTATCCTTTCTTTGTCGCCTTTGCGATTAATGTGGTCGCTCTGTTTGCCCGATTGCGTCTGGTACTCACCGACGAATATATATTCGCGATGGAAGAAAGTGCGCTGGAGCCAATCAGCACCAAAGAAATGCTCGACGAGGAAGGCCCCACTATATTTCTCGGTGCCTTTTCCGCTCTGGCCAGCTATGCCCTGTTTCATATTGTTACCATCTTCCCGCTGTCATGGATCTCCCTGAATCAATCCCAGGTTATCTATGACGTGTTACAGGTACAGATATTGGGCGCCGTTATTGGCATTGTGGCCACCATTGCCTCGGGGCTTATCGCGGGCCGCATTGGCAAGCGTGCGACTGTGGGTTGGATGGCCGGAATCATCGGGATTTTCGCCCTGTTCTCGCCCATGCTAATGAATGGTTCCGCGGGGATGCAAAACGCCTTCATTTTAATTGGTTTTGCCTTGCTCGGGGTGTCCTACGGCCAGTCGCAGGGAACGGTTACGGCGAATTTCAAGCGGCGCTACCGCTACAGCGGTGCCGCGCTTACTTCTGACTTCGCCTGGCTTTTCGGCGCCGCCTTCGCGCCTCTGATCGCACTCGGCTTATCCGTACATTTCGGATTGGTGGCGGTTAGCTGGTATTTGGTGTCCGGCGCACTGTGTACGTTACTGGCCCTGTTTATCAACAAACAAATTGAAGCGAGCAAATAATTTTCTTGGGCGGGAACAGTTCCCGCTTATAGGTCTTGAGTTCTTATCGCTCGTCTAATTGAATTTTTCGGGCCTTAGCACCTGGACCTCGTGGCTATAAGTGATCATGGCAAAATTGTCGTAGTATTTCCTTTGAAGAAGATCGAGAATTTTACTAGCCAAGGGGGCGCTGCAAATCACTTCAATGCGAATATTACTGTCCGCATCCCAGTCGGCTTTGCGAGTACCCCTCGTGCCTTTGCCCCGGGCGTCCGTTATCGTGTAACCGTGCACCCCAACCGTATCCAGCTCGCGAGATAATTTAGTCTCAAGCGAGGCTTCAGTGATGATGGTAATTAAAGTGCGGGTGTTAGCTTGCATGTCTACCCTCCCACAATGGCATGCGCTTTCACGGCCATTTCATAATATAAGGAAATTCCAATGAGCACATTAAATGGAAATGTAATGCCCAGTGAGGCGGTAAGTGAAAGCGTGGGGTTCGCCTCCGGCACGGAGATACGCATCGCGGCCGGCACCGCTATATAGGAAGCACTCGCAGCCAGAACCGCCAACATCGCAGTTCCGCCTACGGATAAATCAAGAAGCAAACCAAGCCCCGTTCCAACGACAGCGGAAAAGAGCGGCATTGCAATACCGAAAAAAACGAGAAAGAGTCCATATTGACGCAGTGCGCTGATTTTGGATGAAGCAATGAGCCCCATTTCCAGCAGGAACAGCGCAAGAAAGCCCTTAAACAGATCAAAAAAGAGGGGTTTGATTGATGCCAAGCCCTCTGAGCCGGCAATCCAACCGATCAACAAGCCACCCAAGAGTAGTACGATCCCCTTGCCGGTAAACACCTCATGAGCAACCGTGCCCCACTGCGTTTCTTTTGAGAGGCCTTTGGCCAAAAGTATGCCGACCACTATTGCCGGAACTTCCAGCACAACCAATAAAAGGGGCATGTGTTCTTCGAAATAGATACTTTTGGTGCCCATAAAGGCAACGGCGACGGCGTAGGTTCCCACGCTTACAGAGCCATAGTGCGCCGCGATGGATGCGGCGTCCTCTCGCTTAAACTTCCCTATATTGCGCAATACAGGGAAGGCTATCAAAGGCAGTATCAAGCCCATGAAAAATACGGACAGCATCTGTGGCAAAAGCGTAAGAAACGGCTGCTTGGCTAGTTCAATGCCCCCCTTTAGCCCGATGGTTAAGAGCAGCAGCATACTAACGAAGTCATAGATTTGGGACGGGAGGCGCAATTCCGCGCGAACGAGTCCCGCTGCAATACCGAATATAAAAAACAAAATGATTGGTTCAATCATTTCTTTACCACTCCCGACAAAATCTCATGCGTGACCTGTAATCAGGCACTCAGCGCGTCTGCCGAACGGTATTTTCAGACGGGCGCGCCCACATAAACCAACCCTGCGCTGAGTCTCGTGCGCTCTCTTTTCCTATGGATTACCAGCTAAGCTTGTTTGCAAGATCGTCTTCACCTGCGATTCGCAGCAAGTCGCGTAAGCTCTCGTGAAAACTGTCGCGCGCCGTGGGATCATTATTTATCAGGCTAATATGTCCAACCTTGCGTCCGGGCCGCTCGGCCTTCCCGTAAGCGTGCAAGGTCGCATTCGGAATGGTGGCAATCGCTTCTGCCGGGGGTACTTTCCCAATCAAGTTCACCATCGCCGATAGCTGTTTGGCGTCGGTACTGCCGAGCTCGCTGCCGCATACTGCTCGCAAATGATTGGCGAATTGGGAAGTGTTTGCGCCCTCGATGGTCCAGTGACCAGTATTGTGTACCCGAGGCGCTATTTCGTTGGCAAACAACTCGCCCTCAACCTGAAAAAGCTCAAGGGCCAATACCCCGACGTAATCCAGCTTTTCCATGATGCGTTTTATCAGGGATTCTGCCCGGGATTGAAAAGGGTCGTTAATACGCGCGATAGAAAAGCGCAGGATGCCTTCTCGGTGGACATTCTCGCTCACGGGATAGTAGGCAATGTCCCCTGCTACGCTACGCGCGGCAATAATGGAAAGCTCCCGCGAAAATTGAACTTTCTGTTCGAGGATACTCGGTACTTGGCCTACCTTGTTCCATGCATCGGCAAGTTTAGTGGCTTTATCAATGGAAGCCTGACCTTTGCCATCGTAGCCCTGGGTTCGGGTTTTAAGAATGGCGTCCTTACTGGTTTTGGAAAACCCTTCCTCCAGTTGAGCAAGATTTTCAACCGGGAAGAATTCAGTGGTGGGAATGCCCAACTCCCGGAATAATCTTTTCTCAATCAAACGATCGCTCGCCACCCCCAATGCAGAAGCGGAAGGTCTCAAGGTGCTGAGAGTTTCGATTCGACGCACGGCATCCAGGCCAAGGCTCTCAAACTCGTAGGTTACAACATCAGCCCATGCCGCCAAGCGCTCTTGAGCCTCAGGGTCTTCCAGAGGGGCAAGCAAAATCTGGCCATAGGGCGCCGCACAGGCGTGGGGGTCCTCGCTCAAAAACATGAATTCGTGGTTTTCTTGCGCGCCAGCCATAGCCAACATTTGTGCGAGTTGGCCACCGCCAAGTACAGCTATTTTCATGCTCAGCTCACTCTCGGATCAGGATTGGCGAGAACGGAGTCTGTTTGGCGTTGACGGAAGGCCTTCAATGCCACCTTTATCGCGGGGTATTTGTTGGCAAGAATACTCGCGGCCAACAAAGCAGCATTGGATGCGCCGGCGCGGCCGATCGCCAGGGTACCCACGGGTATACCGGCAGGCATTTGAGCAATCGAGAGCAAGGAGTCCATGCCGCTAAGCATTTTTGATTGTACAGGTACCCCCAGAATAGGGAGTGATGTCTTTGCAGCGGCCATGCCTGGCAAGTGAGCTGCGCCCCCGGCACCGGCTATTATCACTTCAATACCCCGGTCTTCAGCTTCACTGGCGTATTGAAACAGCTTGTCCGGCGTGCGGTGCGCTGAAACTACCTCGGTTTCATAAGGCACCTGAAGCTCCTCCAGTATGCTAACCGCATGGCTCATGGTCTCCCAGTCCGATTTGGATCCCATGATCACGCCAACTAAGGGTGCTCCATCGTTTTCATTCACTATGGTTGTCTCCGCTGCTCATCAGTTTGCAGGTATAGAAATTAAATTTTGGTCAATGCCGCGCTTCTACAGGCCGCACATTCTTTGGCGTTCAATCTATGGCGCTCAATCGCACAAGGAATTGACTGCTAATTGTATTTTTCACTGTTCGGGCCAGCGCTCGTGGACGCGCCTGCGAAGTCCGGCCGGAAAATGATCAATTTTTGTACTGAAACTCAAACCCGGAAAGCTCTTGTGCTCCAGTGGTATATAAACCATAACAATTTTCATTCTGAGGGTCGATTCCCGAAGATTCTCAGTGCCTTAGGGCCTATATACCGCTGGCAAACAACCCTGAGACGCCGCTCCGGAAAAAACCACCTACTCTTTACGAGCTCCTCAATCGAGCTAGTCAGTTAACAGCTTTATAAGAAGCTGCGAACTAATAAAGCAGAATGAAAAGAATATCACCATCGAAACAAGCCCGGCAAAAACGAAGGGCTTGGGATTCGTTTCGGCCAAGTCGAGAAGACGCTTTCGGCCTGCCTTATTCTGCAGCGCAAAAATGAGCGAAAACGCCTGACCAAAGGACTCTAAAAAGCTCAAGGGTCGCTCGTTCGTATCTTCCGATACATGTTTCTCTTCTGTCTGCTTCATTGAAAGCGCATTAACCTTTGGTTCAATTCAATTAACTTGTCGAAACCACGCATAGGATAGCCACGCCAAGGCGGGGGATTTTAGCTGATTAGGGCGGCGATCACACCCCTTCTTCAGGCACCGTCAGCAGTATGAACCGGCGCAAAACCCGGATGACCACGCCCACTGAAAGTTGTATCCCCCCAGATGACCGCTCACGTCCACCACCTCTCCAATAAAGTACAATCCCGGCACCGCTTTTGCCTCGAAGGTTTTTGAGCTAAGGGCTTGGGTATCAACCCCTCCCAGAGTGACTTCTGCCGTGCGGTAGCCTTCTGTGGCGGACGGCTTGAGCTGCCAGTCATTGAGAAGCTTACCAATAGCTATGAGACGTTCGTCGCTAAACTCGGCCAAAGGCTTTTCGGCGAAGTCAGGCCACCAGAGGCTTTGTAATTCAGCGCTAAGTCCCTTCGCCAGCTTGTGAACCAACAAAGATCGCAGCAAACTTCGCCCTTGAGCCTGTTTGGCACCGAGCAGCCATTCAACGGCCTCAGTTCCCGGCAAAAGATTAACGCTGACGGGATCGCTGGGGTTCCAGTAGTTGGATATCTGCAGTATGGAGGGGCCACTAATGCCTCGATGGGTAAATAGCAGGTTTTCAGTAAAGCTACGACCATTGCAGCTCACTTCAACTTCCAGCGCCAAACCTGACAGGCGCTCGCACAGTCCCTTCATGGCATCACTGAACATAAAAGGCACCAAACCCGCCCGTCGGGGAACCAGTGCTATGCCATGCTTTTCTGCCAGCTCGTAACCCAATGCGCTGCCGCCCAAACTGGGAATAGACAAAGCTCCGGTCGCCACAACCAGTGAATCGAAAAGATAGTGTTCGGCATGGCCCTGGCGCTCCACGCTTATGCTTCGCGCATTGTTCGGACTCAGATCACTAATAGCTAGGACCTTACAGTGGGTTTTAATCTCTACCCCGGCAGCCGAGCACTCTGCCAGCAGCATATCCAGAATATCCTTGGCGGAGTCCAGACAAAACAATTGGCTGTGTTTACGCTCTTCGTAGGGGATGCCGTAGCGCTCCACCATGGCGATGAAGTCCCACTGGGTATAACGCTTTAATGCAGAAATACAAAAATGAGGATTTTCGGAGATGTAATTGTCGGGCTCAACAAGGTAATTGGTGAAGTTGCAGCGCCCTCCTCCGGACATAAGTATTTTCTTACCCACCTTGTTCGCTTTCTCCAGGACGAGAACACGACGGCCGCGCTGAGCCGCCGTAAGCGCACACATGAGTCCGGCGGCACCCGCTCCGAGGATAATTACATCGAATTGTTGCTGGCTAGCCGACACCTGAGATTCCACCACGAATTAAGCGCGGCACTATACCATGAGTGCGTAAGGGGAATAGTGCAGGACGCCCCGGGGCTATATAAACCATTGTTTATAATGTAATTATTGGAAATGAGCAGGCGTTCTGTAATAGTGCAGTCGCTTTGGAGTGCCCTCCGACAGCCAAGCTATGCCCCACAGAAGGTAAAACAGAAAGGGGAAAAGCCAGACAGATGAAGTCGGGAGCGTCGGCTCGTGCACACTCACTCAAAAGTTACTGGGGCATTAACCGGGAGTCGGCGCGATTCCTTTAGCAAGAAAGTAGGAATTGGGCTTCCGACTTTTTAGCGACGAACTTCACTGGGTTTTGCCGGCCATAACTCAATTTTAAAAGCAGGGAAACTAAACAGCTTTTGGAGACTCTATGCAAAGGGGAAATTAAGCCTCCTAGATTCCGTTTTGGCTCTTCGAACAAA
>JBFJTG010000127.1:0-8817 GCA_041625575.1 Litorivivens sp.
CGCGACTATCACAAACTGATTCGTAAGCGCCTGTCACAGATTGCCGACAGAATTCGAGAACGCGGCGGCAATACCGGCCGCGCCTTTGTCGACAGCGCACCGGTACTGGAGCGTGGCCTTGCCGAAAAAGCCGGGTTGGGCTGGATCGGCAAAAACTCCATGCTGATTAACCCCAAAGCCGGATCCTGGTTCTTTCTCGGTGAAATCTACACCGACTTGGCCCTACCCACGGATCCACCCCAGGAAACCGGCCATTGCGGCACTTGTCGCGCCTGTCTGGACGACTGCCCCACAGGCGCCATTGTCGCGCCCTATCAGGTGGACGCCCGTCGCTGTATTTCCTATCTCACCATCGAACTGAAAACAGCCATCCCCGAAGACCTGCGCCCATTAATGGGCAATCGTGTATTTGGGTGCGATGACTGCCAACTGGTTTGCCCCTGGAACAAGTTTGCCGAGCCCACGGCTGAAGGTGACTTCAAGCCAAGGCACGGTCTTGAGAACGCAGAGCTACTGGATTTGTTTGCTTGGACAGAGCAAGAGTTTGACCAGCGCACGCTGGGATCGGCAATTCGCCGTATCGGTTATGAGCGCTGGCAACGTAATCTGGCGGTGGGACTGGGCAATGCGCCGTCATCTCCGCAGATCATTGAAGCGCTTGAAAATAAACGTGAGAACGCAAGTGAGTTGGTGGGGGAGCATATTGATTGGGCGCTGGCTCAGCAGCGTAAGACATAAGAACACTCACTACGGAGTGCCGAAGTGCTCCCCCTTGGAGGCGCCGAGAAGCGCAGATCAACACCGGATTGAGTGAGCACTGTCCGACAAATCCGCAGGATTTGGACGCCGGAGTTTACGACGGTGCCCCGAAGGGGTGAGCCAGTTCACTGGCGAATCAATCCCGTAGCGGCGCAGCCGCGAAGGTCAAGTTGCGCAGCGACCGGTGTTGATTGAGCATCGCAGGGAACCCGCGACTAGCGGGCGCCGGAATGGGGGCGCCCTTCTTTGGGTTACCTTTCTTGGGCTCGCAAGAAAGGTAACTCGCCGACAGGCGAAACCTGTCTTGAGCAATGTGATTAACTTTTAGTTTTTGTTTCGCCCTGCTGGGCGAGTCACTTTCTTTGCTCCTGCAAAGAAAGTAACCAAAGAAAGCAGGCCCCCGTTCCGCAGTCAGTGGTCACTACGTGCCCACTGATCCCCTGCGCGCTTCGCATCCGGCGGCGCGAGCGGTAACTCGGCCTGCGACCTCAGACACCCGCTCGCTTGTTTCCGCCGAATGCTGCAGTGCTCAGCTGCTCCAAGGGGTCAATCCTGAGCCCCGAGCATCGAACTCCATGGGCTCTAAAAACTATGGGCGGAGTGCGCCCCTTGGAGGCGCCGTGAAGCGCAGAGCAACACCGGAGTTTGCGACGGTGCCCCGAAGAGCTATAGCAAAGGTAGCTCGCCTACAGGCGAAGCCTGTATTGAATAGTGCGACTAACTATTAGTTACTGTTTCGCCCCCTCATCAACATCACCCCACCCAGCACAGTAGCCGCTATAGCCAGCACCAATATCGCTACAATCAAGGCATCCCGCCCTCCACGGCCGGTGATTCCCGTCAAATGATTCCACTTATGCAAAATGGAGAACACCCACCGCTCGATACGATCACTGCGCCGACTCTGATCAACCAGCACACCCGTGGCCGGATCAAGAAACAACTGACTACCCTCGGCGTCATCAATAGTCACCAGCCACACCGGCAGACGCTTGTTGCGAAAATCGTAGTCCGGGCTAAAACGTTGCAGCCTTTCAATAGCCAGAACAGGTGTGTGATGCCGCCAGTGCTGTACCAGTGAACTCACTACCGCGCCGTCATCAATTGACGAATGCTTCCCGCTCTTTGCATCAATATAGACTGCCGCCTTTTCAGCGCCGCGCCCCTGAAAGCGGGCTTCGCGAGAAAGGGCTTCATCGTCGGGCGCCAAGGCCGCGCGATAGTATAACTGACCCTCCGGGCCGGAGATGATCGACAAGGCCGTCAGTTTCTCCGCAGGCAAACTTTCCGCCACCGTCGAGATATTAACTGTGCTCAAGCCTTCAAGGGAAAATGCCGAGCCCAGGCGCAAGCCCGAAACCTGCTCCGCATACTCGGATTGCAGCAAATGATAGAAGCCGCTCGCAGACCAGCCCAGCAAGGGGAGAAAAACCACGTAGGCTAACAATCGATGCCAACGACGCCGCGCATCGGCTATTTTCCGCCGGCCTAACAAAACCAATAGCGTAAGCCCCGCGGAGGCCATCAGAAACAAAGTCAGCATAAACAAGGCAATTAACAGCACGCGGCCGTGACCCGTTACGTCCAGCCACGCCCAGGTATGCAATTGCTGAAATATATTTTGAAGGAGCGTTTTGTTGCGATTGTTGAGCGCCGCTAGCGCCGCCGTTTCAGTATGAACGAAGGCCGTCAATTCTTCGTCGCCTTGATATTGCACCCGGTATACCGGCAATAGCCGATTAATAGCGGGATACTCGGCATCAAAAGCCGCAAGGAAACGTACCGAGTCAATTTCACCAAGCTCACGTCCGGTGTAGTATCCGGCCAGCCAGCGGGCCTGAATTTCGTCCTGATTTTGCAATTCCCGCGCGCTGACGAGATCGAAGTAACGCCGCGGCGACTTTTCCGACTCTGTGAGCTGAAGCAAGGGAGCGCCGGCACCAGGCACTACCTTTAGCGATCGCGCCTCTCTTAGCATGTTAGATTCAACGACAGCCGCAAGGCCACGCAAGGAATCGGCGGGCATGACAGTCGCCGGCGGGAACATCTTGACTGCCTGGGGGCCAAACCAGGCCATCATCGGGTGTGATATTCCGGAAACGGCCCAGCAGAGAACAACACCGCCCCCGAGCCAGGCCAGCCGCCGGTGCCATACAATTAAAAAGCGTTTGCTCATCATGTCTCACCAATAACCGAAGCTGAAGCCCGCGAACACGGCACGACCCTGCCCCGGTGTATAAATATTGCTGTTTTCTCTCGACTGGTCCGCCACCGTAGTGACGTTGGCGATATAGTTTTTGTCTTCGAGGTTTTCCAGCGAGGCAAACACCGACAGCGACTCGCTGAGCGTCCAAGCTGCATTAAAACCCAGCAAGGTATAGCCCGGCGTCTGCCCGGTATTCGCAAAATCGACCATGGGACCGCTCGGAACGCGGCGTAAATTTAGCCCAAGATGCCAACGTGCATGCCCGAGACGCAGCTCGGATACGTACAGGACTTCCGGCACACCCGCGAGCTTGTTGTGGCCGTAGATGGCGTCGTCGTCAAAATAGAAGTCGTTATAGGTCAGCGCATTCCGCCAGCTCAAGGTCAATCCACGTGATGCCAGCGTGGTCTGCGCCAGAGCGAGGTCCCAGCCCGCCTCAAAGCCCTGATGTATCGTGTCTTGGGCATTGTCGGTAAAGGACACAAAACCACGCGCACCTGGCGAGCCGAAATCCAGCATTTCCTTGCGCAGCCAGCTACGATAAACCGCGATGTCCCAGGACGCTATGCCGAACCTGCCACGACTGCCCAGTTCTAGCGTCCAGGCACTCTGCGCACTCAGCGGGGTAAATGGCAACGCGCCGCCCGAGGTCAAATCAGTCATCGACGGCGGTTCAAACCCTCGACTGATATTGGTAAACACTTGTACATCGTCGCTAACATCCCACAGCAGACCCAAGCGCGGGTTGTACTGCCGATGATCGACCTCACCGCTGGTGCCATTTAAACGCGCAAGATTTTTGCGGCTAGCGCGCATTGCCTGCAGCGCCACGACGACCGATAGATCGTGGCGTAGACCCACATCCAACTGCCCGTAGATCACTTCATTCTGCGATACCTGATCGGAACGGCTTTTCAAGGCCCCCTCTTTGCCGCCCAAATTCTGAAACGTCTTTGCTTCATTGTCCGCGCGGTTCATACGCGCACCCAGCATCCACGCTACCGGCAATTCGCTGCCCTGCAGCTCGCCATTCAACTCAGAGAAAAGGCCCCATTCGATTTCTTCGTGATCGATTACACCGGCAAAGCGGGTAATCGCGTGGTCTAGTCCACGGTAGCTGTACCAAAGGCCGCTACTCCACTGCAGGCTGTCGAATTGCTTCACCGTCCGATTGGCAAATCGCAGTACTTCCAGATTGCGGTCCCAGTCATCTGCAATCGGACCCGGGTCAAGCACAGTCACCGGCCCTCCCGGAAAAAAGGGACCGATCGCCACCGGGGCGGCTGCCGCCTCCGGGTCCTTCAGCGCAACATCGCGCGCCACACTGCCCGACAGCTCAAAGCCGTCTCTCAGTGCCGTCAGATAAAACCGGCTCTCTGTGGATTCATTGAATAGAATGCCAAAGTTCGAAAACAGATATTCACTGTCGACCGCGCTGTGCTCACGAAATCCTTCACTGCGCAGACGCGTAGCCGTGACGTAAACGTCCAGCTTGTCGCCGGCTTCAGCGACACTAACGTTGCTGCGAAAAGTTTCTTCACTCCCGGTTTCGAGCCGCAGTTTAACGCCGGACTCAGCAGTGCGACCGGTCGCCGTAACGATATTGACAGCGCCTCCCAGAGAAGCCGCACCAAAACGCAGGCTGTTTGCGCCCTTGTAGACCTCGAGGTAATGCACCGACAGCGGATCCATTTCCTGAAATTCGGTAGATCCACTGGCACGGGTAATGGGTACGCCGTCGCGCAACACAGTCAGGCCGCGACGTTCAAAGCTGGAATTTAAACCGGAGCCGCGCAGGGAAATGCGGTTTTCGCGTTGGGCTGAAGTATCAGCAAATACGCCCGGCGTAAACAAGAGGGTATCGCCCAGACTCTGGGCGAAATCATCCAGATAGCTCTCGGCTTCAACAAAACCTATGCCGCCGGGAATGCGCGCCAACTCGGCACGCGCCTGCTGCGGGCTGGGGGCCGTGCTACTGCCGCTGACTGCAGTGCCCCTTACGACGACCTCTTCAATATCCGAGCGTTGACCCAAACCCTGAGCCCACGCAGCTCCCTGACTGATAAGGAGGACTAGGGTGGCTGGGATCAGAAGGCGTTTGTTTTGTGGCGCAAAAGACATGCCGTATTCCGCTATCAGGGTATTGGCGCGACATAATACGGATTAAAAGGGAAAGCAGAATGCGGCATAGCGTCGCAGGTGATCGCCAGATGTGAGGCTGAGTCGCCCCCAATCAAAGCCGCATTGCTCCGGGGTTGTTTCGCCTTGCTGGCGAGTTACTTTCTTTGCTCCTGTAAAGTAAGCAACCAACGAAAGCAGGCCCCGTTCCGCAGGCAGTGGTCACCGCGTGCCCACTGGTCCACTGCGCACTTCGCATCCGCCGGCGCCAAAAGAAACTCGGGCTGCGCCCTCAGACACCTTTTTGCTTCATCCGCCGAACGCTGCGGTGCTCGGCTGCTCCAAGGGGGAGACGCACTCCGAGCCCGCCCTATGAGAGCTTTATGAAATGCTCGCGGTAGTAAACCAACTCATTAATCGAGTCTCGAATATCATCCATTGCCAGATGCGAACCCTGCTTCTTCATGCCCCCCATAATCTCCGGCCGCCAGCGCCGGGCCAGCTCTTTCAGAGTGCTGACGTCGAGATTACGGTAATGAAAATAGGCTTCCAGTGTCGGCATTTCCCGCGCCATAAAGCGCCGGTCCTGACAAATGCTGTTACCACACATGGGCGAAGCACCCGCCGGCACATGTTCTTTCAAAAACGCGAGGGTTTGCGCCTCCGCATCAGCACAACTGTAGGTGCTGTTTAATACACGGTCGGTCAAGCCGGATTTGCCATGCTGCGCCGTGTTCCATTCATCCATCCCGGCCATGACATCGGCGCTCTGATGTATAGCCACCATCGGCCCCTCGGCCAAAATGTTGAGATTGGAGTCCGTTACAATGGTCGCAATTTCGATAATCCGGTCGTTCAGGGTATCGAGCCCGGTCATCTCCAGATCGATCCAAATGAGGTTGTTTTCGTTTGCCATAACGCCCAGCCCATAGAATGAAGGCTGGATTGTATCAAATGCCCTGCGCGATAATAGCGCTCACTTTCATTTCGGGCGGCGCATGGCCAAACGTAGAATTAACAAACAACAGCGACGGCGCATAGAAAGCCAGCGCCAACAGCGCAAGGACCGCGCCAACGATGCAGTCGCTGCAGCGCACTCTGACGACGCGCTGGGGCCTGAACTGACCGGTCTGGTGATTGAACATTTTGGCCGCCAGCTCAATGTCGAGGGTAGCGATGGCGAAGTGGTGCGCTGCCACCTGCGCTCCAACTTGGAAAATCTTATCGCCGGTGATCGTGTGATTTGGCAGCGCGGCGACGAAACCGGCGTGGTGGTGGCAGCCGAAGCCAGACGCTCAGTCCTCACCAGACCCGACTTCAACGGCCAGCCGCGCCCCGTTGCAGCCAATATTGACCAGGCATTAATTGTTATCGCCCCGGAACCACAAGCCTACGCCAATCTTGTCGATCGCTACCTCATTGCCATCGAGGCGCATAATATTCGCGCCCTGCTTGTACATAACAAAGCGGATATCGCGAGTGACCCCGCTCTGGAGTCCATGCTCATGCGATACCAAGCCATTGGCTATACGGTGCTGCGAGTATCGAATAAAACCGGCGAAGGCTTGCCCGAATTAAAAGCGGCCCTACGCGACCAGATCAGCATTTTCGTAGGCCAGTCAGGCGTCGGTAAATCCTCCCTCGTCAACAGTTTATTACCGGAGGCCAACACCGCTGTTGGCGCCCTTTCGGTTGCCTCGGTAAAGGGTCGACACACCACCACCACCGCCAAGCTGTTTCACTTTCCCGAGGGTGGCGACCTCATCGATTCACCCGGTATTCGCGAATTCGGCGTGCAGAACCTCAATCGTGATGAAGTGGATGTGGGCTTTCGCGAGTTCCAGCCCTACATGGATAAATGCCGTTTTCGGGACTGCCGCCACCAGTCCGAGCCGGGCTGTGCACTGCTAGCCGCACTGGAAGCCGGTGAAATTTACCCCGAACGTATGCACAGCTATCGCCAGATCATTAGCGAACTCGGCGGCTAAACTTGCGCCCTGTCGGCGGCGCCCAACAGGGGTTACAATTCACGCCCTAACACCGGAGGCCCGCATGGCAGATTCACCCTTGTTACCACTGCTTATTGAACCGGAAGATCTTGTCCCCTATTTGGGCAAGGAACAAATCCTCATCATCGACGCCTGCTCGACCGATAATTACAACAACCAACACCTTCCCGGCGCGGTTCATGTGCCACCGGCCGAGCTGCAGTGCGGCGAAAAGCCCGCACCCGGGAAAATACCCCGAAAACGCCGGCTAGATGCCTTGTTTTCAGCCGCCGGGCTTAACAAAAACAAGCACGTTGTCGTCTACGATGACGAAGGTGGCGGTTGGGCCGGGAGGCTTATCTGGACACTGGACGTGCTGGGTCACACCCGATACAGCTATATCAACGGTGGCCTTCATGCCTGGCTGGCGGCAGGCCTGCCAACGGACAATGAATTACCCACCAGCGCCGCCAGCGAATATGTTGGCGACTGGAATGAATCCGTCATCGCCGAAGCTGTTGACGTGCTAGATGCGATTGACGATGACGAGCAGGCCATCTGGGATGCGCGCTCGCCACAGGAATACAGCGGCGAGAAAGTGGTAGCCCTGCGCGGAGGCCATATTCCCGGGGCCGTGAATATCGACTGGCTGGAATTAATGGACCGCGACCGCCAACTGCGGCTTGTCGATTTACGCCAATTGCAAGCGCGCCTGAACGCGCTCGGGCTGAGCAAAGATAAAACGATCATTACCCACTGCCAAACACATCACCGCTCCGGGCTCTCGTATTTGGCCATGAAGATACTCGGCTATACCAAGATCAAGGGCTACCACGGCTCGTGGGGAGAGTGGGGCAATCGCGAAGACACCCCGATCACCACCGGCAGCAAACCCTAAGTAATGCTAACGCTCGATAGACTCAACAGGATTAATCAGTGAAGACCTTATTTATCGTTATTCAATACCTATTACCCCAACACCTGCTCTCACGACTGGTTGGCAAGCTTGCTGAAACAAAGATCTTCTGGCTTAAAAACCTTCTGATTGAACGCTTTATCAAACAGTATGGCGTAGATATGAGTGACGCCGAACAGGAAGACCATCGCTATTACGCGACTTTCAATGAATTCTTTACGCGCGAACTCAAACCCGGTGCCCGCGAAATATGCCCGGACCCATCCGACATTGCCTGCCCGGCCGACGGCGCCATCAGCCAGCTTGGCGATATCCGCGACGGCTTAATCTTTCAGGCAAAGGGCCATGAATTCAGCCTTTTCACCCTGCTGGGTGATAATAACGAAGACGCCCTGCCCTTTCGCAAGGGCAAATTCGCGACGATTTACCTCTCGCCCAAAGACTACCACCGAGTACATATGCCTCTGGACGGCAAGCTCATCGCCACGCACTACATTCCCGGCCAGCTCTTTTCCGTCAATCAAAATACGGCTGAGAATGTCGACAGGCTGTTTGCCCGCAATGAACGCCTGGTCTGCCTGTTTGAAACTGCTGCCGGGCCAATGGCGATGGTTCTCGTGGGCGCGATGATCGTGGCCGGTATAGAAACAGTTTGGGGTGGCCAAATTGCGCCTCCGCCGAAAACCGTACAAAGCCAGCGCTTCGACAAGCCGCAAGTCGTGGAGTTGAAGAAAGGTGAGGAGATGGGGCGTTTCAAACTGGGTTCGACGGTAATTCTGCTGTTCGGCGAAAATGCTGCTCAATGGCTACCCGCCTTTGACGCCGGCACC
>JBFJTG010000128.1:0-8746 GCA_041625575.1 Litorivivens sp.
CGTGCCGCTCGTTCCTCCGTTGCCCAGCTGCAAGGTACCCGCATTGATGCTGGTGGCTCCGGTATAGGTATTATTGCCCGTCAGAATCGTGGTGCCGGATCCCATCTGGCTCACCCCTCCTGCGCCACTTATAATGCCTCCGAAGGTGTAGACATCACTTCGATTAAAGCTCAGCGTCCCGGCGTTGGCGACGTTGCCTGATATCGAGCCACTGCTTCCACCATTGCCGAGTTGCAGTGTTCCTGCACTGATGCTGGTGCCACCGGTATAGGTGCCATTGCCAGTCAGGACTGTAGTGCCACTGCCAAGGTGGTTGACCGACGTCGAGCCGGTTATATTGACGCCGTCACCACCAGAGGTTCCGTCTCGAGTAAAAAAATAGAGTGGGTTGGTGTGATTGAAATCTAGCCCTGCAGTACCACTACCGCCATGGACGTTAGCGGCATTCAAAACACCTGAAGAGGGAGAGCCCCCAAATCCGATTTGGAGACCACCGATGGATCCTGCTTCCCTTGCTAGCGTGAAGGTACCATTTACATTTACCCTTCCGCCATCGCCGATGGCCATGACGCCCCTTCCTCGGTGCCCCACAATGACGTCGTAATTGCTAGTCGCTGTTGATCCCTCACCCACAAACATACTGCCATTAGCGCCCGAACTGACGCCCAATAACCAAGCCCCGTTAGCACCAAACGTAGCACCATCTGTGAGCTGCAGAGAACCGATCCCCTGTGAGCCAATAAATACACTCGCGCGATGCGTAAATGTCGAGCCCGTGCCATATACGAGAACATTACCACTCCCAGAGCTTCGCTCCCCGATTACGAGAGCCGCGCCAATCACTTTACCGCCGTTTCCAACCCTCAATACGCCGGTACTTACATCGCCAATTCGAAAATCACCCGCTTCTCCGTTCCATCTCGAGCCCGTACCCAGAACAATTATTTCACCGTGTCCGCCGGATCCGACGGGAATGTGACCACTGCTCGTCAACTGGCCACCGTTGGAAATTTCCACAATTCCGGAACTGCCATTAGTACCGATAACGACAGTTTTCGAAACGGCGCCCGGCGACTGTACCTGCGCCGTACCATCGTTGTTGACCCTAACGTCAGTGCCGCTACTAGGCACACCGGCGCTCCAGCTGCCCGCGTTAAACCAGCTCTCTGTACCGCCCATCCATTGCGTTGTTTGTGCAAACGCCGATGTACTAAACAAAGCGCTAAGCACTACGGCTGTCGCATTCAGCTCCCGACACCGCCCGCCCGCCTCAAAAAGTGTCAAGAGCTGCGCCTGGATTAAGTCCGCCGCTATCCTTAGCCGCTTGATCCTATTGGCAAGACAATCCTCGATCTGCCAGTGCGCCGGACAGGCCTGTACTAACATTACTTGATCTCCTGGAGCTTGCCGCTGAGGTTGGCAACGCTGCAATTGTGTGTAAAGACGTGCCGAAGGGTGGGTAGACTCTAGAAAGCAGTCACCTGGCCCTTCGGTCTGGCCCCGCAATATTGTCGGGGCCTACGCCGCAAAGCGCAGGCCATTCCCTCGGTTTATAGGCTATTTACGGTCCACGGTAATTTTGACTTCGTACCACCCGACGTTGTCTTTAAAGTTGCTGTCAAATGCCAGAACAACTGCGGCGCCATCTGTCGTCGCAGTTTTGGACATTAGCCCTTGCTTACAGGTACAAGGAAAAAAGGAGTTTTTCCCGACAATCGCCTCGGGGTAAAACTCGGGAATGCGGCCCTGATTTTTGGTGTCGCCCAGTAAATGCGTGTCGTCTTCCGAATAGATTGCGCCATGAGCCTCGGGCATACAGACAATGAGTCCGCCTTCGTCTTTTGCGTAATCATCGCTACCCGGATCCCGACCCCATGCATCGCGCCGCATTTTTGTTACTTTGTCGGGCATCGCGTCTTTAATCGCTTTTAGCCCAGCGTCATAGAGCCCTTTGAATATCGTTGCGTCACCTTCGGTAACGAGTTCCACGCCGGTCCACGCAACCGCCCCCATCACGGTAATGATGGACTTAACCTCACCGAGGTCTGTCTGGCCAAACGATGCAATTCCACTGGCATCCGCGATCGTAACCTTGTCGCCGCTTTTAAGATTGTCGAGCACGATTCCTTTGTCATGGTTTGCACTAATCACCGCCCAGAACGAGATCGTCTTCGCCTTAGAAAGGTCCGCCTTAAGATACGTCCCCTTTAAATCAATAATGTTTGATAATCGAAAATCCGTAAGTGGCTCTGCAGCTATTGAATGATTCATCGTTCGCACCCTTGTATTAATCCATTAATTAACTACGCTCGCATGAAATCGATAAGGCCAAAGTCCCTCTGGCAACAAAGCAGCAACGACTAAGAGTCATTTTGCAACACTACAAAAGGCGCATTGCGCAAGTAACTATTCCACAGTGCGTTTAAGCTTGGCCTGCGGGTAACATTGCCCGCATGAGTGCCGGAAGTCCTGACCAGACGCTGACCTTTTCATGACCATTGAAGTCAAGTTGCTATCTAATTGGCAGTAAGGGGTCTTGAGAGTTGCTAATCTGGCCATTCTCGGTAGCGATTGGGGTCGCTCGCGAATAAGAAAACAATAAATTATGTACTCTCCAGAAGGCGAAGAAAGGTATTACTTGGGCGACTGGCTGGTTCAGCCTGCGCAAGGCCGCATTAGCCAAAAGAAGGAGCAGCCAGTCGAGCTGCCCCCCCGACTTATGGCGGTTCTAACTTGTCTAGTCGACGAGGCCGGGGCCACGGTGTCCCGGCAAACTTTTGGTGAGAAGGTTTGGGCGCCGTCAATTGTTACCGACGACGCACTCAACCGCAGTATTCTCAAACTTAGAAAGGCACTGGGCGACCAAGACTCTCCGCATCGCTTCATAGAAACGGTGCCGCGTCGAGGTTACCGGCTAGTTGCTCAGGTACGCCCCTACCTCCCTGAACCGGCCGACGCACCAGCTCCTAAAGCAAGCAATAATCTACCCCCACAGCGGTCCAGCTTCATTGGCCGCGGACTCGAGGTCGAGCATGTTTTGTCCATGATGGACGCAGCCCCGCTTGTCACACTCACCGGGGTGGGTGGCGTGGGGAAAACCCGGCTTTCGCTGGCGGTTGCCGGGCAAGCTCTGGAACAGGGAGGCTTCCGAGATGGCGGTTTTTTTGTAGAGTTATCGGCACACGAAGACGCCGCCATGGTTTTTGAAGCGGTGGCTGGTGCGGTTAACCTGCAAACCGCAGGAGCCGGAGTTGCGGCGCTTTTGGACTTCCTCAAAGCCCGCTGCATCCTGCTGGTTATCGACAACTGCGAGCATCTGATCGATGCCACCGCAGCTCTGATTGACAAAATTCTTTCCAGTTGCCCACGGGTGGCAATTTTGGCAACCAGTCGCGAGCCTCTGAACATTGAAGGGGAGCAACTACGCCTTGTCCCTCCCTTGGGTGTCCCGGATACCGCCCAGGCTTTCGAATCAGCCGAGTCAGTCCAATTATTTCTGGAACGAGCAGCGGCAGTAGCGCCACCCATTGCACTCAATAATGAAAATAAGCGTGCGATCACTGAGATCTGCACGCGCCTCGACGGGATACCTCTTGCGATTGAGTTGGCGGCGGCACGAATCAGTCACCTGTCTCCCATGGAGATTGCGGCCCGACTGGATCATCGCTTCACTTTGCTTACCGGCGGCGGCCGGGTCAGGCCACAGCGACAGCAGACCCTTAAAGCAGCCGTCGACTGGAGCTACGAACTACTGAGTCAAGATGAAAAGCAGTTTCTGTCCCGCCTGTCAGTTTTCAGCGGAGATTTCAGTCTGGCGGCTGCTGAATTTATCTGCATGGATGTCGAGTCTCAAACTTTCAACAGTCTGGACGTGCTTGCTTCACTGGTGTCTAAATCGCTTGTCGTCTCCAGCGGCGTTTCTGGCTCGCGGTATCGACTGCTGGAAACCATTCGCTTTTACGCCGCGGAACGACTCATGGAAGCCGGTGAAAGCAGCGCCAGTCAGGAACGTCATTGTGAGTGGTGTTTGTCCTTGTGCACTCAGAGCAACTTCGACCAGCAAATGTTGGAAGATGCCACAATGCAGTCGCTGTCGCTCGAGCTGGAGAATTTTCGCGCCGCAATCAACTGGGCCGAAGGCAGGGAGCAATGGGAAGCGGCGGCCACAATTACCCTTACCTTGTGCGGGCTTTGGGCGCTTCGCGCGGGGCTGCAGGCTGAGGGATTACGACGCATTGAAGCCGTGTTTCAATACCCGAAAATATCTGCGCCGCTGAAATCAAAAAGCTGGGCGGTCACTGCTATGCAGTCCACGGTTCTCGGAGATAGCACTCGTCTAGAAGAAATCCTGAATACGGCCAAGCGCGAAGACATGCACGCCGATCATCTTGCATACCTTTGCTTAGCTGACGCGATTTACCGAAACCGCACGAATGAGTCCATCGAAAAGGCCAAGGCTCTTTTCTCGCAATGTAGGGCCTTAGCCGATCTGCATGGTCTGCCGCGCTTAAAAGAATTCGCCGCGCTTTCACTCTTTCACACGGAACTACAGCGCGGCAGTTGCCAGAAGGCCATCGCGATGGGCGAGCTGCTTCACAGCAATGAATTCGCATTGCAGGTCAGCATCAGAACGGGCCTCTCACATGCCTACCTAATCAATAGCAACGCAGAAGGCATAAGACGCCAGGCCGAATTAATGAAAGAGTTCTTCGCGAAAGAGACGCGCAAACCTTTCCAATCCCGATTTTTTGAAAACTTACTGACAGCCCTTAGCGCGATTGCGAGTGGAGACCTTGAGCAAGCAAGATGCGACCTCTTAAAGGCCGGTGAAATTGTAGTGTCCACGCACTACCCACTGCTAGATGGCGAATGCTTGCTCGGGTTTGTCGCGCTGAACATAGCAGAAAAAGATCTGAAAAATGCGAACTTCCTGCTGACATCTATCGGTGCGGTACGTGAAAAGGGGCCGGCTTTTCGTTTCGGCGGCTCTCACGCTCTATTTACCCATCTTCAACAACAACTTGAAAAACTGAAGGTTCATCACCGCGGCACCAAAAGTATAAACGCCGATGAAAAACAACGCTCGACGGCTAGCATATTAGCCATGCTGAAGAGCGAGATGAAACTCCAGACCGCGGCTAGATAAACTTCACAAAGGGCGTCCGTAATAATGGTTGAAAATGCAGCTGCTCCCTTAGCGGGCCAGACCGCGTCCAGCACGCAGTCGCGCTATGTTGTTCTTGGACTGCTGACGCTGGTGTACTGCTTCAATTATATTGATCGGCAAGTGCTGGCTATTGTCCAAGAGGGAATCAAGCGCGACCTCCAGCTCTCGGACAGCCAATTGGGCCTGCTTTCCGGCGTTGCCTTCGGCATTTTTTATGCCGTCGCGGGTATACCGCTAGCGCGATGGGCCGACAGAGCCAACCGGCGCAATATTATCTCTTTGTCGGTACTCCTATGGAGCGCCCTAACAACACTCAGTGGTTCGGTGCAGAATTTCACACAGCTGCTTGTAGCGCGCATTGGAATTGGGATCGGCGAAGCTGGCAGCAACCCGCCTTCACACTCCATCATTTCTGACCTGTTCCCGCCGGAAAAACGCGCTACAGCGATGAGCATTTTTTCCGCGGGGATCTACATTGGCATTTTGTTTGCGTTTTTGCTAGGTGGTTGGATTAACCAATTTTTCGGCTGGCGCATGGCCTTTGTCGTGGTGGGTGCACCAGGGATTTTATTGGCACTTATTGTTCGATGTTATTTGACCGAACCCGTGCGCGGCCAATCTGAAGCACGCGTGGATAATGGCAAATCTGTGCCTTTGGCCGACGTGGTCCGCCTGCTGTGGAGTCGCAGCACCTTTCGGCACCTGGCGTTGGGGGCGGCATTGGCCGCCTTTGCCAGCAATGCAGCTGCGGCTTGGCTGCCCTCATATTTCATTCGTGTACACGGCATGAGCACGGGGGAGCTAGGCACGTGGTTCGCATTAATTGCAGGTGTTGGGGGTGCAGTAGGATTGATCGCTGGCGGTTTCCTTTCCGATTACTTGGCGACCCGAGACCAGCGTTGGTATCTTTGGCTGCCCGTATTGGCCCGCTTGGTTGCGCTCCCATTTGCCGTCTCCGTGTACTTAGTAGGCGACGCTTACGCCGCGCTCGCATTTTGTGTACTGCCTGCGATGGTAGGCAGCATCTGTCTCGGCAACTGCATAGCTATTACTCACGGGCTAGTCGGATTGAGAATGCGTGCTACCGCCTCAGCAATCCTGTTCTTCATCATGAATATCATTGGACTGGGTTGCGGGCCTTTAACCGTGGGCATTGTCAGTGACGCACTAGCCGCAGACTACGGTCAAGACGCGCTTCGGCTGGCATTGCTCTTTGTGGCGCCGCCGGCCGGATTGTGGTCAGCCCTTCATTTTTACCTTGCGTCACGCCACCTAAGGTCGGAATTAGCTTTGCCGCAGAGTTGAACACAACTCAGAATCGGCACACGAGTGGAGTAACAGTTCAGTTTGCGACAGCGCCAGACTCAAGTTAGATGCCAGCTATCTGGATTAGATAGATGCCGCGGCCCGCAATTCCGCGAGCTTTTCCCTAGCGAGATCGGAAATCATCTGCAGCTTTTCTTGATCCAACAGACGCGTGTCAAAAATGCGTTCAAAGGCAGGGATATCTTGCGTCAACGAATGGACAATAGTCCCCACCTCGGCCTCGCTTATTGCGAGCCAGTCAGCCGCATGCTGGCTGACCGCAGAAAGATCGCATTCTTCTTCCGGTAACATCATCATATCCGCCATTTTCACGCCGAGGGCGACGCAACACACAAACTGCTTGTGACTATTATCCGGCTCCAGGGCTTCGGGCTTATGTGAAAAAGCCGCTGCACTCTGCATGCGCTTGCTAAAGCCCCATTCTCTCGCCATCCATTCGCCGATTATGGCGTGATTCACCCCGCAGCGTCTGAGTTCATAAGCCTGTAATTTAAGAGCGTCGGCCTGGCTGCAGGGCAAATTCTGATACAAATCAGGCATAACCCGGTCCAACACCAACATCCCCAAATCCTGCATCAAGGCCGCGAGAAAAACCGCCTCTTTATCGGTAGGCATAATGCAACTCGCAACTTGCTTTGCGGCGCTTGCCGCCAGTAAACACCGCCGCCAGTACTGGGCGTAATTGAGTGCGCCACCGGATTGTAGCTTCAGGGCCGAAACGAGGGAGAACGACAAGGCCAAACTTTGGGTAGCCTTCATGCCAAGCATCACGACAGCCTGCTGTAAACTCTCGACCCCACGCCGACTGCCATAAATCGGGGAATTGGCTACTCGCAGCACTTTCGCTGCAAGCGCCGGGTCGCGCTGCAAAGCCCGCACAAGACTTTCAACGTCAGCGTCCTCATCATTTACGGCCGTAATGATTTGCACTGCCACACCCGGGAGAGTGGGCAAACCGGTCGCGGTTGCGACCATTTGGTTGATGCGCTGCTCGTAGTCCTGCAAATTAGTGACCGACGCCATAAGTATTACCCTAGATAGCAGTTTCTATGCGTATCTAGCGAATTATCTACCTATCGGAGTAAGCCGCTACCGTGGCTTATACGGATTGCTGTCTCACTCACCAAACAAACAGTGCCAAGTAATAGGGCTGGCTGGCTGCCACACAACCCGGTAGACGTAGTCGTGGAGAATGGTATCCTATCAAGCCATATATCCCAGCTTTAGATGTCCCCATGTGCGCGCAAACGATGTCAGTATTCAATGAACGCAACGGATGTGCGCTCCTAGAAAGCAATTACAATCACTTTGACGATTTCTGGAACCTGCCAAAAGATTGGATCGAACCCATCAACTCCGGCAATGGCGGCTGGAGCGGCGTTAGCAAAATACATATCGCCGGCACTGAAGACGCTTTTTATATCAAGCGCCAGCAGGCACAAGTCCGCCGTACAGCACGACGCCCCTTTGGGGCCCTGAGTTATAAACTCGAATATGAACATTTGCGGAATAGCATTCCCATCGGTAAGCCAGACTGGGTCTACTTTGGGGAATCGACAAAAGATCATCAGGCATCGGCTGTTCTGGTAACCCAGGCCTTGCCCACCGAGTTCAAACAACTGCAGCTGCTGGTACAGGACAAGGAATATGCCTACTTCAATGCATCGCTCGATAATTTCAAGGAAATCGGCGCCCAGCTTTGCGCCATGCATCAACACAAATTTCGTCACGCCGCATTTTTTGCCAGCCACATATTCGTGAACCCGGACACTTGCGAAGTACGTCTGATCGATTTTGAACGCAGCCGCTATTGTCTCAGCGCTACGGTAGCCGCACGCAAAGATTTATCGCAGTTTCTGCGCCGACACCACAGCCTCAGCACCTGCCAGCTTCACGCCCTGCTCTCGCCCTATCGACAGCATTTACCTTCAGCCCTGGGTTGAGAGTAGCCAGTGCCCTAGCTACAACAAAGAAATGACATTCTGCGCTTTTGAGCTCAAGTTTAAACGGGCGCATAAGCAACGCGAGTTGTTCGCGCGGGAGATTTTCAGCCCCGAGTCAGCCGAAGCATAATTGTTGTACTTGCCAGATAAAGATACCGCGGAAAGCCAAGTCAAAACCGGGCCGGGAAAGGTTCGCATGCCCACTTTTCAGTGGAGGATGGCATTCGAAGCCTTTCCCTTCTCAGAGTCTATCTTGCTCTAGAGTAGTGACAAATGAGGCGTCAAAGAATACGTAATTGTACCCCGCCTC
>JBFJTG010000129.1:0-8721 GCA_041625575.1 Litorivivens sp.
GCCCAAATATTTCATCCTGCATGATTTTCATTTCGTCGCTAGGATTAACCACGAAGGTGAAAGGAATTTTAAACACGCCTTCCTGTTGACTGAAATCTTCACCGGCAGGATTAATTTCACGAATATCCGCGTTCAAGGCCTTGGCATCTTCCATATAGCTTAAGAGGCGATTGTAGTGGCGCTCGTTAATGACCGAAGAATAGTCGGGATTGTTTAACATGGTCGGAAACATTTGCTTGGTCCAGTCTGTAGCAAATGATATGAATTCCTCGAGCTTTTCTTCCGGCACCATCAGGTAGTCGGGCGACAAACAAACCTGGCCTACGTTGAGAGCCTTGCCCGTCATGATACGTGTAGCGGTCTCTTGTAAATCTGCGTCGCGGCCAATGATAACCGGTGACTTTCCGCCTAGTTCCAAAGTAACGGGGGTAAGGTTCTCGGCTGCAGCACGCAACACGTGCCTTCCGATTGAACCGGCACCGGTAAAGATAATGTGGTCGAAAGGCATTCCGGAAAAAGCAGCGCCAACGTCGGGGCCACCGGATACACAGGCCACTTCATCACGATCAAAATACTTGGCGACCAGTTTCTCCAACAAGGCAGCCGACGCCGGAGTCACTTCAGAGAATTTAATAACGGCGCGGTTACCGGCGGCAAGAATGCCACCCAGGGGCGAAAAGACTGTGTTTACCGGGAAGTTCCAGGTTCCGAGAATACCGATAACGCCTTTAGGCTGATATTCGACACGGGCCTTGGTGCCAAAGAGACTGAAAGGCATACCAACTTTGCGTTTTTCGGTTTTCATCCACTTGCGCAAATGCTTTTTATTAAACTTGAGAGCCTCCACCGTGGAGTAGATGTCTGACATCAGGGACTGCTGCTTGCTTCGATGGCCAAAGTCGACACTCAGAGCCTCAACCAAAGCCTCCTGATTGTCGACAATCAGGTCTATCGCCTTATCCAGCCGGGCAATTCGCACCTCGGCGCTGACCGCGCCCTCATTGATAAATGATTTGCGTTGAAGCGCTATGAGTTCGAGCATTTGTTCGGGTGTGGTACTGATCGATTGCTGGGCATTCATGGGGCTATCTCTATTGTTAGGCGAAATTGCTTGAGATATTACATTTTCGGGCAGGTTGGGGATATGGCAAAATCGGTCGCCGGCATTTCCGGCTATGCTAATAATCGACATCTCGTGAGCGTCGGAACTTTCCAGAACTATAGCCCAATGTCGCTAAATGGGCCGCGTATTGCTCGAATAGCTCGCTAAACCCGCGATCACAAGGCTAACCAGAGTAAGCAAACCTTTCAAAAATTTAACCATTTCCGACCGAGATGAACGGTCAATTGGCAGAATATGTCATTGGCTAAGCGGACAGCTAGGCGCAGAGTCTAGGGAGTGTAAATTCAAGAATAACAGGATCACTTATGAGCAAATTGGGCTATCAACTCTTTGACGCAGACCACCACTACTACGAAGCCGAAGATGCGTTTACGCGCCATATCGACCCTAAAATGGAAAGGCGCTGCATGCAATGGGCAGACATTAATGGCAAACGTAAGCTTTTGGTTGCCGGAAAAGTCTGCCCCTTTATCCCCAACCCCACCTTTAATCCCGTGGCCAAGCCCGGTTGTATGGATCAGTTTTTCCGCGCGAAAAACCCCGAAGGCAAGGGCCTAAAAGAATTATTTGGCGAACTGGAGCCGATTCGGCCGGAATACCGCGACCGCAACGCCCGCATCGCACTCATGGACAAGCAGGGTATCGAGGCAATGTTCATGTTCCCAACCTTGGGAGTCGGAATGGAACAGGCACTCAAGGACGACCCGCAAGCGATAGCGGCAGCCTTCCACGCCTTTAACCTCTGGCTGGATGAAGACTGGGGATGCAATTACAAGAACCGGATTTTTGCAGCGCCTTATATCAGCCTCGCAGACCCGGACAATGCGGTCAAAGAACTTCAGTGGGCACTGGATCGGGATGCACGCGTTGTTGTTATGCGCTCAGGCCCCGTTATGCACCCCAATGGCAACCGCAGCCTGGGCCACCCTGATCACGATGCGTATTGGGCACTGGCGTCCGAGGCCGGTATCACCGTTGCCTTCCATTCCGGCGATTCGGGCTACCACCAGTTCAATGAATTTTGGGGCGAAGGCGGTAACATGAAAGCCTTCGGCACCTCTCTGCTCGGCAGCGCCTTAAGTGCGAACCCGATCTCCGACACGATTGCATCCCTGATTATCGACGGAGTCTTTGATCGACATAGCAACCTGCGCGTAGCCACAATCGAATCAGGTTCCAGCTGGGTTAGATCATTGAGTAAATCTTTGAAGAAAACCTACGGCCAGTTTCCCCAGGCCTTCAATCGCGACCCGACCGACACATTGCGCGAACACGTTTGGGTATCGCCCTACTACGAAGATGACCTGCAGGAATTGAAAGAGGCTATTGGAACAGAACGCATAATTTTCGGTTCCGATTACCCCCATGCCGAAGGACTGGAAGAGCCCATCAGCTTTATCGAAGAGATCGCCGATTTCAGCGCAGAGGAGCAACGCCTCATTATGCGTGACAATGGTATGTCCCTGATTCAGCGGCGGGTATAGTCGGATATCGCACGCTGGCGAGAGGCTCTCGCTAGCGTGCACATGCCATCGAGTTAGCCTAACTCTCTTTTCTACTAGCCCGACGAACGCTATCCCCTATAACTTTTTCGTCAATGCCCTGATTCATCAGGGCCTGCATGTGCGGCCCGGCCTGCAAGTCAGCGGCCACTCTAAGCATTGTGCGTGCCCCTCTGGCCTCCATACTGGCATGCACGTAGCGCTTGTTCACTGCCACAACCGCAGCGGGCGTGGCACAAATCCTTTCGGCAATCGCCAATACCTCGCCCTCTAAATCGTCAGGACTAAAAGCCTGGTTGATCAAACCGGCCTGCACGGCTTCCTGCCCGCGAAACTCTCGCCCCGCAATATGTAGTTCCATCGCTTGCCGTGGCGCCATAAAAGCAGGAAACCAGGCGAAGTCCGGAAGACCGGCGAATTGCAGTACCGGATGTGACAAGCGCGCATCATCAGCCGCATAGATCAGGTCGCAAGCACCCGCCAGCTCCAAACCACCGGCCATAGCGTAACCATGTATTTGGGCTATGACGGGCTTTGCCAGATCCCAGATACTCACCCAGCCTTCAGTCACGTGCTTGGCCCACTGCAGCCCGACGTTGGGCGTGAAATAAGGCTGGTCCGCATTCAGATCACTTTTCAAATCGTAACCGGAAGAAAAACATTTTCCCGCACCGCGAATAATACTGACCCTGACTTCATCGTTTTGATCACCGGAGCGCAGCGCATCCAGTATTTCCGAACGCATCGGGTTGTTTATGGCATTACGCTGCTCCGGGCGGTTGAGCGTAATGCGCTGCACGCCGGTTAGCGGACAGTCGATACTGATATGTTGAAATGACTTCATAACGGTCTGCTCCGCTGTGTTAGTTGAACGAATTGTGAATCTTCGACACCATCGTGAGTGCGTCAATCGATTCGGTATGAACGGTCAATCCGGTAGCCCCGCTATCCATCAAGGGCCGCAAGCGCTCCCGGATGCGCTGCTCATCACCCAACAGGGCCCCTTCATCGATATATTCATCGGGCACGGCCGCAATCGCCTCATCCCGTCGTCCTTCCAGAAAGAGTCGCTGGATGTTGGCCGCTGCGTCTGCGTAGCCTCGCCGAATCATCTGATCTCGATGGAAATTAATTTTCTCGCTGCCCATGCCGCCGACATACAAAGCCGCGACCGCCTTTCTCTGATCAATTGCAGCTTTTACGTCGTCGGTAATTTCGAGCTGAACTTGTGCCTGAATTTCAAAGTCTTTTAGGGACTTTCCATCTCCAGCACGTTCAAAACCCTCTTCCAGCCAAGGACGATAGATCTTCATCATGCCCGGACAAAACCCCATGGGAATCCACCCGTCGGCAATTTCAGCCGTTAATGTCACCATTTTCTGACTGCCTGTTCCAAGCCATATCGGCAAAGCGGGATTCATTTTTAATATCGGCTTTAAGGCCTTGCCCATACCGCCGCCACTAGCCGCAGGCAGGGGCAGGGAAATCGCGTTGCCCTGATGCTCTACCGGTACTTTATGTTGAAAAACCTTGCGCATAATCGCTACGGTATCTTTAAGCCGGTCATAGGGTTTGGCCCACGGCTGACCATGCCAGCCCTCGACCACCTGCGGCCCGGACAAACCTAATCCCGCAACCACACGACCCTCACCCGCCATATGTTCCAGCGTACCGAACTGCATCGCGGCCATCGTCGGCGCTCTGGCCGAGACCTGCACAACGCCGGTACACAAACGTATCTTGCTGGTATGTGCGGCAATATACGCCAGCGGAGTGATCGCGTCGGAACCGTAGGCTTCACCCGTCCAGATTGAATCAAAGCCCAGTTTCTCTGCCGTTTTTATTAGCGGAAGTGGCACATTGAAATGTGAGTAGGCGTAATCGATAAATAATCCGAGCTTCATGGCATCACCGTATAATCTTGTAATTATTTTCAGCGGCTAACATTAAAGCATGAAAATTTATGTCGCTTTAGAAATGACGAAAAATTGTGGGAGATTGGAGTGTTCGAGAAAAGCCGGGGCGCCGGGCTTTTACGCAGCGCCATGGCTCCAAGATCGGCACCAGGATCGGCGCCAACTTCAGTTCTGACAGGGCGTTATAGTAACTAGCTAGAAAGCAACAAGGCGCCAGCCAAGGGGCCACCGCCTGCGGCCACGGCTGCGACACCCGCGTCTTTCACCTGACGTTTTCCGGCTTCGCCACGCAACTGCATTACCGCTTCATGTAGCAGGCCGAAGCCATGCAGACGTCCGCCGGAGAGCTGACCACCCGCTGTATTCAGCGGCAGGCTGCCGTTCAGGGAAATTCGTTCACCTCCCTCGATGAAACTTCCCGCCTCACCCTTGCCACAAAATCCGAAGGCTTCCAGCCACATTACGGTTAGCCAGCTAAAGCCGTCGTACAACTGGGCGACATCAACATCGGCTGGTGTTAAATCGGTTCGGGACCAAAGCTGTTTGGCGGCATCCTCTCCTGCCATGGTGGTCAGGTCTGAGCGCATAAACCAGGACGGACGCCCTGTTATCGCCGAGCCAATCGCTTCGAAGGAGACCGCTTTCTTAGGTATATCAGCGGCGCAGTCCTTCGCGGATATAACAAAAGCAGTTGCGCCATCGGCGGGAACATCGCAATCGAAAAGGCACAGTGGTGTAGAAATAACGCGCGAGCCAAGATAGTCATCCAAGCTCAACGCATCGCGATAAATCGCTTTCTCATTCAGGGCCGCGTTACGGCGCGCATTAAGGGATATTTGGGCTAACTGCTCACGCGTCATACCGTATTCGTGCATGTAGCGCTGGCAATGCCATGCGGTCCAGTTCGCTGCCGAGAAAGCGCCATAGGGCAACATTTGGCCGAGTTCACCCGCCAGTCGCGGCACGCCACCACCGCCGCCGCCCATACCGATGCCGCTGCGCCCGCCAACCTGCATTGTCGCTTCGGTCACCGTGCGATACACAAGAACGTGGCGTGCATAGCCGCCAGCGACGGCCGCAACCGCATCAATAATAGGTGCTAGTTGAGCGGCGCCTTCAGGCCCAGCCCTGTGCCATTTCAACTGCAAGCGCAGACTATCTTGCACCGTGGGTGTGCCGGGGCCAGAAAAGCCCGCCGGCGTTCCCATTTGACCGGGATAAGAGGCAAGCCCGTCAATGTCGGCGACTTGCAGGCCGGCATCCTTAATCGCGATTAGGCAGGCATCCAGAGTTAAGTCTAGCTCGCTGCGCATCAATCGGCGTCCGACATCAGACTGGCCCGCGCCGCTGATGATGGCCTTCTTCTCAGCGTAGTCATTCATCGTCTGAACTCCCGACTGCTCTGAACAAGGGAAGCCATATTTCTTCCCAGGGCTCAAAAAATACTTCTACCGGCATGCCGATATAAACGGCATCCGGGTCGCAACCATAGACATTAGAAACCAGTCGCAAATCCGCTTGTTCTTCAAGTTCGATCACGGCAATCACGTAAGGATGTTCGAAGGTGGGATTCCAAGCCTGAACATTGATGGTGTAGGTGTAGACCGTTCCGCGGCCACTAACCGCTTTAGTCGATACCTCGCGTGAATGACACACAGGACAAAGCGGCCCGGCGGGATGATTCCAGCGCTGGCAGGCATCGCAATACTGAATGAGGAGTTTGCCGTGCTCACCGCCCTTCCAGAAAGCCTCTTCCTCATCGGAGTATTTAGGTAAAACACGAAAAGGGGCTGCGCCATCAAGGCCACCCTTAACACTCGGCTGCTGATTATTATTCGACGTCATAGCTTATCCCGGATGGATTTATATTCTTAATATCACCTCGCACAGCGAGCCGAACGCACTATTTTTTTATCCACTCCATCAAGGTAAGCCAATTGCCGTCAGGATCATAGACGTGGGCAAATACCGAACTGAGCTTTGGAGAAATGTCGATGCTTTCAGTGGCATCCACTTTATGACCATGTTCTGCAAGGCGCGACACAATTGCCTCCGCACCACTCACCGAGAAGGCGATACGCACCAAGCCTAAATGATCCATAGGCTTTTCATAGTTGGCCTGTTTTTGGGGAGTCACCCACTCCATAATTTCCAAACGCGTAATCGTTCTCGGATCTTCTTTGCCAAGCCCCATACCTACGCAATAGTACTCGCCGCTGGGGGTGGAGTTTAGGGGAATGGAATCAATATCGTTAATGTCCCCCGGCTTGGTAAAATCCGTGCTAATTATCCGGTCAACTTTAAATCCCAACAGCTCATAGAATCGAATACTCGCCTTAATATCACTGGCTTGTATGACGGCATGGCTAATGTTCTTAACGTATCCCTCTTCCACAGTCTTAAATCCCCATTCACTTGGGCTTATGCTTCTAAGCCGCCAAACACCTAAAACAGCTGAATTTTGACGGCAAATCGCCGACCAGAGATATAGTATACTATATTAAGTTCAAGAGACCAGCTAGGCCTATTGGCCGCTCAGGCTATAGTGGACTGTGTGAATCAGTGTGGCGGGGTATGTTTGTACAGCTGACGATTGAGATTTTCTATAGAGGTCTTCAATAGAGCATCTTAAGAAACCATTTCATAGTCAGCGAACTTGGGAGCGGCCATTTCTTCGCGAAAGCGATCTTGCGTCCACGGCCATGTTGCAGGCACGCCCTTGGCATCCAGATACCAGCTTTGACAGCCACTACCAAAAATGGTGTTTTTGGCAGCTGCAATACGTTCGCGGTCAAAACTTTCTAGCGCATCAGCTTTGACGCTGATTTCACTGCAATCGCCCTGCGCAATCTTATCGATCAACTGCGAAATATAATTCCACTGATGCTCTGCTATATCGATTAGGGAGAAATTTCCGACCGGACCGTTCGGACCGTTGAGCATGAAGAAGTTAGGGAATTCCGGCATTGAGATCGCGTAATACGCGCGCGGGCGATCGCGCCAGACCTCATTGAGCTGGGTGCCCTTACGGCCAACAATATTCATCGGCCGCATAAATTTGTCCGCCTGAAACCCGGTCGCCAGAGCGATAACATCCAACTCGTGTAATTTACCATCCTCAGTGCGTATACCTTTCGGTTCTATACACTCTATTCCACCAATGGATACCTCTACTCCCGGGCGCTGCACCGCCTCATAAAAGTCGGGCGAGAATATTAGACGCTTACAGGCTGCCCGGTAGTTTGGACGCAGTTTTTCACGCAAGTCAGGGTCTTGTACGTTTTGTTCGAGATTCGCACGCACAATCTCTTCGATTTCATGCATCGCCGGGGAATCCGGCTCGACAATGGCATTGGTAAAACGCTCGACATTCGCCACGTAGCTGGGTTCGTTCTGCATGTATTTCAGAAGTTCAGGGTCGCTTCGAAATGACGCCTTCTCTTCCTCCGTGAATGCCCGATTCTCCACCGGCATGATCCACTGCGGGGTACGCTGAAAGTGCACGAGCTTGCTAGCTCGGGTTGAAAGCGCACAAATAATTTGCACGCCCGTTGAACCCGTACCCACAACCCCTATGCGCTTGCCGTCAAGCGGCACACTGTGGTCCCAGCGCGCCGTATGAAAAATGTCACCGGCGAAACTGTCCATGCCCGGAATGTTCGGCATTCTAGGCATATGCAAAACGCCTGTTGCAGCAATCACGATATCGGCGCTGTCTTCGATACCGCTGCGCGTTTTCAAATGCCACTGAGCCTTGGCAAACTCACAGCTGATAATTTCTTCGTTGAAACGAATCAGTTTGTCGACACCGTACTTGCGCGTAGTGCGTTCGAAATACTCTTGAATTTCAGCCCCGGGCGGCAGCAAGTGGCTCCAGTCCGGGTTCGGTTCGAAGGAATAGGTGTAGGAATGTGAGGGTACGTCACAGGTCAAACCGGGATAGGTGTTTTCGCGCCAGGTACCACCGATTTTTGCGGCTTTCTCGTAAATAGTAATATTGCGGTAGCCCGCCTCAAGCAATTTAATGCCGCTCAGAATGCCCGCCATACCGGCGCCAATGACGACAAATCGCAGATCCCGCACCTTTTTTGTTCCCGCCATAATCGTTTCCTCTAGGGACAATATTTGCTATTGACCCTATAGTGCGACAGACAAGCGCATCAAAATACGTCCATATGCA
>JBFJTG010000130.1:0-8638 GCA_041625575.1 Litorivivens sp.
GCCAACTTCCTCATCGACATTATTGCGGCGCACCCTCGCGACGGCCGGCTGCAGCGACTGCAAAGCGTTAATCGCCGCTGTCGTCTGACGCTTGGCTCTACCTTCCAGCCATTTGCCCAGCATCACCAGAGTGATAACAACGGCAGAGGCCTCAAAATAGTAGTGGGCCATGGAGTGCCCGGCACCGCTGTGAAATAGCTCAAAGACACTCAGGCCGTAGCCGGCGCTGGTACCGATGGCTACCAGCAAATCCATATTGCCGGCTTTCGCTTTAAGGGCTTTCCAGGCCGCCTTATAAAAACGAGCGCCCAGCCAAAACTGTACTGGGGTTGCCAAGATCAACTGCACCCAACCCGGAAGCATCCAATCCAGACCAAAGGGTTGCACCAACATCGGCAACACCAGCGGCGACGATAGAATTGCAGCAATAACAAGAGCCTTGCCCTCGCCCAGTTTTTTGCTTTGTCCGGGCGCAGCCCCTGTGCCCAAAGGTTTACCGGAATCAGGCAAGCGAGCACCGTAACCGGCATTCCCAACCGCCCGGATCAGATCTTCTGCAGAGGTCTTTTTGCCAAGAACCCGCACACGGGCCGATTCCGTTGCCAGATTCACGGACGCTGTCACGACGCCTTCCGTCGCCAGCAAAGCTTTTTCGATTCGACCCGCGCAACTCGCACAGGTCATACCGCTCAGGGCCAGTTGCAGTTCAAAGCTTGGCACGCTATAGCCGGCTTTATCGACGGCCTCAGTCAAGTCATGCACAGGCGTGCCCGGCACATAGCGTACCTGAGCACTTTCTGTTGCCAAATTGACTTGTACCGAATTAACACCGGCAACCGCCTTCAACGCCTTTTCAATACGGCCAACGCAAGACGCGCAAGTCATGCCTTCAATCGGCACGTGCAGCGACACGTCATGTTTAGAGCTTTGCTGCAGCGCAGCAGATGAAGCAATCATGGACAAGCCTCCTGTAGGTGACGGAGCGATCTTCAGGCTTACCATCATGGGAAGGTCAAGGCCCCTTATGCAAATATTTTTTTAGGGCCAAATGCTTGACCTTACCACGGGGCAATCTTGCAACCTGTATTTCCCCGAAAGTTCCGTCAATGCGGGCAAGGGAGGAAGGGAGGAAGGGCTTGAATAGTTGACTAGTAAGGAGGAATGCAATGAGGAAATTTAAAGTTTCCGGAATGAACTGCGGAGCCTTCGTGGAAAAAATCACCGCCGCAGTGCGCTCGGTAGACGAAGACGCCCACGTGGACGTTGACCTTACTGCAAAACTGGTCAGCATTGAGGGCTTTAATTCCGACAATCGCTTTGAAAAAGCTGTTCAGGCACTGGGATACGATATTCTGCCCGGCTGATCACTGGCCGTGGGTTGCGCCCACGGCTAGTCTAATTTTGCCGGTTTTTTTACACTCGCGGGGAACTCACGTTCTCGTCAGCTTAGCGCGTCACTCAGGGCGCTATAGGTAGCCGGATAGCAATCTCTTCACTTTCCTTCCAACCATAGCGCACCGCTTTAGCCCGCAGCTTTTTTGCAGCATCCACTGCCAGCGGCGTTACGTAGAGGCGCCACGGCTGATTGTCTAGCCGGTAAGTTATAGAAGCGCCCTCAACTTCACTGAGGATTTCAGCCTTGCCGTCGCGAACCTCAACCCGTGGACGCGGCGTTTCGCATTGCTCTTCACCACATAGAAAGCCATCCACCATTTTCGCTTCAGTTAATTCGGACGTGTCATCGATTTCCGCGAGCCACGCATCCATAGCCAAGCGAAGACGCAATAATTCTGATTCGTATTTCGAGTCTCCGACCAGATTGTTAAGCTCATGGGGATCCTGATCCAGGTCGTAAAGCTGCTCTCTGCCAACGGGTTCGAACCATTTGGCTTGCGCTCCAGTCAACTTACCCGACCGCCAGAGAGCTCGCATGTCGCGAGTCATCGCCTGATTGTCACGGAAGGCCAATTCATGTCCTCCTGCAAGGGCAGGCTGCCAACTACGAATATATTTATAGCGCTTGTCACGCACGGCGCGTTGCCGGTCATTTACGCTATCGATCCGGTCACGTGAGGCGAATACGTATGGGCGCTGTCCATCAAGAAAATTTTGACCATGCATATAACTCGGGCTATCCGCCCCTGCCAGCTCTAGAATTGTTGGCGCGATATCAACAAATGAGACTAGGCGGCTATCGATAGAGCCGGGCACAAGGCCTTCGGGCCGCCAACGCTCTGGCCAATAGATAATCATCGGAACTTTGATGCCGCTGTCATAAAGCTCTCGCTTTGCCCGGGGCAAACCATCACCGTGATCGGTAGTCCACATAATAATGGTGTTATCCGCCAACCCGTCTGCCACTAGCCTCTTTAGGACCTCACCCACAGCGAGATCCATCGCAGCGATATTGTTGTAGTGTCTCGCAATCCCGCGGCGAACCGAGGGTATGTCCGGGTAGTAGGGCGGCAATATCACACTGTCAGGAGCCACAGGATCACCGTCTGAAATATTTCCATAGCGAAAGTAACGGACTATCTGCATAAACGCATGCATTGCACTGAAGGGCCAATTGCCGAGCGGCGCAAAAGTTCCGCTTTCGTGGGTAACTTCAAAATTGATTAGGCCAAGGAAGGGCTGCCCGGGCTCCCTCCCGCGCCACTCGTCATTTCCACCCTCGGCATCCCATATTGTCACCGGACCTGAGCCCGCCAAAGTACCGCTAAACTGGTAGTCCAGCTTGTGCCCGGTAAAGGTGTAGTAGCCCTGCCCGCGCAACAATTCGGGGAAAGCTTTTACGTCTGGGGGAGGTACGGCCTTGTAGGCACCATCCGGACGCGAAGAAGTGCGCATGTGCTGCGCTCCAGTACTGATCTGATGCATCCCGGTAATCAGGGCTGCGCGACTCGGAGCACATACACCCGCAGTAGTAAATACGTTCGGCAGGCGAATACCCCGCGCAGCCAAGGCATCCAGATTTGGGGTCACGGCCACCTGGTCGCCGAAGGATCGCACGCGCGCAGACATATCTTCGGCAACGAGTAGCAGTATATTCGGTCGCTCCGCGAACGCCTGGCCAGCGAAACCCAGCAGTAAAATAAGCGTAGCGAGCACAGTGCCGCCCGCTCGCTGCCTTGGCGACATCATGCTTTGACTATCGGGTGGAACCATTTCCATCGCTCCCCGGTTAATGGCCGCGCAGGGAAATATCCTTATCGACGCCACGCTCACGCTCATTGCGTTAACCGCAGCACACACTGCCTTCCTGCGAACTAGAACTCATATTTAACGGTTGCGCCCAGAGTACGACTGGCTCCTGCCCTACCGACTTCAACGAAGCTTCCATCGCCCGCCGGTCTCAGACCTGGCGTTGATGTGACATATTCTTCGTCAAATATATTTTTCGCCCATACACTGAACACCCAGGACTGATCGAATGCTCGCAAACCCATATTCAAATCAGCCGTTGCATAAGCTTCAGACAACTCTTCGAGTCTGGCCGTTCTTACAATCAGGTCCCGGTCGCTCTTACCGGAAACCAGCAGCCGCGCGAAATACTCTGCACCAATAGATTCGATGGGCACATGATACTGGGTCGTAAAATTCGCATAGTATTTGGGGTCACTATTCACATTCGCGCCGGAATGATCGCAAAGACTCTGCTCCTCACTCTCACGAGGCTCGGTCGGCGTGCAAATATCGCGAGTGAATTTATCCGCGATAACTTCGGCAACCGCCAGTCCGGCACTCACGTCCCAGTTTTCGCTCACCAGCCACATTAATTCCAGCTCGCCGCCCTTGCCTGTGGCCTCTTCCGCATTCATCGTAGCCGTAAACGCGGTAATAGGCTTGTTAGGCGCAGCCCCGGGAAACACCCCTATCTGGAAATCTTTATATTGCTGGTAGAAAACCGCGGCATTAAATTGCACTCGACCATCAAAGAGTGTGGATTTATAACCCAGCTCAAGCGAGCGGCTGGTTTCGTCCTCATACTTTGCCAGACTTCGCCAGTCGGCATTGTCGTCATTGGAAACGCCCACAGTGAAGCCACCTACGCGATACCCCGTATCCAGTGCCAGATATGCCATCGCGTCATCATCAAAGAAATGGCGCACCTTGATACTGCCAGACACATTCTTATCATTTCTGTGTGGATCCGGATGAGGCTCCGAACTCAGAGAAACAGATACACCTGGCTCGAGGTTTCCCGGAATAACATTCGGTATGGTCACCCCGGTGACGGTCTCAGCCACGAAGGTCGCTTTTGCACTAACATCCCCGCGAGAAAAAATAATGGATGTCGCTTCATAATCCGTTACACGAATGCCGGCGGAGAAGTTCCATCGCTCACTGAACATCCAGGTGAGGTTACCAAAGAAATCCAGTGTCTCGGTCTCAACATCGGCAGTGACCACAACACTGCCTTCGGTGTCGCCCTTAAGAATGACCGGTGTGAAATTTTCCCGCGTATCCGAGCGGTAAAAAACACCCGCCACATACTCCCACTCGCCGGGTTCGCTATTCGAAAAGCGAATTTCCTGGGCGAACACATCAAGATCATCATTCACGACACCGAAGTAGTCATCTTGTGGAGTCGCCGGAGTATCTTGCTCCGTCAGACGACTCGAGGCCTGATACTGTGAATTCGAATTAACGGTAACCGCCCCAAAGTCCCACTCAACACTTACGGCAGCAGAGCTTTGTATATTGGCCGATTTACCGGACACATTGGAAAAATGTAAGCGGTCAAATAAATCAAAATCTTCAACCACCCCTATAAGCGCGACCGATTCCTCACTATTGTTCAAAGCTTCCGGGCCATCAAAGAAAAAGGGCGCACCATAGCTAACGGTATCCGAATAGGATAAATGAAAAGTAACCTCCCCCTGTTCGTTAGGCAGCCACAAAACCTTCATCCGGCCACCGCTGCGGTCAATAGCTTCGGCCGACCGATCCAGAAAAACATTCTTCACTTCGCCTTCGGTCTCGGTATTGAATGCCGCAAGCCGCATGGCCAAAACGTCTTCAACCAAAGGAAAGTTGATTGCACCTTTAACTTCGCTCGTGGAAAACCCGGAGTGCGTGGCTTCCACATACCCGTCAATTCCCTCAAAGTGGGGGCGCTTGGTGAAAATATTCAGTACGCCGGCCGGCGCATTTTGGCCGTAGAGTGTACCCTGTGGACCGCGCAAGACTTCGATACGCTCAATATCCAGTAAGGTGCCAATAGAAGACGCCACGTCCAATTGGGCCAGACCGTCTTCAAAGGTCACCACGGCCGGACCCGTAATAGACGATACGCCGTCCTGACCAACGCCACGCATTTTAATCACCGCAGACAAGGCATTGCGCGTACTGCCAAAATCAAGACCGGGCGACAATTTGGCAATATCGGTCATATCGGAAATCTGGTAGTTCGACAACATCTCGGCCGTCGTCACCTGAATCGACATAGGGACATCTTGCTTGGATTCGGATTTTTTCTGGGCGGTAACGACCACCTCTTCGATCTGCAGCCTATCAGGCTTAGCCTGCACGTCCTGGCCAAGCGAAGACAGCGGCATCGCCAAGGCAGCAAGTGCGAAATGCCAAGGTAGGCGCGTAGGCCGATTATTCATGCGATTTGTCATAATATTCCCCATAGAATCCATCGCCGCGAATTAGTCCGGAAACTAAAGGGGCGAAATGAAATCCGCGCAAGTAAACGATTACATTTTTTTAACGTAAAATGCTTAAGAACTGCGCGAAGCCAAGGGCCCTCGTTATTATTAAATGCCCGAAATAGACATTTGAGTAGCCTCGGGGAAATAAAGTAAACGTTTACATCGCAAGTTTCAAGCAAAAAAAAGGGGGACACTTCTAATGGCGCAGAACCGCCCCTACCCCGCCGGGACGTAGGGGGCACCGCGCAGAAACAACACTTCTACCCGTCTATTTCTGGCCCGCCCTTCTGCGGTCGAGTTATCATCTATAGGCTTTGTATCTGCATGTCCCGTCACGTGAAAGCGGGAACTCCGCTCGCCACTACTGCGCACAATTCTATCCAGCACGGTAGCGGCTCGCGCCGAAGACAAGTCCCAGTTGGAACGATAACGATTAGTGTAAATCGGGATGTCATCGGTATGCCCTGCCACCACAACGCTGCCCGCCGTTATTTCTTTTGCCAACGCACCAATCTTGGTAATAACAGCTTCAAAACCTGACGCAAGCTCGGCACTACCCGAGGGAAAAGAACCCTTTTCGCGGATACGAATTACGATGACTTTTTGGCCATCATCATCCACCTCCACCTGACCCTTCTGTATTTCTACCTCCAGGTACTCCTTGACCTTGCTGAGATCTTCCGCAAAGGACTTATCCGCCTTCATCAAATCGCGCGGCGTCATGGGGTCTTTGTTAGACATCTGTCTAACTTCATTGATCGCAACCGAGGGATTCATACTGGGGCTAAATTCTCTCGCAATGATGTTGTTACCCACGGGCGTATCCGTAGCGCGAAGCTCTCGCTGCACACCAAAGGCATCCTTCATTGAGCCCGCCATTTCCTTAAATTTTTGCTTGTCTATCTCGGAAAAAGAAAACAAAAGCACGAAGAATGCCAATAACAAAGACATCAGGTCTGCAAAGGTTAGAACCCACGCGGGCGCTCCGGGTTCCTGTTTTTTTGCGGGGGGCAGTACGCTAGGCTGCATCGGCAACTTCTTCTGCCGCTGGCGCAGGTTTAGCCTCTTTTGCGCCATCGGGTAAATACGTCGACAAGAGCGACTCCAGTTGCCGTGGATTAATTCCCTCTTGAATTGCTCCTACCGCTTCAATAATTAAAGCGCGATTGCGCCTTTCCTCTGCGGTTCTGAATGCCAGCTTTCCGGCCATTGGCAAACATATGGCATTGGCCAACACTGCTCCATACAGCGTCGTTAACAAGGCCACCGCCATCGCCGGTCCAATCGCTTTTGGATCGGACATATTGGACATCATTTGCACGAGACCCACGAGCGTACCGATCATACCCATGGCGGGAAATGATTCTCCAAAGCCCTTAAAGACATCCTCCCCCTGCTCGTGACGTTCGATGGTCTGGTTAATCTCACTATTGAGCACACGAGCAACAAATTCCTGATCATGCCCATCGACCGTGAGATCGATGCCCTTTTTCATAAATTCGTTATCAATTTCAAATTCTTCCAACCCGAGCAAACCGTCCTGACGCACAACCTTAGACATTTCCAGGCATTGTGCTATCAGTTCGCTCGGACTGGTGGGCTTATGCACGAAGGCACGGCTGGCTACCTTGAAAGCGCCCAAGGTTTGACTGAGAGGAAACTTCATGAGATTGGCGAACATGCCGCCGCCGATGACGATTAAACAACTGGCGACATCGATAAAACTGGAGGCGCTACCACCAAACAGTATTGCCCCCATGATAACGCCGATCGCACCCAGCATTCCCAATAGCGTTGCAATATCCATTCGCCACTCCAGTCTTTAATTTGTCTGTTGGCATAGGATTACATTGATTTCCAAGCCCTTTGTATCGCAAGCCTGAGGCAAGGCTATTAATAAGGCAGCGAGTTCCGTCAATATCAGGGACTCGGCGCACACTAACAGACCAATTTAGCTCGAAAAAACTGCGTCTACGGTGGGTACATTAGCAAGCCCGTGCAAGTCTGGGCATACGATGATTTACGTATATTTAGAAGGAGAACCCGGGTAACGATACTAGGGAGCTTGCCTGGCTATATAACGCCTTATTGCCAGATAGTCCCTGACTATTGTATCGGGGTCAAATTGAGCTTGATCATAGACGCTGGCATTCAGCGCATAGGAAGGTTTGAATACGGCCTGCAATTCTGCATCGGGATTGATAAGAAACAAGGCTATGCCGTGGTTGACCTGATAATCTTTGGGATCTCCGCTATCGGCAGGTACTATCTCGGACACCATACCCAGCTCCCGCTCGAAGGAAAGGTGCTTATCGTCGTTACCCTCGCGGTGAGTAAGGCCGATAAAATCCTGATTAAAATACGACAGATAGCTCACGAGTTGCAGTGGCGTATCGCGGCGGCTGTCGACGCTATAAAAAATAAAGCGCAGCGAATCTGGCGCGTACGAAGCGTCCACCGCAAGTTTGTCTGCGACCGCAGTCAGATCAGCCAGAATGGTAGGACATATATCCGGACAGCTGGTGAAGCCATAAGAAACCAAATGCCAGCGCCCAAGTAAGTCGCGTTTTTCGAAAACTGTATCGTTGTGGTCCAGCAGCTCGAATTCAGATAGGGCTCGCGCCGCGGGAAGGAAAACGCCCTGTATTTGCGGCAAGACGGGCGGCCTATTTAGCAATACAGAAATGCCCACAGTAAGGATCACTGTGTTGGCAAGAACAAAAGCGATTAAAAGCCTCGTGCGCGGGGGCATTGCCATGGCTGCTACGCGCTCAGCGATCGAAAAACTCGTAGCGTGTCATGTTTACAAAGTCACCCTCTATGGCCATTAAAGCGATGAGTACCAGAATTGCTATCGTGGGTAGCAACAGGGTGTATTTGAGGGACAGACGCTCCCAGGAGAGATGCATAAAGATAGCCACAATAAAGCCGGCTTTCAGGAACATGAAAATTAGAATCAACGTCCAGCGTAAGTAGCC
>JBFJTG010000131.1:0-8584 GCA_041625575.1 Litorivivens sp.
ACTGGGCGAAGATAGTGAGCTGCCGGTAGCGCTGCAAACGAGCGGATCTCTGGTCATTGCCCACGATCTCGATTCGGGCAGCTTTACACATTTCAGCCAAAAGCTGCGGGCGATTGTTGGTGATAGCGCTCAGGTGCAGAGTCTGGATCGCGAGGAAATTCAGCGGCTCGAACCGGAATTGCCCGCGAGTTTTCGGCGTGGGCTTTGGTTGGCCGGGGAAGGGGCTCTGGATAATCGCGCGCTGCTTGCGGCGCTGTATGACAGTATTGTGATGCGAGGCGGGCAGTGGCGAGCACAGTGTGACGTGCTGAATGTGTTTCCGGGCGAAATACGGCTCGCCGACGCGCGCGAACAATTTGACTGGGTCATTGATTGTCGTGGTGTCGGCGCGAAAGTTGATTGGCCGGAAGTGCGCGGCGTGCGCGGCGAGATCCTGTGGGTTAAGGCCCCTGATGTACAACTGACGCGACCGATACGCCTGATGCATCCGCGCTATCATTTGTACATAACGCCCAAACCGAACAATGTTTTTGTTGTCGGTGCCACTGAAATCGAAAGTGAATCCCAGGCCCCGGTGACGGTGCGCTCGGAACTCGAACTCTTATCGGCTTTGTATAGCGTGCATTCGGGCTTTGCCGAAGCACACATTATAGGTAGCTACGCGCGCTGCCGGCCGGCATTGCCTGATAATTTGCCGCAGATTCGTTTGCGGGATGGACTGATGCAAATTAATGGCCTGTATCGGCACGGATACTTATTGGCACCGGTGGTGGTGAAAAACGCACTGGCTGCGCTTGCCGGCGACAGGGATTTGCCCTTTGTTGTTCAGCACACTACAAATGCTTTCGCCTGCGGGGCAGGCTCCTACGGCTAGATTGTTGCTGTTGATCAAAGTGTGAGGCATATGATTGAAGTTAGGGTGAACAGTGAGCTTAAGCAAGTGGACGCGGGAAAAAGTCTCGCCGCGTTGCTGGCTGACTGGGGCTTTGACAGTGGCAAGGTAGCGGTGGCGATTAACGAGGACTTTGTGCCGCGTTCGATTTACGCAAGTACTCAACTCAAGGCAGCAGATAGGGTTGATATTGTTTCCCCGGTGCAAGGCGGCTGATGTTTCCGTCAGATTTCAGGTCAACACAAGAAAGGTTTTATAGATGAGTCATGCCACGGACATGTGGACGCTCTACGGAGCCCCCTTCACGAGCCGCTTGCTGATCGGCAGCGCCCTGTATCCTTCGCCAGCAATCATGAGCGAAGCGATACTCGCTTCCGGTTCGGAGATCATCACCGTTTCCCTGCGGCGACAAGCGCCGGAAGAGGCCGGTGGTCAGAGTGTGTGGACCCATATTCAAAAACTTAATAAAACCTTGCTGCCAAATACAGCAGGTTGCCATAGCGTAAAAGAAGCTGTCACGCTGGCGCAGATGAGTCGGGAAATGTTTGAGACCGACTGGATCAAGCTGGAGGTGATTGGCGATGACTATAATCTTCAGCCGGATCCCATCGCCACGGTTGAGGCCGCCGATAAGCTGGTGAAACTTGGTTTTAAAGTATTCCCTTATTGCACGGATGATCTGGTCATCTGTCAGCGCCTGCGCGACGCAGGTTGCGAAGTACTAATGCCCTGGGGTTCTCCCATCGGTACTGGCAGGGGCCTGATGAATCCCTACAACTTGCAAACGATTCGCGAACGTCTGCCGGATATTCCTTTAATTGTAGACGCCGGAATTGGTAAACCCTCCCACGCCGTGATGGCTCTGGAATTGGGTTACGATGGCATATTGCTAAATACCGCTGTGGCCCAGGCGAGTGAGCCAGTCGTTATGGCCAAGGCTTTCCGGCATGCGCTACTGGCAGGGCGCAGCGCCTATCTGGCCGGTGCGATGCCTGAACGGCAAACCGCCAGCCCCAGTACCCCCACGCTTGGAATGCCCTTCTGGCATCAGAGCTAATCGCAATTTCGCTGTTCTCGGAGATAATCGCTTATGAGTAAAAAGAAGAAGCGTGGCTTTGGCAATGTGGCATTTCCCTCGGCTGCCGAAGATGCAAATTACGCCCGTGATATTAAAGAAACGCCACAAACTGCCTCGTCTTCCTATCGTCTGGCATTTACAGACGAGGACTTTATGCTGCAAAACGAATTGCGTCCGGTTCGATTACAGCTAGAGTTACTGAAGCCGGAAATGGCGATGCTGGAGCGCGAAATAGATGCGACCGTTGTCATTTTTGGTAGTGCAAGAATTCCTGAGCCAAACGAAGCTGCTCGATTACATAACGAGGCGCAAGCGGCGTTGGCGGCCAAGCCCGACGATAAGGCTTTGGCAAAACGTTTACTCGTAGCGAAAAAGCAGCAGGAACTTAGCCACTACTACGACGAGGCGCGAAAACTTGCCGCCTTGATAGCCATGGATGCAAAGGCATCGAAAAAGCCCCGGTTGCATGTGATGACCGGAGGAGGGCCCGGCATAATGGAGGCCGCCAATCGGGGCGCGGATGATGTCGGTGAAGAGAGTATTGGTCTGAATATAGTACTTCCCCATGAGCAAAGCCCGAATGCCTGGATTACGCCTGATCTTAGTTTTCGCTTCCACTATTTTGCAATCCGTAAGATGCATTTTTTGATGAGGGCGAAGGCCCTGGTTGTCTTTCCGGGCGGCTTCGGTACCTTGGATGAATTTTTTGAAGCGCTAACCCTGATTCAAACTCAAAAAGTCAAAAACTTGCCGGTACTGGTATTTGGTAAAAGTTTTTGGGAGAGCGTGATTAACTTTAACGAGCTGGCCGAACAGGGCATGATTAGCGAGGAAGATCTGAAGCTGTTTTCCTACGTGGAATCGGCCGATCAGGCCTGGAGTATTATTCGTCAGCATTGCGGTTACTAAGGGCCGCTATCCAATAATAAAGAGGCGTATTCGCCACTAAGGACCCCTGAATGGCATCACAAAGTAAACCCATCGTCTGGAGTATCGCCGGTTCTGACTCAGGTGGTGGCGCGGGCATTCAGGCGGATCTCGCTACCTTCCAAGATTTCGCGGTGCATGGTTGTACCGTTATTACTGCAATTACGGCGCAAAACAGTTTTGCCGTTGGCTATGTGGCGGTGACCCCGCGGCGGGCGCTGGCTGCACAAATTAACGCACTGGATAGTGACTTGCCGGCCAACGCGATCAAGCTTGGCATGATGGCCAGTGAAGAAGTGGTCGAGATGGTCATCAAGTACCTCGATGACTACAGTGGCTTTGTAGTGTGTGACCCGGTTATCAGGGCGAGCAGCGGCGACTCGCTGCTTAGCGGTGAAGCCGCGCAATTAGTGCGTGAGAGATTACTGCCGAGGGTAGATTTGCTGACGCCTAACCGAAACGAGGCGGAAGCCCTGCTGGGACGACAGTTACGCGGCCTAAATGACATTGAGCAGGCTGCAAAGGATATCGTTGAGCTGGGAGCTCGCTCTGTCTTGATTACCGGTGGTCATTTCCCCTCCTTGAACGATGAGCGTCTCGATTACTGGACGGACGGAAAGAGCGGCTTTTGGTTGCATGGTCGCAATGTTGAAACAGTGAACAGCCATGGTTCCGGCTGCACTTTATCTGCTGCGGTCGCCGCTGCCGTGGCGCGGGGCTATGCCTTGCCCGACGCTTTGGTGCTGGGAAAAGCCTACGTCACTCAAGGCTTGCGTTTATCGTCGCAAATCGGTGGTGGCCCGGGTTCGGTGGCTCATATGGGCTGGCCCACACATTGGCTGGACTTACCCTCGGTGAGTGAAAATTTGCGCCAACAAGCCGCCGTGCCCTTTCCTGATTGCGACGGTGATCTGGGACTGTACCCTGTGGTGGACAGCGCCGCTTGGGTTGAGCGCTTGCTCAAGCTCGGCGTTACAACCATTCAGTTGCGGGTAAAGGACAAAACGGGCGAGGAGCTGAAAGCCGAGATTGAGCGCGCCGTTGCAGCCAGCCGTCAATGTAATGCCCGTTTGTTTATTAATGATTACTGGCAAGAGGCGATAGAGGCTGGCGCTTACGGCGTGCATTTGGGGCAGGAGGATGTGCAAACTGCCGATATCACCGCCATACGCAATGCCGGACTGCGCTTGGGTGTCAGTACTCACAGCTACTTTGAGATAGCGACAGCGCATAAGCTCAAACCCAGCTATATTGCATTAGGGCCTATTTTCGCAACGACCAGTAAAGTTATGCCCTTTAGCCCGCAAGGCATTGGTCAGCTGGCGAAGTGGGTGGCGATGCTCGGTGAGCAGTACACGCTGACAGCCATTGGCGGTATCGACGTCCGCCGCGCGCGCGAAGTGCTGGCGACAGGTGTGGGCAGCTGTGCCATGATTAGTGCTATCACAGAATCTGATGACGTGGAGGCCACTGTGGCTGAACTGTTAGCTTTGCATAGCGATTTAGGTGCCGGAGGCGCGCAGTGAGAGCCCGGCGGTGGCTGGGCCCTGTCCTGCTTACTCTGCAGGTAGGGTTCTCGGTAGCTGATATTCAGGTTAACGCGCTGTTTGAAGGTTCCGCCTATTTATTGGTCGATGGCCAGCAAAAATTGCTGCGGGAAGGTCAAACCTTTGGCGGCGTCAAACTACTCTCCGCTAACCCGGATCGCGCCCTTATTGAGTGGCAGGGCAAGCAGCAAGAGCTGACATTGAGTTCTCGTATCAGCGCAAGCTATACGCAGAATGACGCTAAAGAAGTGACCCTCCACCGCGACAAGCACCTCAAGTACATCACTACGGTACAGATAAACGGTCGGCAAATTACTGCATTGCTCGATACCGGCGCCAATTTGATGGCGATGAGTGCCGGTCATGCACGGCAGCTTGGCGTCAATTATCAGCGTGGCCAGAAAGCGATGGTGTCAACAGCGAGCGGCCGGGCGCCGGCCTACCGGGTCAAGCTAAATTCGGTGGCTGTGGGAGGCATTGTCGCCCATCACGTGCCGGCGGTTGTAATTGAGGGTAATTATCCCGAGCAAGTGCTTTTGGGTATGAGCTACCTTGAGCACGTGGATATGCAGGAAAAGGACAATATTCTTACACTCAAAGCTCGCTACTGAGTTTGGCTTACCGTCGTAAATGAAATTGCTCGCCTGCAGGGCAGACCCCGACAGACGGTTTTACCTCGTAGGAGCCTGCCCTGCAGGCGAATAATCGCAATACGAGAAGGTCATTTTTCGTAGGAGCGAGCCCTGCTCGTGAATGGTCTCCCCACCTTTGCTATCCCGCCTTCCCGGCTTTTGTAAGCAAAAACCGGCGCTGTGTACTGCAGGCCTTTGCAACGTTGGGACCCCGTCGTGAACCCCCAAATTCATTCGGCGAGTATTTGCAGAGCGCTGATGCGCATTTGCGGTCGAATTCGGGGCTCATTCAAGCTAGAATTGCGCCTCCCAAAAACTTGCTGGAGCGCTCAGTGTCACTACGATTCATCGAATCTTCAAAACTGCCAACACCGTGGGCGGTGTTTGATATCCACGGTTTTGAGGACGTCGACAATCAGAAAGAGCATATTGTACTGACGCTAGGTGATGTGAGTACTGAGTTGCCCGTATTGGGACGCGTACACTCCGAATGTTTGACCGGTGACGCTCTATTTAGCATGCGCTGCGATTGTGGCTCGCAACTGGAAGCGGCCTTACAGAAAATTGCAGAAGAGGGGCGCGGAGCCCTGTTTTATCTTCGCCAGGAAGGCCGTGGTATAGGCTTGCTCAATAAAATCCGGGCATACAAACTCCAGGACGAAGGCGCAGACACGGTTGAAGCCAATGAGCAGCTTGGCTTTCACGCCGATAGCCGTGATTACAGTATCTGCAAAGTCATGTGTAGCAAATTGGGTATCACCCAATTGCGTTTGATGACCAATAATCCGCGCAAGGTCGATGCGCTAACCCAGCACGGCATCGAAGTCGTAGAGCGCATCCCCTTGCGCACGGGCGAAAACCCCTACAATGAGCGCTATCTGGCGACCAAGGGCGGAAAAATGGGGCACCTGTTTGATCACTAGCTCGCCTGCTAGCAGGCCTTGTGCGTTTGCTGTCTAAGATTTTTCGCGGTTAAATTCGGCGCTCTGCTGTGCCGCCATTACCCGGCTTCCAGCCTTAGTACTATCCTGTTTTCCCCTCTCTCTTATCTCTCCCAATCTTCTCAAGCTTGGCTTGCTGCTTCGTGTGCTTTGATTTAGCCCCAAATTAAATCACTTGTTTTAATTTGGGGTGGGAGGTAATCTTTAGCTCAAAGAGCATCCTGGAAAAGGTTCATATGATGAGCATTGAGCAGCAATTGGGTTTATTTATACTCGGCGCATTTCTTCTGGCCTATATGCTGGAGCTGGCGCGGGGTCGCATACAGCGTAGTCGTCAGGCAGGGCGTGATGCGGTATTCAGTCTTGTGGGTCTGTTGGCTCAAGTTGGCTTGTCGGGGCCTGTACTGGGTGCGCTGAGTGGCTGGGCGATACTGACCTTCTTGCCCGAATCCGGTGGCGGCTGGTCGCACTGGCCGTTCTGGCCCGCCTTTTTTGCCTTTATCCTGCTGGAAGATTTTCTGCATTACTGGCTACACCGTTATGCCCACGAATGGCGCTGGCTGTGGAAGCTGCATCGTACCCATCACAGTGGCACCGCGATGAATGTGGGTCTGGTCTTTCGCTACAACGTTTTCTGGACACTCTTACTCCCGCAATCGTGGATTGCAGCGCTGCTGGTCTATATGGGCCTGTTGGAGGTTTACTTTGCAATCACGGCTGTCACCTTCACAGTGAATATCGTGACGCATATGAGCAGTCGCTGGGATTTGTGGATGTGGGAAAAGCTGCCGGTGTTTCGCCCGGTTTGGGCAGTTGTGCGCCGGGTGATTACGACGCCGGATACCCATCATGCTCATCATGGAATGGGGCGCGAAGGGCATTCGCGCGGGAATTACGCAGTGGTGTTTTTTCTCTGGGATACCCTGTTTGGTACCGGGAAAATCCCGGAAAAAGTGCAAACTCGTATAGGTTTGCCCCACTCCGGACGTTTGCACTGGGCTGAAGAATTGTTTTGGCCTTTGGTTAGCCGGCCCGTCGCGCCCAGAGTTGAGTTGGCGCGGGAATCCGAGGTCTAGCGAGGCGCAGCCAGCGCCTCTTCGGTTTCCATTCGAGAGCAAATAGACTGGTACACGCCGTCGGCGTTTAGCCCACAAGCCCGGAGCATTTCGCTGTGATCGCCGTGGTCGGTAAATTCATCCGGCAAGCCCAGATTAAGAATGCCGATTTGACGTTGGTTCAATGCCAGAAACTCGTTAACGGCACTGCCAGCGCCGCCCGAAATGGCGTTTTCTTCCAGCGTCACTATAAGCGAGTGGGAGTCGGCCAGCTCTAGTATGAGGGCTTCGTCCAGGGGTTTCACAAAGCGCATATCGGCAACACTGGCGTTAAGTTTTTCCGCTGCGGCCATGGCCGCAGGCAAAAGGGTGCCAAAGCTTAGAATGGCAACGCGCTTGCCCTTGCGTTTCTTCAGGCCCTTACCAAGGGGAAGCGCCTGCATTTCTCGCTCGATCAGTGCACCTGGGCCGGTACCGCGCGGGTAGCGAACAGCCGCAGGGCCCTGGTGCTGATAGGCGGTATAGAGCAGTTGCCGGGTTTCATTTTCGTCCGAGGGCGCCGCGATGAGCATGTTGGGAATGCAGCGCAAGTAACTTAGGTCAAAGGCTCCGGCGTGGGTTGGGCCGTCTTCGCCAACGAGTCCGGCGCGGTCTATGCCGAAAGTCACATCCAGATTCTGCAAAGCGATATCGTGAATTAACTGGTCGTAGCCGCGCTGCAAAAAGGTCGAATAAATGGCGACCACGGGCTTGAGGCCATCGCATGCCATACCGGCTGCCAGCGTTAAGGCATGCTGTTCGGCGATGGCTACGTCGTAGTATCGCTCGCTAAAGCGCTCGGAAAATTCCACCATGCCCGAGCCCTCGCCCATCGCGGGAGTTATGCCGACCAGCAGCGGATCCTGTGCAGCCATGTCGCAGAGCCAATCGCCGAATACCTTTTGGTACTTGGGGCCTTTGGCTTTGCTTACGGCTTTGGGCTGGGTTGGCTTGGGCTCGATCTTGGTGATGGCATGGTAGCCAATAGGGTCTAGCTCTGCGGGTTCGAAACCCTTCCCTTTGCGGGTAATAATATGTAGTAGCTGCGGACCTTCAAGATCGCGCATGTTCCGAATCGTCGGTATCAGTACGTCGAGGTCGTGGCCATCGATGGGGCCGATATAGTTAAAACCGAGTTCTTCAAACAGGGTGGCGGGGGCGACCATGCCCTTCATATATTCTTCCAGGCGACCCACCAATTCTTTGGGGTTGCCGGGTAGCTTGGCGAGAATTTCCTTCCCGCCACTACGAATATTGTTATAGACCTTGGAGGCCCATATTTTCGAGAAGTAAGTGTTGAGGCCGCCTTCGTTTTTTGAAATCGACATCTGGTTGTCGTTTAGCACCACCAACATATTGGCGTTGCAGTGGGCGGCGTGGTTGATGGCCTCGAAGGCCATGCCAGCGGTCATTGCGCCGTCACCGATCACGGCGACGGTGCGTCGATCTTCACCCTTTTGCCGTGCGGCTAGC
>JBFJTG010000132.1:0-8408 GCA_041625575.1 Litorivivens sp.
ATCGAGTTCATATCCTTGCAAGGTTGAACTGCCGGCGTTTGCCACCGAGGTATCGGTCAGGCTCCCGGGAATACTAAAGTTCAATTGCTGGTCTTTAAATTTGCTACGAAAAATGTCGCTATTCATCCGCAAGCGATTGTCCATAAACTGCGCCTTCACACCAATTTCCTGGGCGGTGACTTTTTCCTGATCAAAGCCATTGCGAAAACGCCGCTCTGAGGCCTCACCGCCAACGGCGCCGCCGACCGGCTCGCGGATGTTAAAACCACCACTTTTGTAGGCCTCCGTTTGTTTCGCGTAAAGATTGATGTTTTCGTTTAGGTCGAACTCGACAATATAGGCGAATGAGTCGTCCTGGTAGTCGTTATCGCCGGTTGGGTCTATGGTGATATCTTGGATTTTAATACCGATGTCGTTGACGTCTCTATCGAGCGGATCGCCGTCGCCCGGTATAACAAGGTAGGTGGCCAGTCGTCTAAAGAACTCGGACTTTCGACCATCTTCCGAATGCCTCGCCCCGAGCGTTAATGATAGTCTGTTTTCCAGAAAATCCGGGTTCCAGGTGACTTGGCTAAAGATCGCCCAAGCGTCATTCGCGATGGTTGCATGCTGCTGGGTGAGTACTTCCACGCGCTGGCCGGTATTGCCCAGAGGGCCGGAGAGTTGGTGGTGTACTTCTTTATTGTCTTCTACACCATCTTCCTTAAAGTAATAGAGTCCGGTGATGTAAGACAGCTGCTCATTGAGCGCGGAACCTAAAAATTGTAGTTCGTGTGAAAATTGCTCCTGGTCCAGTTCCGGGCGAGTGTCTCGGTACTGGGTCGTTCGTCGAACCGGGGTGCCAGTCGATGAGGTGTGATCAAAGCTAAAAATGGCGTTGTTGTCCAGCCGATACCCGTCTGAGGTAGGGCCGGATCCCAGATCGATGGCTGCGCCGTCAAAGAGCTCTCGTCGTGCGTAAATATATTTGATCTCAAGCTCATCACTAAAGCTGTAGGCGAGAGTCAACTGCTGGCCCCGGATTCGGGTTTCGGAGGGGAGCAGGGGTACCGCTGAATCCAGACGGTCCGGGCGATCATCTTTGTCCATCGTATACACGCCCTGATAATAGCTGTGCGAGCCTTCGCGTATCAGGTTCTGAACGGCATCGCCGGAGGCGTCGCCGGTGTTGACGGGAGCCGACGGAAATATTGGAGTGTAGGTGTAATTGAAATGATCGACGTCAGTATTGTCGAAGGCATAGTCCAGACGCCATTGGTCCGAGATATCCCAGCTAAAGTCGACTCGGTAGCCCTCTATCTCTTTGTCACCGTAGTCGCCGCCCGGTCCTTTATTGTCAATGAAGCCGTCGACGTCTTTGACAAAATAAGCGGCTTTCAGGGCGGCCCGATCGCTCACGGGAATGTTGAGGGAGGTTTTCGATGAAAAGAGATTGCGATTGCCAGCGGTAAAGGCCTGCTTGAACTCTACAGTTTCGGGGTTTGGTCGCTTGGTTATCAGGTTGATTGCACCGCCCGTTGAATTGCGACCGTATAGCGTTCCCTGTGGTCCCCTCAGTACTTCGATGCGCTGTAAGTCGGCGATATCCGTTGCCAGACCGGACGATCTCGCAATATAGGCGCCGTCGATATAAACCCCAATGGGAGGGTCCTGTGTGACCTGAGCATCAATCAGTCCAATGCCGCGTATATAGATCCGCAGTTGGGTATTGTTGATAGGGAAAGGTTCTATCGTCAGAGCCGGAACATTATTGGCCAGATCACCCACATTGGAAATACCTTCGCGCTCTAGTGCCGCCTCCGAAAAGGCATCCAGCGCGATGGGTGTATCCTGCAAAGACTCCGCGCGTTTCTGCGCCGTTACAACAATTTCTTCGAGTGCCAGGGAGCGTTCGGCATTTTGCTGGGTATGGCCGAGCAGGGGAAGCGTTAGCAAAGCCGAGCCAGTTAACAGGGCAGCGCGGTGCAGGCGAAGGTGAACCATGGACAAGACCTCTGTATTTATTATTAAGGCGTCGTGCCGATCGTCCTGATCAGGGGTTACTTTACTATAACCTATGGCTGTGGATTATGGCGATCCCTGCATTTGTTAAGAACGTAACTCCATTCCCGACGCCGCAAGGCGCTTGAAATATTTTTTGTGGAAATTGCATTGAAATTAACAAGTCGAATCGACGTGGCGCTGGCGACACTGTGTTCGGATCAGCATCGACACGGCTTATGTGCGGCTAAACCACTCCAGTCGTGTTTGGGCTTCGGTGCCCGCTGCGAGGTGGCGCTGCAGTTCAGGGAGCACGCGTTCCATGGCGGTGTCCAGTTGCCAGGGTGGATTGATAATCACCATGCCGCAACCGTGCATGCCGCGTTCCGAACTGTAAGGTGTAATGCCGAGTTCCAGGCACAGTAAATTATCGATAGCGAGCTTTTTAAGTGCCTTGTGAAAGCGGGCGCTGGGTTCGCGATCCAGTATCGGGTACCAGATGGCAATCGTACCGTGGCGCCAACGCTTTTGGAGCACCGCTACGGCCTCTTGCAGGCGCTCAAATTCGCCGTTCATTTCGAAGGAAGGGTCCATAAATATCAGGCCGCGGCCTTCGAGTGGTGGAATTTGGGACTTTAGTGACTTATAGGCGTCTTCCAGCAAAACTTTTGTCTGGCGGTTGTCAGCCATTTCTTTAGCCAGAATGGGGTGTTCGCGGGGATGTAGTTCGCAAATGACGAGCCGGTCTTGACGTCGAAGAAACTGTGCAATGATCCGCGGCGAGCCAGGATAAGTGTCTAGCGTCTTGCCCGGATTAAAACTTTTTATAACGTGCAGGTATTCGAGGAGCTCGGGCTCCAGTTTTGATACATCCCATAGTCGGGCAATGCCCTCTTTATACTCTCCGACTTTTTGGGCCTCTGCCGAGCGCAAATTGTAGCGGCCAGCGCCTCCATGCGTATCGAGGACAAAGAAAGGCTTCTCTTTTTTATGCAGGGATTTTAGTAGCTGCACGAGAATAACGTGCTTGAACACGTCGGCGAAATTTCCTGCGTGAAAGCCGTGGCGGTATCCGAACATGGGATAGGATTGTCCTGCATGAGTTGGGCGGAGCAGCCCGTTTGTAGGTAGTGCTTAGTGGACATAAGTTTAACGGAAAGTGGGCTAGGCTGAAATTGTTCATTTCCGCATTATCGGCAATTTCTTAATGTGTCGCTCAAAGTAATTGGCTAAGATCTAAGCTCAGCGCGTTTGCGTATACCCTATTCAAATGGCCGAAAAGGAAGATTTAAAGCCCATGAAGTGGCTACTTAAGCATGCCTTACTGCGTCGACTGGTGTCCATCCCGCTCTATTTTTCGCTGACAGCCCTCATGCTATTGAGTGCGCCGCTATGGTTGCCTTTGAGCTGGCTGGCGGGTTGCATATTTGCGGGCGCGCGATCCGCGCTGCGCTGTTTGTGTTTCTTTGTGGCTTATTTACTCTGCGAAATTATCGGCATTATCGGCAGCGGCTACCTGTGGCTGCGGTATGCGGCGTTTCGTTTGCCAGGGGAAGATTACTCGCAGGCCAATACGGCACTGCAATTTTGGTGGGCCGAAGCATTGCGAACCAGCGCGCAAAGATTGTTCAGGCTGCGTTTCGTCATTGACGGTGAAAGCGCACTCGACGGGGCAGGGGCCATCGTGTTGCCCAGACATACCAGTCTTGGGGACACAATTTTCCCGGTTTCCTTTTACGCCTTGGCCAGAGGCTTGAGTGTGCGTTACGTGTTGAAAAGGGAGTTGTTGCTAGACCCCTGTCTGGATATTGTTGGAAATCGTTTACCGAACACTTTTCTGGACCGTGTGGCGGAAGATATGGCGCCGGCATTAGCGGAAATAAAGTCGCTCGCGGCCAGTGCGAGCCCCGAGGACTGTTTGGTGCTCTATATGGAGGGAACGCGTTTTGCGCCAGAGAAGCGCGAACGTGTCCTACGCAGTTTGCGTGAACGCTCATCCCCTGATTTTGTGGCGAAAGCTGAACGCTGGGAATCCTTGCTTCCCCCCAAACTGGCTGGCGCGCTGGCGCTTATCGAAGGGGCTCCACACAAGGATTTACTTTTTTGCGCTCATACCGGCTTTGAAGGCTCGTCAGATTTCAATACGTTATTTAATGGCGCTTGGCTGGATACAACGGTGCGAATCCGCTTTTGGCGCGTGCCGGCCGAGGCAATTCCTGCGGATGAGGCAGGGCGCCGACGGCTACTGCTCGCGCAATGGGATAAAATGCAGGATACGTTAGCCGAACTCGGGCAGCTTGATGCTGTTTCAATTTAGTTCAAGAAATCCCCGCTGCCTTCACGTGAAATCAAGCGATAGTTTCCTTCGTATGGGGAAGATCTCAGTGTTATAGTTCTCAAAAGCCAGGCCTCTGGAATAACAACAAAGAAAAAGGGGTAGTAAGCCTTGAACAACGCCAAGTCGTTTGTCTCATTTTTCCGGTTTCGTAAAAATCGCCGTCACCGTTTCGTAGCGCCGCTTACACTTATCTGTATTGCTATCGGTTCGCCAACCGTGTTCGCGGATTCTCGTGTTATCGAGGAAGTATTGGTCACGGCGAACAAGCGCGTTGAAAGCGCTCAGGACGTGCCACTGTCAATTTCGGTGATCGGCAGCGATTTTATCAAGGAATCCGGGATTAGTGATGTCGGTGAAATCACCCGCTATATTCCCAATGTGAATTTTGATGCATCGTTGTCACTCTATACCACGGTCACCATAAGGGGCTTTGGAACACCGCCTCTTGGCATTGGCTTTGAACCCTCTATCGGACTGGTGATTGATGACGTGCCCTTTGGCCGCTCGACATTTACGCAGGATGCTGTCTTTGATCTGGAGCGACTGGAGGTTTTGCGAGGACCGCAGGGCACGCTATTCGGCAAGAATACTCTGGGAGGAGTTTTCAATTTTCATACGGCGGCCCCTACAGACGAGCCCGAGGGCTATATCAGTTACGCGCGAAATGAAGACGTAACCAGTGATAGCTATGAAATGGCCATTTCCGGGCCACTCATTGGCGATCGCCTGCTAGGCCGCATTGCGATTAGACTCAGCGACGGCGATACCCTCGAATATAACAGCACCCGTCAGGAGCAGCAGACCCAGCGTGATGAGGGCATTCGCGTAAAGTTGCTTTGGGATATAAACGACGTACTTGCGGCCAAGTTCAATTTGCTGCGCGCCAGGTCCCGCACCAAGGGTTATACCCAGTCACTCTATATAGCCAGCGAAAGGAGTTTGCGTGTATTCAGGGAATATGACCCTGCGACAGAAACCGATGCCTACGATCAAAACACGTCAACGGACGGTCTGACCTTGTCGGATCGGGAAACTGACGCCGCATCAATGCAGTTGATCTGGCAAACGCCTCCCTTCTTTGGCCTCGATAGTACGCAGCTCACATCGATATTGGCCTGGTCCCAGGTCAAAACACCCTACGCGCTTGACGTTGACTACTCGCCTGTAAATCTTGTTGTGTTTAACGGCCCTCCAAGAGGCAATCCCTATTCGGCGCGTTCGGTGGAGTTTCGTTTTGACGGCACTGCATCATCACTCTTCGGGCTGGGTAGCGATGTCGACTTTGTGGTGGGTTTGTTTGGTCAGGAATCCAAGGTCAATGTATTTCAGGATATCGATGTCGATCTGAACGGCTTATTTGCCTTCGCGCGTGCCGGCGCCATTGTGCAGAATCAACAGCTGCCTTTCGATCCGGTTTTACTGGGATTGCCGGTCGATAGCAATGGTCTGATTGTTGCGGGCGAGCGTGAGCGCTTTATCGCCGGCACCTCGGCAGAAACGACCTCGTATGCGCTGTTTTCACAGCTGAACTGGGGTGTTACTGACCGACTCAATCTTACTTTTGGCCTGCGCTACGGCGAGGATGAGTCGACGGGCGTATCGTTTTCGGCAGTGGCTGAAGGGAATAGTTTTTCCGCTGGATCGCTGCAGCAGGAGACGTTTACCGCGCCGGATCTAAAGCGGAAGGAAACTAATGTTTCACCCAAATTCGCGATTAACTATGAGCTGCTGCAAGACCTTAATACCTACTTCACCGCCGTTAAGGGCTTCAAAGCCGGAGGCTTCGATTTTGCGCCGTTGAATCCTAATTCTTTGGAGTATGCTGCGGAATCTGCCGTTACTTACGAAGTCGGTTTGAAGTCACGTTTGCTTCAAGGCTCGCTAGTATTGAATATGGCAGTTTTTGATTCCCAGGTAGACGATTTGCAAATTCGAACTTTCAATGGCGTAACGCTGGTCACGGACAATGCACCGGAATCGGAAAGTCGTGGTGCCGAACTGGATTTCTTCTGGCTGCCGCCGCTTGCCGGACTCAGCATTGCCGGCAGTGTGGGTTATCTGGATGCAATCTATAAGAATTTCCCTGATGGCCCGCCGATCTTTACCTCGGGCCAGGACAGCGGACAGGACTTGGCCGGTAAACCCTTGCCCTACGCCTCACAGTGGAACGCAACATTGTCCCCACGCTACGAATTCTCACTGTTCGGTATAGATCATCTGCGCGCTAATATTCGCTTGAACGTGAGTTACAACGACGGCCGTTTTCTGGATTCTGATATTGACCCCAATACCTATCAGGCCGGTACTACGCGCGTTGATATGGGTTTTGGCGTTAGATCGGAGGACGCTGGCTGGTCGGTGGCCCTGCACGCGAAGAATCTGACGCAGGTAAAAGATTCTTTGCTGATACTCGATCAGCCGCTTTTGCCGGGCAACTATACCATTGCTCCGATGCCGGACCAGACGACCTACATGCTGAGTGCGCGCTGGGATTTTGGCGGCTAGGCTCCGGTGGCTGATGTCGCGATATTAAGCGGGCTGTTACTGCGGTGTTAGCCCCGGTCTGATTGTCGTAAGCAGAAGCCGATAGCCAGTGTTACGCCACATTAGCGCTTGCTGGTTAGACGCTCGGCATTAATGCCGTGGCAAGAAAGCAGAGTAGCAGCATTTCTTTCATGACTCCGTTCGTTTGTTTTTATTGATGTGTAGTGGACGCGGTTTAACCCAAAGCCAGCTAAGTAAAACCAGCAGCGCGAATGCAGTGTAAAGGGTGACGAAAACCCAGTCAGGCGCGCTGTAATACAAGATCGCTTCCAGCCAATGCGCGATAAAACTACCGGTATAAATAGCTTCGCCCGCCTTTTCTCTCAGGGCCATTTCCCAGGTGGTCAGTGGACAGATCAATCCCAACCATGACAGCAGCACAACAATGCCAATCGCTAGTAAATGGACTAGCCGAAACAGGGGATTTCGCACCCAGGCCCACGACCGTATTTTTCCTGCAAAAATGAGCAACAGGCCTCCCACGACAAACAGCACAAATAGCACGTGGGTGAGCAGCAGGGCGTCTGCTGCCAATAGGTAAAAGAGTTGCGATTCCATTCTTCTGCCCCGTGAGAATCGGGCTAATGGTAGAGCGTGGGGACGGTGCTTGGAAGAGCGGGGCTGCAACTATCAGCTGCTGCCCCGCAGGAGTACCTATTTACTGGGATTGATCAGGTACTTTTTGCCAGTTGCTTGCTGACTGTAGCTGGCCACAATATCTTTTTGCAGAGCTTCAACAAGCGATATTTCATCGCTGTAGTGGCTGGCAAAGGTTGTGGTTAATTCGTCCGCCACACGCTTGCGTAGCTCCATGGTTTTCTCCATTCCTACTTTTTGTAGAAAAGGCGTTAGCAACCAGCCATTCAAGCCCCAGCTAAAGCCGAAGTTTCGATTGATGACGGTTGGCGAGCGATCCAGTCCGCCATAGATATAGAGTTGCTTAAAGGTGTTGGAACCGTAAGGGCCAGAGAGCTTGGTATCCTTTAGGGCAGCGCGTTCCATACAGCCGAGAATGCTGCTGCCTAAATTGCCGCCGCCGGTAGCATCGAAAGCGACGTAGGCCTCGGTTTCTGCAATGGCATCAGTAAGGTCATTGCGGAAGTTGGCATCGCCGGAGTTGAAAACGTATTTTGCGCCCTGCGACTTCAGTAGTTCTACCTGCTCGGGTTTGCGCACAATATTGATCAGATTGATGCCGTCATTCAGGCAAATGCGGTTCAGCATTTGGCCGAGGTTGGATGCGGCAGCGGTATGGATAATCGCCTTGAAGCCTTCGGCGCGCATGGTTTCTACAAAACCCAGTGCTGTCAGTGGATTAACAAAGCACGAGGCGCCTTGTTTGGCTGTTGTGCCTTCGTTGAGTGGCAGGCACTGCATGACATTAACTTTTCGATACTGGCAATACAGCGCGCCATCCATTACCGCGACGGTTTTGCCTAGCAGGGCTTGGGCTGCCTTGCCGGCACCGGCTTTGATAACGGTTCCGGCGCCTTCGTTGCCCATGGCCAGCGGCTTGCCAATGCGGGGTTTAACGAGGCTTTCTACC
>JBFJTG010000133.1:0-8339 GCA_041625575.1 Litorivivens sp.
CGTCATTCAGCACAAAGCCGGCAACTGGCAACTGGAGCAGGGACCCTTCACGCCGGAAGATTTTAGCAAGCTCCCCGCAGGCGGATGGACCTTACTCGTTCAACGAGTTGACCACTGGATTCCCGAGGTGGCGGAACTAGTCGCACACTTCAATTTTCTACCGTGCTGGCGCATCGATGACATCATGGTGAGCTATGCCACCGACGGTGGTGGCGTCGGTCCCCACTTCGACAACTACGACGTCTTTCTCCTACAGGGTAGCGGCCGCCGGGAATGGCGCCTCGGCCAAGACTGCAACGACGATACTCCATTGCGCAGCGAAAGTGCGCTGAAATTGCTAAGCGACTTTCAGGAAAGCTCGCGGCACATTCTGGAAGCTGGCGACATCCTGTACATCCCTCCCGGCACAGCTCATTGGGGAACCGCGCAGGGCGATGACTGCATCACGCTATCGATCGGTTTCAGGGCGCCTTCCTGCGCTGAAATCCTGAGTTGCTGGAGCGACGAAGCCAGCGCACAATTTGTCGAGTCCGAGCGCTACCGCGACCTGCCCGCCACCCTGAAACAGGGCAATACCCTGGGGCCGGAGCACGTCGAGGCCCTGCGTGAGCTATTACTTGCCAAGCTGGACAGTAAAACGCTGATCAAGAGCTTTGGTGGATTGGTTACCGAAGCCGCTGACGACTTTGGCGGCCACGTCAGCCCCGGTGTTCCAAACGACTACGAGGAGGTCTTTCGCGCTCTGGATGCGCGCTTGACCCTTTATCAAGACGACAATGACTGCATTCTCTTCGCCAACGGCTGCGCTCTGGATTGCAAGCTACATGACTTCCCGAAACTGCGAATTATTTGCGATCTTCTTCCCGGCGAAAGATTGGCAGATGAGCTATGGTTTACGATAAGACAGGAATGTGCGGACATCGCACATTTTCTGCTGTCGACCGGAGCAATCTGTGGTGACTCCGACGAGCCAGAATTATGAACATTGTTGAAGCAAGCTGGAGCGAACATCTGGACGCACTTCGCACGGTGCGGCACGAGGTTTTTGTCAAGGAACAGTCTGTTCCCGAAGCGCTCGAATGGGATGGCGAAGATGAGCGTGCCTACCACTGGCTGGCAATCGACAAGGATAAAGCCATTGGCACCGTTCGTATGCTGCGCGACGGCCATATTGGCCGCCTTGCGGTTCTGCCCGGGTTTCGTATGCACGGCGTTGGCAAGGCCCTGTTAAACAAAGCACTGCGTCACGCCAAAATGTTGAATCTGCGCGAAGCCTGGCTGCACAGTCAGGAACAGGTCACCGGATTCTATGAAGCCTTTGGCTTCAAGGCCTACGGACCTGTATTTCAGGACGCAGGCATCCCCCACCAATCCATGCGCCTGCGGTTCAGGGAAGATTTTATTCTCGGTAAGGATGCAGGCAAACATGCGATTACTGATCTGGCGGCCACGGTCGCCTCTTTAGCCTCACAAAGCCGCCATCAACTGCGCATCTTCAGCGAGTCGCTCAATCCGGACATCTACGACAATGAAACCGTGCGCTCGGCTCTGTCTGAACTGGCCCGGCTCCATAAATCCACGGAAATACGCATACTGGTGTTGCGGCCCGACTTATTAGCCGGGCGAGGACACAGAATACTGGAGTTGCAACAACGTCTGAATTCTTCGATTTTTTTGCGGGCCCTGCCTGAAGATCAGGCCGGCCAGGTCGACGAGGAGTTTCTGGTCGCGGATAACGCCGGACTGCTGGTCTCAAAACGCGCAGAGAAAAACAATCACTGGGCAGATTTCAGCAATCGTCCAACGGCCTTGAACTATATTTTACAGTTTGACCTGCTGTGGAATCAGGCTCGCGAAGATTCCCGCTTGCGTCGCTTGAGCGTACTGTAAAGCAGTAAAGCTATAACAGCACTCCGACATCACGCTCCTCTTCCACCAAGTCGTAAATACGCAATTTCCTGCAGGGTTCTTCTGTTCGTCGCAAGATGTCCCCGCTACCCAGATGAAACTGATATTGATGGTGAGGGCAGCTAATCGAATCGCCAAATACGGTGGCATCTATCAGGGAGTGTTCCCGATGGGGGCAGAAAGACTCGATCAGAAAGCGATCGCCATCTTCCTGAATTAGTAGAAGGTGGTGCTCATCTATTTTAAAGGTTTTACGGTAGCCGTCATGCAGATTAATCAGTTTTTCTAAAGAGAAATACCGCATAAATATTGGCTCCTGAATCCATTCGCCTGCAGGGCAGGCTCCTACATATCACTCCGCAGGAGCCGCGAATCATCGCGGTGCTGTAGCAGCTTCTTATCGCGAGCAGGGCTAGGGCATTCCTACAGGAACAATATCCCGTAGGAGCCTGCCCCGCAGGCGAAACCGCTGTTAGCTTTTCTCAGCTAACTGCTCGCTAAGAAACATCCACGTATCCAACACAGAATCGGGATTTAGCGACACACTGTCAATCCCCTGCTCAACCAGCCAAAGCGCGAAGTCGGCGTGATCCGATGGCCCCTGTCCGCAAATGCCAATGTATTTGCCCTGTTTCTTACAGGCATCAATCGCGCTTTTCAGCAAGACTTTGACTGCATCATTGCGCTCATCAAAGAGGTGGGCGATCAAACCGGAATCCCGATCCAGGCCGAGCGTTAACTGGGTAAGATCGTTTGACCCTATAGAGAAGCCGTCAAAATATTCAAGAAATTGATCTGCCAACAGCGCATTGGCGGGCAACTCGCACATCATAATAATCTTCAGGCCATTTTCACCGCGGCTCAATCCGTTTTCTGCAAGCAACTCAACTACCTGCCTGGCCTCGCCAACAGTGCGCACAAAGGGCACCATAATCTCGACGTTGGTAAGGCCCATTTCATTGCGAACTTTTTTCAGTGCGCGACATTCGAGTTCAAAGCATTCACGGAAGGAGTCGGATATGTAGCGCGAGGCTCCGCGAAAACCGAGCATGGGGTTTTCTTCTTCAGGCTCGTACAAGCTGCCACCGACCAGATGGGCATACTCGTTGGATTTGAAATCTGACATACGCACTATAACGCGCTTGGGATAAAAAGCACCCGCAATAGTGGCGATGCCCTCAACCAGTTTTTCAACATAAAAATCAACGGGCGAGGCGTAGCCGGCAATACGGCGACTCACCGCCTGCTGTACGTCCCTCGGCAGTCTGTCGAATTCCATAAGCGCTTTCGGGTGCACGCCAATCATGCGATTGATAATAAACTCGAGCCGCGCCAGCCCAACACCGGCATTAGGGTAGGCCTGAAAATCAAAAGCGCGGTCCGGGTTGCCCACGTTCATCATAATTTTAAAGGGCAACTCAGGCATGCTGGTCAATTCATTGCGACTGATAGCAAAATCCAGCTGGCCCTCGTACACCAAGCCGGTATCTCCTTCGGCGCAGGAAACGGTGACCTTGTGTCCTTCGGACAGCAATCTGGTAGCATCGCCACAACCAACGACAGCCGGAATGCCAAGCTCACGGGCAATGATCGCGGCGTGACAGGTACGTCCGCCGCGGTTGGTCACTATGGCCGAGGCGCGCTTCATGACCGGCTCCCAATCAGGGTCGGTCATATCGGTTACCAGCACATCGCCTTTTTCGACCTTGTCCATTTCCGACAGGTCGGATATCACCCGCACCGGACCGCTGCCTATACGCTGGCCAATCGAACGGCCTTCACACAGAACCTTACCCTGCTCTTTGAGCAGATAACGTTCCATCAAGGTACCCGATTCCTGGCTCTTCACGGTTTCAGGGCGCGCCTGCACGATGAAGATTTTGCCGGTATCCCCGTCCTTGGCCCACTCGATGTCCATCGGGCGCTTGTAATGTTTTTCGATAATCAAGGCTTGCTTCGCAAGCTCCATGACGTCGCTGTCGTCGATAGAAAAGCGATTGCGCTCAGCCTCGTCTACATCAACGGTTTGCACTGATTTTCCCGCGGAGGCTTCGCTGCCATAAATCATCTTGATGGCTTTGCCGCCCAGATTGCGGCGCAACACAGCGTGCTTCCCCGACTCCAGAATGTTCTTGTGAACGTAGAATTCGTCCGGGTTAACCGATCCCTGCACAACCGTTTCACCCAGACCGTAGGACGCCGTAATAAACACAACGCCGTCGAAGCCTGACTCCGTGTCCATACTGAACATCACACCGCTGGCACCGATGTCCGAGCGCACCATGCGCTGGATGCCCGCCGAAAGGGCAACATCTGCATGCTCAAAGCCTTTGTGAACACGGTAGGCAATAGCGCGATCATTGTAGAGAGAGGCAAAAACCTCTTTTATAGCGATTTTTACATTGTCGAGGCCACGAATATTCAGGAAGGTTTCCTGCTGACCGGCAAAGGATGCATCCGGCAAGTCTTCAGCCGTCGCCGACGAACGCACGGCCACCGATATATCGCCGTCACTGCCAGCCAATTCGGCAAAAGCGCTGCTCACAGCTTCGTCCAGAGCCTTCGGAAAGGGGGTCTCGATTATCCACTGGCGAATATCTTTACCGGTTTCGACTAGGGTTTTGACATCGTCAACATCAAGCCCTTCCAGACGCGCTTTAATACGCTCGTTAAGGCCGCTTTGCTGCAGAAAATCCCGATAGGCATCTGCCGTGGTTGCGTAACCACCGGGCACCGACACGCCGGCACCGGCCAGCTCGCTGATCATCTCTCCCAGTGAGGCATTCTTACCACCGACGCGCTCGACGTCATCCATGCCGAGATCTTGAAACCATAGGACGTATTCAGACAAAGTGGACTCCCGTTAATGATTACGTGACTATTGTGTAGACTAGTGAGGTATGGGTTTAAAAGTTGGCGTATCATACTGGAAATTGTCTAAAATTTCCGCCCTGAATGACTGTTTGGAGTGCCCGCTGCGAAGTGACTGAACTAATGAAAAGAACAGCCTTCTTCATCTCAGACAGTACCGGTATTACTGCTGAAGCCTTAGGGAGCAGTTTACTCGCCCAGTTTGAGGGCTTGCGCTTTGAGCGCGTAATATTGCCCTACATCGACAATGTCGACAAGGCACGCTCTGCGGCCGAAAGAATAGACCGGGTGGCAGAACGCGATGGCATCGCTCCGATTATCTTTGACACCATCGTGAATGCTGAGATTCGCGATATTATCAAAAAAAGTGCGGGTTTTACTGTCGACATTTTGTCCACATTTCTTTCGCCACTCGAAGAGGCGCTGGGCATAAAGTCATCCTTTACGGTCGGCGGTGCGCACAGCGTTACCAACGAACCCAACTACAAGAATCGCATCGATGCCGTCAATTACGCACTGGACAACGACGATGGCGCCAAAGTCGACCGTTACAGCCAGGCTGAATTAATCTTGATTGGGGTGTCACGAAGCGGCAAAACGCCGACCAGTCTCTACCTCGCCCTGCAGACCGGTGTATTCGTTGCGAACTACCCGCTCACCGACGACGATCTTGATACGGGGCGACTGCCCAAGCCCCTGGCTGAATACCGCAATAAACTCTATGGCCTGACCATTGAGCCGGGGCGGCTCGCCACCATTCGTACCGAGCGCCGGGCGAATGCCCGCTACTCTACCCTATCCCAATGCGAGTACGAGGTGCGGCAGGCCGAGCAGCTATTCAAACGCTTTGGTATTCCCTGTATAGATTCAACACACGCATCCATTGAAGAAATAGCCACACGGGTTTTGGCGGATGCCGGTTTACGTGGACACAGCAAATAATGAAGAAAGCAGCTCCTCCGGCCGTAGTTCATGATGTCGCACTCATCTTGCCCGGCGGCGGTGCACGTGTCGCCTATCAGGTAGGGGTTATCAAAGCGCTTGCCACCATCCATAAAAATCGCGGCATTCGCAATCCCTACCGAATATTGTGCGGAACATCCGCAGGTGCGATCAACGCAGCCGCCTTGGCCACCCGCGCCGACGATTTCTGCGAGGCCGCTGACTGGCTGGAAAATCTTTGGATGAACCTAAGCCCGAATTCCATTTACCGTTCGGACTGGCTCGGTGTATTAAATAACGCATGGCGATTATTATTATCTCTATTCAACTCCGGCGTTGCCGTTGGTAAACCGATTGGCTTGCTGGACAATGCGCCGCTGCGACAGCTCCTCAAAGAAAACCTCGATTTCTCTGCCATTTCTCGCAATATCAGCGCCGGGCATCTGGATGCCTTAAGCGTTACCGCGATGAATTACACCGAAGGTGTCTCAATGAGCTTTTTCCAAGGTGGCCCGGAACACGCGGGATGGCAGCGCTGGCGTAGACAAGGCGTCCCAACACCAATCGATATCTCCCACGTTATGGCTTCGACGGCGATTCCGACAATTTTTCCGCCGCAGCGCATCGGCCGGCATTATTATGGTGATGGCGCATTGCGGCAGCTTACCCCCATCAGTCCTGCCCTGCATTTAGGTGCCGACAAAGTACTTATCATTCCCGCCAACGGTCATCGCCGCGAATACTTTAAACCGGTACGCCGCATCCATTCGCCGGCATTCGGGCAGATTATCGGACATTTGCTGAACAGCGCCTTTGTCGACAGCATAGAAACCGACATTGAGCGGCTTGAACGCATCAACCAACTGATTCGCCTGATGCCCAAACAGGACAGCTTCACCGAGCACGAGCTTAAGCCCATTGATGCGCTCGTTATTTCGCCGTCCGAAGATATAGATTCACTGGCCGATGATCACGTAAAACACCTTCCACGCAGTATCCGCACCTTTATGCGGCGTACGGGTAGTAAATATGGCGGGGGAGTCAATGTCGCGAGCTACTTGCTGTTTACCCACAGTTTCGCCGAACGGTTAATAACTCTGGGGTACAATGACGCGATGTTGCAGGCGGATGAATTGAAACAATTTGTGTATGGTGTAACGGAGCCAGAGCGAGCTTGATTTTTCGCCTGCAAGGCAGGCTCCTACAAGACACGATTCTCTGTAGGAGCGAGCCCTGCTCGCGAATGGGTTATCGCAGAACAACCCAAAGATTCGCCTGCACGGCAGGCTCCCACGCTAGAGCTCGAGCTCCGCTCGCGAATGGAACACCCCGAAGATTCGCCTGCAAGGCAGGCTCCTACACTATATCCGCCGCGTGACCAATAATGGCATAGAGGCCTTTGAAGCTAACGGCAGGTTTACCATCGCGCACAACCTGGGTACGCAACTCGATCTTGGCCTTTCCGCGTGACTCAAAGTCCGATAGAAATCTCTGCCACTCAGCCTCATCCACCGCCAAGGATGATGCAACGATATCGCTGTCGACCGGGGCGAGGTAATCAATTTCACCGCGAGCGACCACAATATTCGGGTCAATCCCGGCTTCCCTGCAACGCAGGTAAACCATGCCCCACCCCGCCATCACGGCAAGCACATACAGGCTGCCGCCAAAGGCGGTCTGTTTGTCGTTAATACTGGGGCCTAGCGGAGCATTAAGGGTGAGGGATTGACTGTCATAATCGGCAACAGATATTTGCAGGGCCTGCGCTGTTGGCAGATGGGTCTGCACGAACTCGGTCAGGCGATTAGCAACTTCTTTCATTCAGCTTATTTCTCGAACAGGAGTTCTATCAGGGCTTTGGCCGCAAGATAAGGTGTTGTTTCACCCTGAGTGACCTGACGATCAAGCTCAGGCATTTTCTGTTTTACACCGGGGTTTTGCTTGAGTCGCAGATCCAGCATTTCGTGGAGCAATTTGTGCATCCACTCTTGCGCCTGTCGCGAGCGCTTTTTATCGAAGGCATCGTTTTTAATCGCATCGATTTGATAGCCGCTAATCATGCCCCAAATTTCATCGATATTTTCTTTCAATTGCGAAGAACAGGTGAGCACCTGCGGTGTCCAGAAACTGGTGTGACGCAGCAGGTGCATCGCGTTCTGGTAGTGCCGCCGGGTTTGCTGCGCCATATTAATACTGTCGCCATCGGCTTTGTTGATGACAAGCGCATCGGCCAATTCCAGAATGCCTTTTTTGATTCCCTGCAGCTCGTCGCCTGCATTGGGTAGCATCAACACCATAAAGAAGTCGACCATGCTGGCAACTTCATATTCCGATTGACCTACGCCGACAGTTTCAACGAGTATCACGTCGTAGCCTGCCGCTTCGCACAAGAGCATAGTTTCGCGCGTCTTTAAGGCGACACCACCCAGCGCACCTTCTGAGGGAGAGGGTCGAATAAAAGCCTTATCGCTGCGCGACAGTTCTTCCATGCGGGTTTTATCGCCCAGAATAGAACCGCCGGCTATCGGAGAACTCGGGTCAACCGCCAGTACGGCGACCTTTTTACCCTGAGCTATAACAGTCTGACCAAAGCTTTCAATAAAGGTGGATTTGCCGAC
>JBFJTG010000134.1:0-8266 GCA_041625575.1 Litorivivens sp.
AATAGATCAGCCTCGATGCTGGCTAATCAAATCACCGAGCAAGTGAAACTCTTCTTTGCGCGGACTGTTCTTGCGCCAGCACAAGCCAATTGAACGCTGCACTGTTTCCTGATCAAATCCGCGCGTTTTCACCTGCGTACCCGCCAGTAGTTTTCCATCCAGCGCCATTTTGGGCAACAAGGTAACGCCAATATTATTGGCCACCATTTGCACCAGCGTGTTCAAACTTGTCGCCTGAAAGGGCGCCGCCATGTCCCGTGAGCTCAAGCGACAAGCTTCCAGCACATGGTCCCGCAGACAATGACCATCTTCCAATAACAACACGTCCCGACCGCGCAAATCACCGCTAAGCAGGGGCGTTTTTTTCGCCAGGCGGTGCTCATCGTAATAAGCCAGCAAAAACTCGTCATTAAACAGGTGCTCTACATCAAGGCCATCCGTGGGGTAAGGCAGCGCGAGCAGCACCACATCGAGCTCACCTTCGCGCAGGCGCTTAATGAGATTGACCGAGAGGTCTTCGCGAATGAATAACTGGCAGTCCGGATATTTTTTCCGAAAGCGGGGCAGAAATTTTGGCAGGAGAAAAGGCGCAATGGTGGGAATAACGCCAAGGTGAAGGCTGCCCGAAAAGGGCTTACCCGAGGACTCCACCAAGGTCACCAAGTCGTCAACATGGGTCAGTATACGCTGGGCACGAGCGACGACGTCCTGACCCACGTCTGTGAGCATCACGCTCTTGTTATCGCGCTCAACCAGAAGTACACCCAGGTTGTCTTCCAGTTCGCTGATGCCCGCGCTCAGGGTTGGTTGCGATACGTGGCAGGATTTGGCGGCCTGACCAAAGTGGCGGTATTTCGCAACCGCGCACAGGTAGTTGAGCTGTTTGAGTGTGGGTCGGTGCGCCATAGGAAATCTCTATCGTAGACTCCGACAATGTACCTGCTCGCGCGAGGTCGACACAAGCGCGGGATCAGGAAACGATTACAAGCGAGAGGCTTTGTGAATCAGCATTCCGGCCAGCATGGCAGCGACAAATACCAGCACATCACTTAAACCGGTGGCGACGTTTACCAGGGCCGGCGCAGGACAGAGTCCGCTCAGACCCCAGCCAATACCGAACAGGGTGGCTCCTCCCAACAACTTGGCGTCAATGGCGTTTGTGGTCGGCAAACTGAAGCCCTCCGCAAAGAGCGGGCGCTGAGCCTTTGTCACCACAAAGTAGCCCGGTAGCGTGACCAGAATAGCGCCACCCATTACCAGCGCCAGACTGGGATCCCAGTGCCCGGCGATATCAAGAAAGTTCAAGACCTTATCGGGGATCAACATGCCGGATACGGCCAGCCCGACACCAAACAACAATCCGGATATCAATGCGGCGATTCCCTGTTTCATGGCTCAGGCTCCCAGCAGGTGGCGTTGAACAAATACCGTCACGATAGCGACGGCCATAAAGACGATTGTCGCGACGATGGACCGCGCCGACAGTCGTCCGATTCCGCACACGCCATGCCCGGAGGTACAACCAGAACCCAGTCGAGTGCCAAAGCCAACAAGCAGACCTGCAATCACCAGCGCAGGAGTTGATGCACGCATCTGAATCGCCTCCACTCCGGTGAACTGATACAGAGCCAATCCACCGCCCGCCAAGAGGCCGGCAATAAACAACCAGCGCCAATACGAGGTGGGGCCAAAATCTGTGATCGCGCTACCGACAATACCGGAAATACCGGCGACCTTTCCGTTGAGCCAGAGCAACAAAAGCGCCGCGCTCCCGATCATTAAGCCGCCGAACAAAGCCGGCCACGGAGTGAAAGCCGTTTCCATAAATGTCTCCACATAAAATTAAAACTTACATTGAATAATGCTATCTATTTGCGCGCTAAACAGCGCTACATCGTAAAGGACGATTTACCACAGGCCAGATTAGCCGGAATCGCCACGTCCATCATTTTTGGGTCGGGTAGATTTAGATTGTCCATGATGTCGATATAGTCTTGCTTACTTTTTCCCGCCAATCGGGGATTACAGTTTTTTTCCTCTCCGATGGTCGAGCAAGTCCAGCCCTTATAGTCATGCCCCGGGTAAACCACAGTTTCATCTGGCAATGAAAATAGTTTTGTGTGAATCGAATCCCAGCTTTTAGCCGGATCGCCGCCCTGAAAATCAGTGCGTCCACTGCCACGAATCAGTAGACAATCACCGGTAAAAACGGCAGGCGCTGCACCGGATTGCAAATAAAAACTGAATGATTCATTGGTGTGGCCCGGCGTAAATAGTGCGCGTAATTCAATATCTCCCAAGACAATGAGGTCGCCGTCGCGCACCGTTTCGGACACACACTTGGCATCCGTAAATTCCCCCATCATCGTTACACAATTTGTTTCATCGCGAAGCGCGCCCAGGGCTGTTATATGGTCCGCGTGTGTATGGGTATCGATGGCGTAGCGCAAGCGTAGCTTGAGATCACTCAATAACTGCAAATACTGCTTCATTTGACCAATCACCGGATCAATCAGTAACGCTTCCTTGCCATCAAGCGTGGCGAGCAAATAGGTATAGGTTCCGGAATCCTGATCAAACAGCTGCCTGAATATCACAATAGTCCTCCTTCAATCGCGTTGCGCACAATCACAAACAGTGCTGTGACAACAATGAGACTGGCAAATACACGCTGTAAAATAGCGCCTGACAAATGCCGAGCAACAACAAAACCTATACCAATACCGATAACGCCACCGCCGACAAAGGGCAGGGCCGTTAACCAGTCGAATTTTACACCTTGCGTGACGGCCGAGAGCACGCCTGCACTGCTGATGGCGGTAATGGTTAGCAGCGAGGTCGCCACTGCCGTTTGGATACTCAGCTGAGTGATAAACATCAAGGTCGGCACGATAAGAAAGCCGCCGCCCACACCGAAGAGGCCCGACAAAAATCCGGTCAGTGCGCCGGCAATCGAAAGCGCAAGCGCGCAGGGCCCGCTAAAGCGAAATTGGCCGTCTTCACTTAAACGACACAGCGCCGTTGCCGCATGATTCCCTGTCGAAGCACGAACGACACTTGCCTCTTCGGGTTTAGCCAGTGAGCGTCGCCACATATAAACAGCGATAACGAGAGAAAGAACGGCAAATAAACTCAATACGACTGTCTGCGGTAGCGCAATGGCGAGGCGAATACCGTAGGGCGTCATCAACATGCCCGCCACGGCAAAAACAATGGCCGGCTTGAAGGAAATACGCTTTGAAGGAATGGCTGCAAGCGCGCCCACCGAGGCAGTAATTCCGACCACCAACAAGGACATGGGCACAGCCTGATCCATCGTGTAGCCCATGCCGTACACCAGCAGCGGGATCGCAAACAGGGAGCCACCGCCGCCCGTTAGGCCCAGGGCCAGCCCAACCAGGGCACCGAAAAATAAAGCCAACATTCAGCCGTACTTCGCTAACAACTGCGTGTATTTATCGATGCTGCCGGCTTTCACCAACTGCTCCCCGAGCTCACGCTCGAGCGCGCAAGTCACCGCCTTGTAAAACACCTTATCCAGGGCGCGACGAACGGCCGCCATTTGCTGTACCACTTTCTCACAATCGGCCTCGTCCTCTACCAATCGATGAATTCCCCGCAATTGCCCTTCGGCGCGGCGCAAGCGCAATAGCATGTCCTGTTTCTTGTCGAGCCAATCCGTCATTTCAGCCTCTCCTGACTAACACAACCACAATACCCCTGGGGGTATGGGAATTTCAAGGGGAGAATGGCTAGCTCTTCACTTGAGCAGCGCGTAAAATTTCGCCTCTTACTTTGGAGAGATTTCATGACAGATACACCGAGCGTGAGCGGACCACTGGCAGGCATACGCGTACTGGAACTGGGGCAATTGCTGGCCGGGCCTTTTACCGCCTCAATTCTCGGTTACTTCGGCGCTGAAATAATCAAGGTCGAACCGCCAGAGGGCGACCCTATACGCCGCTGGCGGGTTATGAAAGATGACACCTCATTGTGGTGGTACAGCCTGGGTCGCAACAAAAAATCCATCGCACTCGACCTTAAATCAACAGAAGGTCAGGCTCTGGTGCGTGAGCTGGCCGCCGAATGCGACATTTTAGTAGAGAACTTTCGCCCCGGCGTGATGGAAAAGTGGGGGCTGGGGCCCGAGGATCTCAAAGCCGACAACCCCGATCTGATCTACACCCGCATCTCCGGCTACGGCCAAACCGGCCCCTACGCCGAGAAGCCCGGCTTTGCCTCTGTATGCGAAGGCATCAGCGGTTTCCGCTACCTGAACGGTTTTCCCGACGAGGCTCCGGTTCGCCCCAATTTAAGCATTGGCGACAGCATTGCTTCGCTGCACGCCGTCATCGGCATCTTGATGTCTCTCACCGCCAAATTACGCAAGCGCGCCAGTGGTCAGGTCGTCGATGTGGCCCTGTACGAATCGATGTTCAATTTGCTCGAAGGCGTGATTCCCGAATACAGCGGCGCCGGGGTTATACGCGAGCCCGCGGGCACAACCGTAACCGGCATCGTACCCACCAATACCTACCGCTGCGCAGACGCGAAATTTGTGGTTATTGGCGGCAACGGCGACTCGATATTTAAACGACTGATGCAGGCCATTGGCCGCGACGATTATGCCGAGGACCCGGAAATGGCCGACAACGCCGGGCGCGTGATTCACGAGCGCGCCATTGACGCCGCCATTGCCGCCTGGTGCACCGCCCGTGTGTCAGCCGAAGTCATCAAAGCCCTTGAGGCAGTGCGCGTTCCGGTCGGCCCCATCTACAACGTGGCTGATATGTTCAAGGATCCACACTTTCAGGCACGCGGTCTGTTCGAAGAAATCAGCGTTGGCGACGACAAGGTCCACATTCCCGCCATCACACCTCGATTGTCTGAGACTCCCGGCGCCACCCGCTGGCCCGGTCCCAAACTCGGCGCCCACAGCGACGAAATATTGCATGAGCTTCTGGGCAAATCCACAGAAGAAATCAGCACTCTACGCACAAACGGCACACTGAGCTGAGGGCATGGCGAACATTAACAGATTGTGTGGGTGACTCGGACTGAGCTTGCTGATAATAGTGCGACATAGCAATCAGGATTTGTCCGCGTAAGCGCGCTTCGCGGGCAGGCCACACGCCAAAAGGACCACCCATGAAGCTCAGCTGCTCCCTTCCTCCCAGTCTCAATTTAATTAAACAGGCCCAGCTGGCCGAGTCACTCGGTTATGAGCGCGTCTGGGTAGGCGATTCGCCGGCACTCTATTCCGACCCCTGGGTCGCCTTGTCACAGGTGGCAGCAAATACCAGCAAAATCGGCCTGGGTATCGCGGTTCTGGTGCCCTCTACGCGCCACGTCATGGTTAACGCAGCCGCCATTTGTGGCATCGAAGCTCAGGCGCCCGGACGCCTGGCGGTGGCTATCGGCACCGGCTTCACGGCACGGCGTCTGTTCGGCAAGGGCCCAATGAGCTGGGCCAGCACTGCCGACTATATTCGACAGCTTAAAGCCCTGCTCAATGGCGAAACGATTGTGCTCGATGGCGCTAAAACAAAGCTGATGCATCCGGCAGGCATGTCTGCTCCATTGCCCCTAAAAACACCGATTCTGGTAGCTGCCAACGGCCCAAAGGGAATTGAAGTGGCCAAGGAAATAGGCGATGGCGTGATGAGCGTACAAGCGCCCATTGGCGGTTTTGACTGGAGCGTTCTGCTCCAACCCGGCACCGTTCTAGAAGACGGCGAAACCCTCGACTGCGAGCGCGTTTTCGAGGCAGTCGGACCAGCGGTCGCCACCTTCTACCACGGTGCCTACGAGGCGATGGGCGAAGGCGTGGACGGCTTTCCCAATGGCGCAGCCTGGCGCGCAATGATTGAGAGTTTCCCCAAAGACGAACAACATCTTTACTTGCATCAGGAACACTGTGTTGGCGTAAACGAACACGACCGGCCGCACCTGGACGTAGCCAACATGGCGCCTCTGACCTTTACCGGAACAGTCGACGAGCTAAAACAAAAGGCAGCTGATCTGGAGGCGGCTGGTCTTAGCGAATTGCTCTACATGCCACTGGGGCCCGATATTGAACGCGAGCTCAAAACGATGGCTGCTGTGTTTAGCTAACAGGAGCAAGATACACGCGGGAAAGCAGCCCGCTCTCAGTGTCACCCATTCGAAGGATGCGCGGCGCTTGCCTACGCGGCAATCTCTGCCTAGAGGCTGCAACTGCTTATTAAATAAACAATATTGTTGCATCCCTTCTGTAATACCCGCATATTAAATACAAGCTCATAAGCAATAATAAAATAGAGGGCTATATGAAAACTCCGCTATCCCCACGATTTTTGCTGGTGGCCGGGGTGGCATTTGCCGCCTTGCTTTCCCCGACGCACAGCTTCGCCCAGGATCAGGCGCAAGCGGCCACTCCAGCTACCAGCACCAAAGCCGCCCCCGGAACCGGGGCCAAAAAAGCCAGCGCCAGTCTGGAGGAAGTTTTGGTAACCGCCAGACGCCGCCACGAGTCCCTGCAGGAAACGCCCATCGCCGTGACAGCAATCAGCGGTGCCGAACTCCAGGAACGCGGCATTGTGAATATTGGGGAGCTGACCAAGAGTATTCCCAGTGTCGAGATAACCGAGAGTGTTTCCAACCTAATCTATATCCGCGGTATCGGTCAACGCTCCGCCTTCGCCCGGGTTGATCCCACCGTCGGCGTGTATCTGGACAACATTTTTCTGCCCCGCGCCGACGGCCATTTAATGGATACCGTAGACGTGGAAAACATTCAGGTTTTGCGCGGCCCCCAGGGGACCCTGTTCGGCAAGAACACCACTGGCGGCGCCATGGTGCTCACACTGGAAAAACCGAAAGATGAGCACGAGGGCTACGTTTTCGGGTCCTTCGGCAACTACGGTCGCCACCAGTTTCGCGGCGCCTACAACTTTCCGGTCACCGACCACCTGTTCGCCCGCGCCGCGTTCAATTATCTAAAAGATGACGGCTTCTTCGAAGACGATTCCCAAAACGAAACCAACACCTCCAAGGGCCGGATTTCCGTCATGGGGCAATTGCGCTGGGAGGCGAGCTCATCAGTGTTAGTGGATTCGCTTTTTTATTACGGCAAGATCGACGAGCGTCTGCCAGGTTCCTACTGCACACCCGTCAACAATGAAAACGCTGTACTGGATCGCGGGCTTTACCTGATGTGGCCCGGGGATACAGATGCGAGCAACCCAACCGCCTACAAGGAAAACTGCGCCAGTAATTCCCGCGAGCGCCTTGGCGACCTCAAGAGCAATATGGGACCCAACAATCTGATGGACCGCAAGCTCGACACCTACTTGCTCGCCACAACCATCGACTGGGAACTGAACGACGACCTCTCGATGAAGATTATCGCTGGCGCCCGGGATGAAACCAAAGGCCCACTCATCAGTAGCGACCAGGACGGTGGCCCGGCCAACTTCAACGAATCATTTACCACAGATGACGGCGGGCGCGAATCTTACAGCCTTGAGCTGCAACTTAACGGTACCGTTTTTGACGGCGCGCTTACCTACACCGGCGGCCTGTTCGCCATGCGCGAAACCAACACCGAGGAATTCACGCTAATCAACTCGCTAAACGGGCTCGACGCAGCCTCGCTTGCTGCTGTTGCTGCCGGCAATCGCCCATCGCGGCCAACCAGCCCACTGGGCACCAGTCCCGTAGTTGGCATACTGGTAGATCCTATTCTCAGATCCGCCTTTGATCTCACCAACGAAACGCTAGCCGCTTTTTTACAGTCCTCGTGGAACGTCACCGAGAAGCTCGAGCTGACCCTCGGCATTCGCTGGACCGAAGAAACCCGCAGTTCTGGTCTGGTGGTTCGCGGCACCGACCGCGCCGCCGTTGGCCAGCGCTTGTTTACCTCCGGGCTTGGCTTCGGCCCGGCCGCCGAAGGTTTCAACCCCTTCTTTGGTAGCTGGCTGCAAGACCCTGTGGGCCTGGCAATGAGCCTTTTCCCGGATGCGGATGGTGACGGCTTTCACGATTTTCCCGAAGCCGCTACGCCCCTGCGCACAGACAACAAGAAACGTGTCTTTGAAAAAATCACACCCATGGGCTCACTGTCCTATCAGTTTGAATCCTTGCCGGACAATGTTGACAGCCTGATGATTTACGGCACCTGGAGCAGCGGCTTCAAGTCCGGTTTCTTTGAACCCAAAGGCGTCGACGGGCTCGCGCAAGTTGAACCGGAAGAAGTGGAAAACCGCGAGATCGGCTTCAAGCTTGA
>JBFJTG010000135.1:0-8224 GCA_041625575.1 Litorivivens sp.
CATTGCTGCGCATTCTGCGGTTCTGACGCATCACAACCGTGCGATCAACAAAGTAGCTACTGTCATTGGCTGAAAGCAGATCGAGATTACTACTGGGTTGAGTCGCGCTCGTGTGCTCTTGCTCCGAAGCACGCTGCCGATAAAAATCTTCAGTACTCTTAGTCTGTTGCTCTAGCGGGCGCGTAAGGTTTTTGTCGTTAATCGGGAAAGGCGTGGGCAGGGCAGGGAATTCGCTTTTTCTGCGTACGACACTCTGGGTCGATGTCCTTTGTGCTGCGCTATAGTCGTTGCCAGCGACAGGCGGGTAGCTGGCCTCAGGAATTCTGCGGCCTTGGGGGCTAAATTTGCTTAGCCAGAGTTCGGTATCGATGTGGAGGTAGCGTTCCAGGCCAATGCGAATATAACCCTCAAGCTCGTGATGTTGCCCTACAGCTTCGCCACCTTCGATGAGCAGTGCGTTGGCTTGCGAGCGTGCTTGCAGGGGCTGTGGCCAGCTACCTGAAAATAGGAGTTTGTAGCGATAGGCACCCTTTAGTTTTCTCACCAGCCCCGCGAACTCTTCATCGCTAATCTGCTCGCTTAAGATATAGGGCGTCAGCGCCCCGGGTGTTTTTTTCGCGTTGGAGGATTTTACGACTTCGCTTGGGGCTTTGTCCGAGAGGAGAGATTCAGCCGACGCTACGATTTCATCTGCCCGGTTGTTGGCCGCATGATCCCTGTCGGGCGGAAATAAATCGGGACGAACCTGCTTGCAAGCGGGGTCAACATTTTCGGCGGTAAGTGTTGGCGCGATCTCCGGGTAGTCGCTCGCCTGGTAGCCTTCGCCAGAATCTACCCGCTCCAGGATGTCCAGCAAACGATTGCTGTTCGTCGTCGTGCCGGGGGTGACGGCAGAAGGTGTTAGGCCGCAGAGCTCCGCCAGGTAGCGATCTTTGGTTTTTAGGCGAATGAGATTCGGCGGGTATTTCAGCTGAAGATTGTTGCGCCAGGCTTCTTCGTACTCGCCGGCGTCCGAGCGGTGGCCAAATATGGCGACATGAACCTGATACCAATTTTCTGCGTCGGCTGGCAGGGTGCCGCGGTCCTGTAGCGTGAACCCGGATTGCGCCGTTATGCAAAGCAAGGCGGATACGATTGTTCTTGATAACGTCTTCATGCGGCGGGGGATAGGTCCCTTATCAGGTTTTCGACAAACTGGAAGCGCGCTTCATTATCATCCAATGCTTCCGAGAAGCGCAATGCCGTAGCGCCTTCAAGGCGGTAACTCGCGGGTTTGGTCTGAATCAGTGTGACGAGGTTGGCAGGATCGATGCGGGTAGTCTCGGCAAATTCCAGGCGCCCGCCACGAAAGGAGGCTTCCAGTTTTCTCACCCCCAGATTCTGGGCCTGTATTTTGATGGCGGCGAGCCTAAACAGGTTTTTAGTGGCCTCCGGCAGCAGGCCAAAGCGGTCGATCATCTCAACCTGCAGTTCGCGCAGCTCATGGTCGTCAGCTGCACTGGCAATGCGCTTGTAGAGAGTTAGTCTGCCCTGAACGTCCGGCAAATAGTCGTCGGGAATCAATGCCGGCAGTCGCAGGTTAATCTCGGTCGTTGCTTCTGCCTGTTCGAGGTCGATTGTGCGGCCCTCCCGAATCGCGGTGACCGCGCGCTCCAGCATTTCCATGTAAAGCGTGAATCCTACCGAGCTTATTTGCCCGCTTTGCTCCTCGCCGAGCAATTCTCCCGCACCGCGTATCTCGAGATCGTGCGTAGCCAGGGTGAAGCCAGCGCCGAGGGTGTCTGCCTCGCTGATTGCCAACAGGCGTTTTTCGGCATCCCCTGTCAATTGCTTGGCGGGCGGGGTCATCAGGTAGGCGTAAGCTTGGTGATGCGAGCGCCCAACGCGCCCCCTAAGCTGGTGCAGCTGGGCCAGCCCGAATTTATCGGCGCGCTCAATGATGATGGTGTTGGCATTGGGCACGTCGATGCCAGTTTCTATGATGGTCGAGCAGACAAGAACGTTGTGGCGCTTGTGATAAAAATCGCCCATCACTTGTTCGAGTTCGCGTTCGCGCAATTGCCCGTGACCGACCGCAATACGTAACTCGGGCATCGATTCCTGTAATTCGCGAGCGGCCTTTTCGATGGTTTTTACGTCGTTGTGCAGGTAGTAAACCTGCCCGCCGCGCAGGATTTCACGCAATATCGCTTCTTTTATAAGCGCGGGATCGTGTTCGCGTACAAAGGTTTTGACTGACAGGCGCCGCGCGGGCGGAGTCGCAATAATTGAGAGGTCGCGCATGCCCGACATGGACATATTCAGCGTGCGTGGTATCGGCGTCGCGGTAAGCGTCAGTATGTCTACTTCGGCGCGCAGTGCTTTCAGGGCTTCTTTTTGGCGCACCCCAAAGCGGTGCTCTTCGTCAATAATCACCAGTCCGAGGTTTTTGTACTGAATGCCGCCGCCCAATAGTTTATGGGTGCCAATTAGAATGTCGATCTGGCCATTGTTGAGTTTATCAACAATAGCGCTTTGCTCGGTCTGGCTGCGAAAGCGGGAGATGACATCGATAGTAATGGGCCAATCCGCGAAACGGTCGCGAAAAGATTCGAAGTGCTGCTGTGCGAGCAGGGTGGTGGGAACCAGAATCGCCACCTGACGGCTATTCTGGACGGCAATAAATGCAGCACGCATAGCCACTTCTGTTTTACCGAAGCCAACATCGCCGCACACCAGTCTATCCATGGGGCGCGGGGAGCGCATGTCATTGACGACAGCCTCAATGGCAACTTCCTGATCGGGCGTTTCTTCAAAGGGGAATTCGCTGGCAAAGCGCAGATAGTCGGCTTTCTCTAACCGATATTCGTAGCCTGTCCGCGCTTCACGCTTGGCGTAAATGTCCAGCAGTTCGGCAGCGACGTCACGTATTTTCTCGGCGGCCTTACGGCGGGCTTTTTGCCATTGATCTGTGCCGAGGCGGTGCAAGGGAGCGAGCTCCTCATCGGCACCGCTGTAGCGGCTGATGAGATGCAGTGAACTCACCGGGACGTAGAGTTTCGCGCCATCGGCGTATTCCAGTGCCAGGAATTCCTCGACTTGCTTATCGACCTCAAGGCTTTGCAGGCCACGGTAGCGGCCGACACCGTGATCAATATGGACCACAGGGGAGCCGATGCGCAGTTCTGCAAGGTTTTTGATGGTTTGGTCTGCACTGGTCGTCGCCTTGCGGCGGCGCCGGCTTTGAGCGACGTGCTGTCCAAATAATTGCGGCTCCGAGACTAGCGCCAGGCCGTCATCGACGAGAACTGCGCCGTGTTCCAGCGGGGCGGTGGTAATGCACAGCGCTGCGCTTGCGGCGATGAAGTCTTGCCAGCCTTTTACTTCGGTCGGCTTTAATTTGTGTGCGCTTAATAAGTCGATCAGAGCTTCACGTCGGCCAGCTGATTCGGCACAGAGCAACACCCGGCGGTTTTGTGAAAATTCGCGCAGCGCTGCCGTCGGGTCGCTGTTGTGGGCGTCGATTTGCAGTGCCGGCGGCGCAACCGTGGGTAAATTAAAATTACCGGCGCCCTCGGGCAGGGCATCGGTGTGCAATACCAGCTGCGGCAGGGGCTTGATCAGTCCAAAGAGCTCTTCACCGGGCAGGAATATATCGGCCGGAGGCAGAATAGGGCGGCGATTATCAACGCGTCGCTGTTCAAAGCGCACTTTGGCATCGTGCCAAAAGTGTTCAGCGGCGGCTTCTATCCCGGTAAGCGTAACAACCGTGGTTTGGTCCGGCAGGTAATCAAAGAGGCTGGCACATTTGTCAAAGAACAGGGGGAGGTAGTACTCGATACCTGCCGAGGCAATACCTTCGCCGATATCCTGATACAGCGGGCATTGCCGGTGATCTACCTCGAAGCGCTCGTGCCAGCAATCCTTAAAGCTCCTGATGCCTGCTTCATCCAGAGGGTATTCTCGCCCCGGCAGTAGGTTGATATGATCGAATTGCGTTGAGCTGCGCTGGGTCTCAGGGTCGAAACTGCGAAGTGTGTCGATCTCATCATCAAAGAGGTCAATGCGATAAGGCTCGCGACTTCCCATGGGAAATAGATCCAGCAGAGCACCGCGAATTGTGTATTCTCCGTGCTCATACACCGTATCGACGTGACGGTAGCCGCTCTTTACCAGCGTGTCGCGCATGACCTTAAGGTCCAGAGCCTGCCCTTTTTTCAGCTGTAGACTATGGCCCTGCAGGTATTCGGTGGGCGGCAGCCGGTGCAGCAGGGTGGTGATGGGCACCAGCAGGATGCCCTGCTGCATGGTCGGCAGCTCGGCAAGACAGCGCAGTCGCTCCGAGATGATATCCTGATGGGGTGAGAAAACATCGTAGGGAAGCGTCTCCCAGTCAGGTAGCAGGTGAATAGAGAGCTCAGGCGCAAAAAAGCGAAGTTCCTGCTCCATGCGATAGGCAGTTGCCGTGTCGTCGGTAATGAGAACCACCGGGTGCTGCTGACTTGCGGCAAATTCGGCAACAGCGAGACTTTTGGCGGCCGCGAGTGTGGAACCAAGGCGCAATTTGCGTCCGGAGCGGGGATTCAAGTCTAGGCCAGTTGTTAACACGCGGTATAAATCTCAGGTCAGGTCTGTAAGGCGGCCAGCATTTTAGCCTGCCCGAGACATAAATTCACAGAATGCTGTTAATGCTGTGAGTGAATAGTGAGCGTTAGCAGGCTTTAAAGTGAAGGAAAGCCGCAACTAGACAAGTGTTCAGGTTGAACTTGTGGCCCGGAATAAAGATAATACGCGCACATTTTTCCGCGCAATCAACAGGGTATCCAAAGTGACCGAGAGAAAACGTGCACGGCCGGCTGATTACTTCGCCGATTGGAAGGAGCGCGAAGCGCTCGCAGAAGGCATGATTCCCCTGGTAGGTAAGCTCTACCGCAATAACAACGTTAAGACCTACATTTACGGTCAAAATCTGGTTAACCAGTCGGTACTCGAAATCATGCAGGCGCACCGCTTTGTGCGCCAGGTTGAGCAAAACGAACTGTCTGAGTTTGAAACCTACCCCGTTATCGCTGCGCTCGCCGCACTCGACCTGGGTACGGCCCATATCGATGCCGGCCGGATTGCGGTTGATTACGAAACAGAAGGTAAGCCCCAGGGCATCTCTGTTGACGATTACGTTAAGAGTCAGGTTTCCGATCTGATTGGTAAATCGGCTGCACCCAGCCGGGAGCCACGTGATGTCGTCCTGTACGGTTTCGGTCGAATTGGTCGCCTGATGGCGCGCTTGCTGATTGAAAAAGCCGGTGGCGGTGAAAATCTGCGTTTGAAAGCTGTTGTGGTTCGGCCCAGCGGCAAGGAAGACGACCTGGTCAAGCGCGCCAGCCTTTTGCAGCGCGACTCTGTGCACGGTCACTTCCGCGGTACGGTTCGGGTTGACGAAGAGCACAGCTCCTTCGTGGCCAACGGTAATGAGATCAAGGTGATATACGCGGCTTCACCCTCAGAAATTGATTACACCCAATACGGCATTAAAGATGCGATTGTGGTCGACAATACGGGCAAATGGCGTGATGCCGAAGGCTTGTCACTGCACCTGGCTTGCCCCGGCGTCAGTAAGGTTGTTCTGACGGCTCCCGGCAAGGGCGATATGAAAAATATCGTCTTTGGCATCAACGACAATGAAATCAAGCCTGAAGACACTATCATTTCAGCCGCCAGCTGCACTACCAATGCCATTGCACCACCGCTGAAGGCACTGGATGACGAGTTCGGCATTATCAATGGACACGTTGAAACCGTCCACGCCTACACCAATGACCAGAACCTGATTGATAATTACCACGGTGCCAAGCGCCGTGGCCGCAGCGCGCCACTGAATATGGTGCTGACCGAAACCGGTGCGGCGAAAGCTGTCGGTAAGGTTTTGCCGCACATGGACGGTATACTTACCGGTAATGCGATTCGCGTGCCGACACCTAACGTGTCCATGGCGATCATGAGCTTGAACCTCAAACGTGACACGACGGTAGAAGAAGTTAACGAGTACATGCGCAAAGTGGCCCTACATTCGCCGCTGCGCAAGCAAATTGACTACTCCAATTCGCCGGAAGTCGTATCCAGTGACTTCGTGGGTTCGCGCCATGCGTGTATATACGATAGTGAGGCTACTATCGTAAATGGCCGTTCCGCTGTTATCTATTGCTGGTACGATAACGAATTCGGTTACAGCTGCCAGGTACACCGTGTTCTGGAAAAGATGGCGGGCGTCGAATACGCTGTTTATCCCAAAGAAAGTTAAGAGCCGCTAGCCGCGCACTGGGGAGTCGCGGCGATTCTGCTCTGGGAATGTATTGCAGTGCCCGGCTGCACGCAGTCGGGCACTGAAGTGTTTGTCCCCCTCTATATTCGTGGCTCGCGTTGCGGGCTGCACAAGTTTTCTATCTTAAAGAGTGCTAGGCAGGCTGATGATCAAGATTAGTAAAGGTCTGGATTTGCCCATAACCGGTGCCCCGGAGCAGCGTATTGATGCTGGCCCGAAGGTACGTACGGTTGGCGTGGTCGGTTTCGACTACGTGGGCATGAAACCGACAATGGAAGTGGCAGTAGGCGACCGGGTTAAAACCGGCCAGTTGTTGTTCACCGATAAGAAAACCGAAGGTGTGCGCTACACCGCACCGGCAACCGGTGTGGTGTCTGCGATTAATCGCGGCGAACGCCGGGTGCTGCAGTCGGTGGTCATCGACGTTGAAGACGACGAATTTGTCGACTTTGGCGCTGTGAGCGCGGCAGAATTGGCGTCGCTTGGCGAGGATCGCATTCGCGCCACGCTCGCCGAGTCCGGCCTCTGGTGTGCACTGCGCACCCGTCCTTATAGCAAGGTACCGGCGGCTAGCGCGAAAGCGGCGGCGATATTCGTCAACGCGATGGATACGCGCCCCTTGGCGGGAGACCCCGCTTTGGTGATTGCACAACACAGGGAAGACTTTGCGAACGGCCTCACGGTGTTGGCGCAGCTTTCTCCAAAATTATACGTCTGCAAGGCCCCGGGAGCTGATATTCCCGGCGTGCCGGCGGCGACGGTCGAAGAATTCTCCGGTCCACATCCGGCCGGATTGCCCGGCACCCACATCCATTATCTGGAAGGTGCCAGTGCTCGCCGTATCCTTTGGACGATCAACTATCAGGACGTAATTGCCGTCGGTAAGTTGTTCACGACGGGTAAACTTTGGACCGAGCGCGTTATCGCATTGGGCGGTTCTCAAGTCGAAAGCCCCCGTTTATTGACAACCCGCTTAGGTGTTCATCTCGATGAACTGGTGGCAGGGCAGGTGGTGGCCGATGACAATCGGGTAATTTCCGGTTCTGTGCTGGGAGGCCGCACCGCTCGCGGTCCCGTGGCCTATCTGGGGCGTTATCACCTCCAGGTTAGCGTATTAAAAGAAGGCACCGAACGCGAATTCATGGGTTGGCTGTCGCCGGGCACCGAGAAGCATTCGGCCCTGAAAATATACTTGTCGCAGTTTTCGCCAAAACGTTTATTCAATTACACAACCAATACCAACGGCAGCGAGCGTGCCATGGTTCCGGTGGGAGCCTACGAGAAAGTGATGCCCTTGGATATATTGCCTACCCAGCTGCTGCGCGCACTGATTGTGGGTGATACCCAAACGGCTCAGTCCTTGGGCTGCCTGGAGTTGGACGAAGAAGATCTCGCGCTGTGCACCTACGTGTGCCCAGGCAAATACGAATACGGTCCGATTCTGCGTGAGAACCTCACGCGAATCGAGCATGAGGGTTGATGATGGGGCTCAGAAAATTACTGGATTCAATCGAGCCGCACTTTCATAAGGGCGGACGCTACGAAAAGTGGTATGCCCTGTATGAAGCGGTAGACACTATATTTTATTCACCGGCGTCGTTGACAAAAACAACGGCACATGTGCGTGATGGCATAGACCTCAAGCGCATTATGATTACCGTGTGGTTTTGTACCTTTCCCGCCATGTTTTTCGGCATGTGGAATATTGGCTTTCAAGCCAATACGGCCATTCTGGAAACCGGTGCCTTAATGGGTGATGGCTGGCGCACGGTTTTGATCAGTGCGGTCGCGGGAAATGACCCCTCAAGCCTCTGGGATAATTTCTGGTACGGCTTTTGGTATTTTGCGCCAATTTACTTCGTAACCTTTGTGGTGGGGGGCTTCTGGGAAGTCCTGTTCGCCATGAAACGCGGTCACGAAGTTAAC
>JBFJTG010000136.1:0-8081 GCA_041625575.1 Litorivivens sp.
GCTGGCTCGCACTTTAGCGGCGACGTCATCGAGCGGCCCTTGTCTGCGCGAAACCAGCACTACATTCAGGCCCTGCGCGGCCAGGGTTTCTACGAAGGCTGAACCAACGCCCTCCGATGCACCTAATACTAATGCCCAAGGACCATAGCGATCAGAAAAAGAAGTCGTTTTGCTTGTTATCACTGCTAATCCTTGCGCCGCGTGGCGAATGCTAATATAGAAACAGTCTACTGGAGTATGGGCCTCTTCTTAATACCCTGCCCTCTGCGTCGAGATTTCTTCTCAGTGGTAGTCTGCGCTTCCTCTACAGCGTCTAATGTAGGCTCGCTCTCTACCGATGCCTCTTGCACCGGGATTTCGTAGCGCCGCAGGTAAGGCCCCAGAATCGGCGCCATGCTTTTCAGTACCTGCGCCGGCAGCGCCGAAGTGAATTTAAAATCTTTGGCCTCGCTGCCGGGTACGAAGGCAGTCAGGGTGCCGAAATGCTTGTCGCCGAGGTAGAACACCAGCGTGGCGGTGCGACTCAGGGCGCGGGTTTTAACTTTCTGGCCGCCCGTCATGGTCACCAGACGGTTGTCGCCGGTACCGGTCTTGCCACCGACGATCAGTTCCGAGCCGTCTGTTTGACGGAACACTCCCTGCAGGCGCCGACCAGTGCCCTTCTTAACCACATCCGCCAAGGCGAATTTAAGCGCCTGCGCCACTTCCGGCAGCATCACCTGTTCGGGTTCCCGCGCTGACTGCACGAGGCTAACTTCAAAAGGTGTGTCAGGTGCGAATACCAAACGCTCAACCCGATACGCAGGCAAACGCCGACCATCATTAAGAATGATGCCGATAAGTTCCGCCAGGGCAGCAGGCCGGTCGCCGGAGCTGCCCAGCGCACTGGCCAGCGAGGGCACCAGATAATCGAAGGGGTAGCCCAACTGTTTCCAGCGCCGGTGCAGTTCACTGAAGGCTTCCACTTCCAGCATGATGCGAACGCGGCTGTCACGGGCGTTTCTGGCTTTGGTGCGCAAGAGCCAGCCGTAAACCTGCTGGCGCTCTTCCTTGCTGGCGTCCAGCGCGGCTTTGAAGCTGCCATTGCCGTTGCGCTCCAAATAACCCAGCATCCAGAGCTCCAAAGGATGCACTCGGGCCAGGTAACCCTGGTCCTGAAGATTGAAGGCACCCGGGGCGAACTGTCGGAACAGGTTCTGGACGGTCTGCATCGACACCGTTTGCTGGGGCAGATGCGCCTTCAGAAAAGCGTCAAGCCCGGCTTCGTCTCCCTCCGGAAACATGTAGCGATAGACCACGGCCATGCGCTCGGGAATCGGACGAATAGCACTGAGGAATATCTCCAGTCGCTCGGCGCTGGTCTTGCCCTGGTATTTGGACCAAAATCGCCACAGGAATACCGAACCTTCCCGGTCCACAAAGCGCGCCAACATTGCATTGCGACGCTCGTCGCTATCGTCTTTTAACACCCGTTCCACATCGTTCCATTGCTGGTAGGTGAGGTAACTGATGATGTCGCGCAGCATCCGCACGAAGGGAAGATTGATGGAATCCTGCATAGCCTCGCGAACGCGGGGAAGACGGCCGTTATCCTCGGGTTTAAAGTTGCCAAAGGTGTGACGTCCGCCACCGGTAAAGAATCCCTCGGCAGGACTCGCTGAATAGTAGCGGTCAAGGGCACGCTGCAACAAATCCGGTAGACTCAGGTCCGGGGTCGCAATGACTTGTTCGAGCACCCAACGCGTCAGCGGGTCTTGCGCCGGGTCGCGCAATTGCGCGAGATTCTCGACCGGAATAACACTGTAACGCTGATACAATTCAGCCTTGATACCCAGATAGCTTGCCAGTACGCGCAGCTTGGCGGTAGAACCCAGTTCGAGCTTACTGCCCTCATTGATATCGAAAGGGATATCGGTATTGTCAGTCTGCACCCGCACCAGGTTTGCATTGTCGCTGCTTTCGAACAGGGTGAAGCTGTAGCGCAAGTCCGCGCTCTGATCCGCTTGCAGCAAGTATTCCCCGATCAGCCCATTTTGCTTCGCGACAGTCTCATCCCGCAGCGCGCGCAAATGGCTCGTCACCTGTTCCTGTACTGTCTTATCCAGTGTGGTGTGGGCAACAAGGTCGAATCGGTCAAGGTCATACAGCGGAACGTTCAGGAGCGACACCAGCCTGTTGCGAATCACATTGGCGCCCTTGTTAATATCGCTTATCTGCACCGCCGGGAAACGGCGAAAATCGCGGAACATCAGGGGCTGGGCCGTAGCGGCCTCCATCAACTCGCTGCTAATGGCACGATGCTCACGCAACAGTCGCAGATAGGCGGCGGTCAGGCGCACCAGATCATCCCGGTTTTGCAGGAGATAATAGGAAGGACGCCGCTGGGCAATCATCAGCGCAATCACCTGACGCAGGGCGAGTCCCTGCTGCGCGAGCACCTCTCCCTCCGCACGCGGCAGCAACAAGAGTTGATTAACGCGGTTGAAGTCGGCACCAAACCAGACACAGAGACCATCGCCGAGGCCGTTTACCTCGCCGTATCCGGGTGCGGCTGTTAAGGGCACGGTATTCAGATACTCCAACACCAGAGTACGGCGCGCCGCCAAGGTCTCGGGACCGTGCTTGTATACCCTTACGCTGGCGGAGGCTATTTGCCGCAGTTTGTCCGTAATGGAAGCGGTGACCCCATCTTCCGAATGGCGGTATTTTTCAATTTGGGTCGCGAGGGTACTGCCGCCCATGGCCGGCGTATCCACATTAATCGCTTCACCCGCCTGAAACAGCGCCGCCGTGAAAAAGCGACTCCAGTCCACAGCGGGATTCACATGAATTCTTTTCTCGTCCAGCAAGTCGCGGTTTTCGATGAACAGCAGCGCGTTTACCACAGGGGCAGGAATATCCGCGAAGTTTGCGTAACCGCGCCGGGGATAGCGGTACGCAAGCAAGGGCTGCTGCGCGCTGTCGATGATGCTCAACCCGACTTGCGACTTTTCCCGATAGGGAACATTGAAGCCCGCGTCGGCATAGCGCAGCAACTCTGGCGAAAACGCTGTCTGACGTTCCAGCGTCATGCCACGAGCCTGAAGCCTGTCAAGCAGGATGGGCAGCCGCGTATAACCAAGACGCTCGTCGAAGGGGCCCTGCACCGGATAACGCACCGCGTTACTGGGGCCATCCTGCAGCTCGTAAGTGAGACTGCGCGCGTAGCCCGTTAACAACTTCGATTGCAGCATGGAGCTCTTACCTTCGAAGTAGACCAGGGCCAAGGCGCCCGAGACTAATAGAGGCAGGCCGAACCAGACCCACACTTTCTGCGCGGTGAGGTCGTATTGGTAACGGCGGGGGGCAACCGCGGGGTCTTCGAACTCGCCAGTGTGATTGTCGAGATGGTCGTGACGGTTGTTTACCACAGGAAAACCGCTATCAGGTTTGCGGTACGGCTGAGAGCCCATAGATTAACTGCGCTTCTCCGAAGCAAAGGCTACAAAAACGGAAATTCAGGATGTGTTGACAGAAACCGGCCACTGAAAAATATATTTGTCGCACAGCCCCTCTACCCACTTCCAGTTGCGCGAAATCATACTAGAATCGCATGCAGAAAAGTAGCTGGCGATCGCGCTTCCAGCAAACAATAGTTGAGAATTTTATGCCCCTTCGATTCCCGATAATGTTTTTCGGATTACTCATTGGTTTGCAAACCCATGCCGGCTTGGCGGCGACCACTATAGCCGACCGGGATCCCTCCCGTTTGGAACTGGCTTCGGTGACGGCCATGGTGGTTGACGCCGCAACCAACGAGATTATCTATTCGCATCACCCAGACAGAGTTGTTCCCGTCGCCTCAATCAGCAAACTGGTGACCGCGATGGTAGTACTCGATGCGGAGCAGCCACTGAATGAAATGATTCCGGTACGCATCGAGCAAACCAGGGAATTGCAGAATGTTTTCTCGCGGATTCGTATCGGCAGCGTTATTTCCCGTCGTGATATGTTGTTAATGACGCTAATGTCATCGGAAAACCGGGCTGCCGCCTCCCTCGCCCACCACTATCCCGGTGGCTATAACAGTTTCATCGCCGCTATGAATGCCAAAGCCAGGGCGCTGGGCATGGTACATACCCGCTTTGTCGAGCCTACCGGCTTGTCGGAACGCAATGTGTCCACCGCGCGGGAGCTTACCCTGCTCGTGCGGGCGGCGGCGCAATACCCCTTGATCAATGAACTGAGTACCACACCGAAAAAGGACATGCGCTTTACCAAGCCGCAGTACACGCTGGCCTTCTATAACACGAATCCGCTCATTCACAATGGCGACTGGAATATCCAACTCCACAAGACCGGCTTCAACAACCAGGCGGGGCGTTGTCTGGTGATGCTCACGGTAATCAACGAGCGTCCGCTCGTGCTGGTACTGCTGGATTCTTTTGGCAAACGTTCGCATTTCGGCGACGCCAGCCGTATTCGGCAGTGGCTTGCAACCGGCAGTACTTTCCGGGTTCCCGCCCCTGCCAAAGCCTACCATCAGCGCAAACTAAACGAGATTGCTGCATTGGACAAAACCGGGCGGACTCGCTCCAACTAAGTGTTGTGAGGTGGCGTTACTAGGGGGCTATGCGGAAAAGTACTTCTGCTGCGCTGGCCTACCGCCTCACTTTCCCCAAGCTCATGTGGCTCGAGCAAGGCCCAGTGATTTCAGTTCAGCACAATCGGCATTTTCCGAATAATGCGCTCCACTACCCAAGAGCCATCCATTTCTATTTCATCCTCTAAAACTTCTGCCGTTTCGGGTAAGTATCTGACAAAGCCCTGCAGCATTGTTTGCATAAAAGAGATGGCAAGCTTTCTGCCAATGCAGCTGAACATCGAACCGCCAAACACCATATGATTGGCCGATGTGTATTGACGCGAAAAATCCAGAGTAAGCGGATTCTGCCAGTGGTTCGGGTCCAGATTGACGCCGGGAAAAAACAGATACACATTATCGCCCTGAGCAATATCAAAACCATTAATTTGCTTTGCTTCGTTGGCATGACGGGACATGGATTTCACATGATTATCGCGACGCAGAAACTCGATAATGGTGTCTTCACGGTCCATCAATTCGGGGCTGGCGGCTAATTGTGTGCGCGCTGCCGGAAAGCGAATGGTATTTCGCAATAGATAGGCGGAGGAAACTCCCAGTGTATTGGCTAAGGCAATAATAAAAAAACCGCCGATATTACTAGTGATGCAGTCGCGTGACACGCCTAGCGCAAGCGCATCTTCTACAAAACGGGCTATCAAAGAATCTTCCGGAAATGCTCCATAGCGATCTTCAACAAAAGTCCATACGTCCTTGATCGCCTGCTCCGCGTCGGCGACCTTCACTTCATCGGCCGGGTTTGCATGGGAATTTAGGAAGCGATAACCACACCAGTAAAGGTGGACCGCCTCTTCTTCGGTGAAAGGAATACCCGCCGTTGTAAGAAATACACGCAGGGGTAAAACGGCAACCTCTTCTGCGTAGTGATCCAGTCGACCGCCATCGGCCAGACGGGTAAAGACTGAAGTCGCGCCGGCAAAGGATATTTGTTCGGTAATTTCATTGATAAAACGAACAATCAGCGCCTTAAGCTGCAGGTTGGGTGTACCGGTATTAAAGGTTTCCTGAAAGTGTTTGTGGCGATGCGGATATAGCGTCGCGTAGCGCGCTTCTCTTTGCTCGGCACCGCCGTCGCGGTCGTAGGCCTGAATAAAACGCTTATCAAACATGACTTCACGGGCATCGTCGTGGCGAAAAAGAAAGTTCATGTCATCGGCCCGAAAACCGAGAATATCCTTTCGCTCATACAAGGGCTCAAGGAAGGGGTATGGATTCAGGGTAAATTCGTCGTCGAAAAACGAAACGCCCAAGTCTATAAAGTTGCTCATTTCATGATGCCCCCTCTTGTTATAGTCGTTCACGCAGCACTTTCAGCCCGCCGTGCCGGCTACTCCGCAGAAGAAAAACGATGCTGAACCTCGGTAGCGGTAACGATTTGGAGCATGTCGCAAACGAAAAGCACCATAATCTTAGCCATCATCCTACGCACATAAAGTGGTCAGATCGATCTATTTTCGATCAGGCTACAATGTTGAGCATTGCGCGAGTTCTGGATACACAGACCCAAATTCGCTACCCTTCTGCGCTTGTTTTACAATTCCGGGATAACACTCATGCCTTACCTGCCCTGCGTAGAAATTGAACCCAAATCACCCGCCACAGCCTCTGTGATCTGGCTCCACGGCTTGGGCGCAGACGGCCACGACTTCGAGCCTATTGTTCCCGAATTGAAGCTGCCACCCGAGTTGGCCGTACGCTTCATATTTCCCCACGCGCCCTCCATCCCCGTCACCATCAACGGCGGCATGTCCATGCCTGCCTGGTTTGATATTCGCGGCATGGATCTGGACAAGGCGGTTGATGAAGCCGACATCCTCAAATCTGTCGCCGCAACGCGGGCTCTGATAGAGCGAGAAGTCGAACGCGGCGTGCCGGCCGAACGCATTGTACTGGCGGGCTTTTCGCAAGGTGGCGCTGTAGTACTCCACGCAGCTCTGAGCTACCCGGAAAAACTTGCCGGCCTAATGGTGCTGTCCAGTTTTTTTGCTGCCAAAAACGCGACGACACCCCACCCGGCAAACCGCGACATCCCTATTCATGTATTCCACGGCACGCAAGACCCGATGGCGCCGGAAGTGCTTGGCCAGCAAACGGTCGCTTCGCTCAAGCAATTGGGCTACTCCCCCGTCTATAAAACCTACCCAATGCAGCACGCGGTTTGCCCGGAAGAGATTGCAGATATTTCAATTTGGCTACAGCAAGTTCTAAAAGCTTAAGGTCAGATTGCGCCGCCAATCCGGAAACTGTCGCCTACGCGACAGTCGCAGGCCGGCGGTTTTGTTATTATTGCCAACGTTCAGACGCTACCCGAGCGTCTTTCGTATGAATGAAGAGAATGATTATGCGTTTGATCAAGGTGCTTCTGCTACTAACACTAGCGACCATTGCTGTTGGCTTGTTTCTCATTACGCGACCACTAACACCGGTCGCCCCCCAACTGGCCGCCAATACGCCGCTAAATATCGCTTCTACCACGCTGCACGATGCCGTTGTGGTCGGTAGTAACTGGGATGGCACGGCCGAGGTCTTCGACCCGAAAACCTTTGAAGTTCTGGCTCGCTACAACCTGGTGCCGGACATTGAAGAACGCTTTGAAGAAATTAATGACACCTATGCCCGCCGTATCGCTGCACGTTTTATTCGCCATGTGGTCGGTGAAGGCAACGACCAATTAGTTGACGACTTGTTTCCCTCTAAGGATGGCCGCTATCTCTACGTGTCACGTCCCAGTTTTGCCGACGCCATTGCACTGGATGTACTGAGCGGCAAAATCGCCTGGCGCACCAAGGTCAAAGGCTCGCGCTCTGACCATGCGGCCCTGTCACCCGACGGAAAAATATTCCTGATTTCAGCCTCAACCGGTGGTGTGGTGCATGCCATCGACACGGCTACCGGTGAAATCGTCGACAATTTTTACCCCGGCGACCAGCCGCACGAAAGCAATTACTCGAAAGACGGCCAGCGCATCTATCACGCGAGCATTGGGCGCGTATTCGTGCCCACTACCGCTCCTTGGCTGGACTGGCTCAAAGGCGAGCGCCGCTTTGTTATCGCCGATGCCAAGACCTATGAGGTGCTCACGCGCATCGACATGGCCGAGAAGCTGAAAGAGTACGGTTTGGATTGGGTAGATTCTGCCGTGCGCCCCATGTCCGTCATGCCTGACGAAAGCTATGCCTACCTGCAGGTTTCCTTCTTTCATGGCTTTTTCGAGTACGACCTCAAAGAACACCGCATTACCCGCCATTTGGATTTGCCGGTGCCACCACAGATTCAGGCAATGCCGCTGCGCAACTACCAGCTTAACTCGGCCCATCACGGCCTGGTCTTGAATCATGAGGGCACCAAGTTGTGCGTCGCGGCAACCATGTCCGGCTATGCGGCCATCGTTGACCGGGAGAGTTTTGACTACAAAATCATCACGCTGTCGGAAGAACCA
>JBFJTG010000137.1:0-8068 GCA_041625575.1 Litorivivens sp.
CAGCAGTGATTGTCATTAAAAACATCCACATGAATTCTTCGTCGCTGATAGGCTCGCCGTCGATCTCGCCTCGGAGCAGGGCGCCGGTGACGGTGTCGCGGGGTTCGCTATCCCAGCCGACCTTTAGCATATAGGCGTATTCCATCATTTCCGCAGCGGCGGCTTCGGCGTCTTCCTTGCCGCCGGATGCATCCGGGTCATCGGCAAACATCATGCGGTTGGTCCAGTCGAATATCTTGCCGCGATCCTGCGCCGGCACGTCCAGTAAATGGAGAATCGTGAACAAGGGTAATTCGGAGGCAACATCGGTAACAAATTCACACTCACCTCTAGGCGCGACGGCATCGATTACTTTCTTCGCATGCTCTTCGAGAAACGGGAGGTGCTGTTCGGCAGCTTTGGGCGTAAAGGCATCGCGAACGACACGGCGCATTTTCATATGCCGCGGCTCGTCCATATTAATCAGCATTTTCGCGCTGATGTTGTCCACCATCTCCTGATCATCTTCCATCGGCATTGCGCTGCGCGCTTGCGATGAAAATATCTCCGGGCGGCGTTCAATAAAATCCAATTCTTCTCGTTGAGTCACCAACCAATAGGGTACGCCGGTAATATCATCGTCCATGCGAACGATAGGTCCGCGGCGGCGTAGCTCGGCCAGCGCTGCATAGGGCATCCCTCCGGCAAATATAGAGGGGTCGAGAATGTTTTTTATAGGTCCCTGATGGACTGGACAGCCGGACATGGTAGCCTCCTTGGCAGGTGAGGACGTGAATCTGGAAGTATAGGTGCCCGTCCGGACAATGCACATGACAGACAATTCATGAGTGCAGGCTAAGCGCGCGGGGCGTCAGTGCTAGCGTTGTAAGAAGGCGCTGTTGTGGTCTAGGCTGCCTCAGGGGCCATATTTGCGTCGCCGTAAAATTATTATCGCCAACAACGACTGGGAATAAGCCTTATGTCTAATTTCAGGGAGCTTGCACGAGGCGCGATTAACTACCTTCTCATTATTGCCTTGATTGTGGCCGCCGGCATTGCGGTTTACTCCCTGTTTAGCGATGTGACGGGCTCGGGAGTCGATGCGGTTGATGAGGAGCAGCATTCAGGTGGTTAAATGCTGCCGCCCCGAGTCAGTGAGCGGTCCTAAATTTGCGAGCGTTTTTGACGGCTAAGACTATTACCAGCGATAGCTCAAGGTGGTAAATACTTCCCGGCCCGGATTTTGGCTCGGGTTATAGGTGCCCGGGAACATAGCCGTATCGATAACCTGATTCAGCTCTCGCTCGTCACTGAGGTTTTTGCCGCCTACTGTCAAGGCCCAGCCACCGTCCAGGCTCTTCAGCGAGATGTGTGCGGAGTAGGTGACGGTTGAGGGAATCTCGGTATTGGGGTCGAGGTCGGTGTCGGTAAAGTGGCTGCTCTGGTAGATGATGTTCAGACTGGATTTCAGCAGAAAATCTCCGATTTGATATTCCAGCGTCGGGCTTACCGTGCCGTTAAATTCAGGCGCAAAGGCGAGTGTTTTGCCACCTAAGTCCTGCTGCACACCCTGGCCTTCTGAAATGGGCGAGGGCGCTGAGGGGTATTTTTTATACTCGGCCTTTAAGTAACCCAGTGAGGCGTTAAGGGTGAGCGGCGCGTAAGGCGTCAGCCATTGCAGATCCAGTTCCACCCCTTGCGAAAAAGCGGCAGCAGCGTTGGTCACATCAAAGAACAGGCCGTTGAAAGCCAGCACCTGCAAGTCATCAAAATCCATTCGATAGGCGGTGGCGTTTAATTGCAGGGTGTTTTCCAGCAATTGGCTGCGCAGGCCAAATTCCCAGCTTTGGGCTTTTTCGGGATCATATTCTAGGCCTTCACCGGTGAAGGAAATTGAATTAACGCCGCCGCTTTTAAAGCCTTTTGACCATGAGCCGTAAAAGGAAACATCGTTGGTGAGGTAGTAGCTCAACGCTACTTTGGGCGAGAGGTTGCTTTCGGTTCGCTCTATTTCCCCCGGAGCGTAATCGCGCGCACTGATTACCGTAGACGTGATGCAAGGGGCGACCTGCTTGTTGGTGCAGATACCGGTGCCGGTAGGCGTCGACTTTTTGGTCTCGCGGTTTACGCGCAGGCCGGGAGTGAGCACCCATTTGTCGGTGATATCCCAAACGATCTGACCAAACAGTGAAGTCGCCTCGGTGTCCTGAAAGTAGTCAAAGCGGTAAAAGTCGGTGGGGTTGATGCTGCCCAGAACGGTTGGCAGCGAGCCGCCTATTGGCCCACCCAGAGGATTGCCGGGCACGGTGCTACTGCCGGACAGGAGCTGCTGCGCATCTTTGGTGAGGGCGTAAGAACTAATGTCCTGACCGATAATAACGTCGGCTATCAGGTGGAAATCCGATTGAAAATAATAGGCGCCTGCCAGAAATTGCACATTGCCGCCAAGGCCAAACAAACTGTCAGCGTTGCCGCTAAAGCGCCATTCCAGAGACTCCTGACGGTAGTCGTCCACCTCGTCGAGATTCAACAGGTCGGCTGGCGATACGTCTAGATCCTGAAATTGGGTGACGTCCAGCCACGACACGCCAACAATCAAGGTGGTGGCGAAGTCGCTCAGCCCTAGCATAGGACCAAAAGACCAATTGCCGCGGGCAAGTACGGTGTCGGAACCCTTGAACATTTCGCCGGGGTTGTTAAAGCTGGTTTGAAAGTTGGTCGGATCATCTTCAATTTGCGGATCAAATTGTGACAGGTAGTCTCGGGTATCCTGGTCGAGATTCATCAACTGGCGTGGCCAGAAGTTGAGTGTGGTATCCGATGTTTGCGCGACTAACTCCAAATCGAGACTGTCGGTTGGATTCCATTCCAGTTTCGCGCGGAATGCGTCCTGATCGCGGGTGTCTTCCTTGCGATTGACTTTGGTGTTTTCAATGCGGCCGTCGCGATCACTTAGCAGGGCCGATACACGCATGCCGAGTGAGGGACTGAAGCGATAGCCCAGACCTGCCTCAATGCGGCGATCACCATAGTCCCCACTTTTGTAGGACAGGTTGCCGGCGCTGCCTTCTTCCCCCGGCGCGCTGCGGCTGCTGACGTTGAAAACACCGGCAATCGTATTTTTGCCGAAGAGGGTGCCCTGCGGTCCGCGCAAAACTTCCACCCGTTCCAGATCGAACATGGATTCAGTGAAATAGGTGCCGCGACCGAAAAAGATTTCGTCCTGTACCAAACCAACAGCAGGCTCAAAACTCGGGTTAAACGTATTGGTACCAAAACCTCGAATAAATACCTGCGGTGATGATGGGCTGGTAAATTCGACACGCACGTTGGGGACGTAGGTGGAGACTTCAACCAGATCGCCGATGGCGTTGTCCTGCATGAAATCGCCGGACAGGGCGCTGACGGAGATGGGTACGTCCTGCAGGCTTTGCACCGTTTTTTGCGCTGTGACGACGACTTCTTCAATCACGCGGTTGTTCTGGGCAAATACTGAGTGACTCGATAGCGCTACCGCACTCGCCAGCAGTGTTAGACGAAACGGGTTTTGTGTGCGTGACATCCGGAATTCTCCCCTTGTTGTTTATTCTTCTAATTGGCGCTTAGAAACGAACTGCTACTCGCGATAAAGAGACTGCATCCTGTGACCAAGAGTAGCAGGAAAACAGCCACTCGGAAGCGTTCTTCACTGATGCGCGAGTGTAGCCACTCCCCCAGCACCACGCCCACAATGAGTATCGGCAGAAAGGCCGCGAGACGCGGTAGTGCTGCAGATAGGCTGCCATCGAGAGCAAAAATGAGCGTGATCAAGCTGTTGAGCGTAAACCAGACGCTAATCAGGGTAGCGCGAAAACGTGCCTTGTCGAGCTGCACGCCTGCCAGCGCGTAGACCAACAGGGGGCCGCCAGAGGCGAATAGGCCGTGGGTAACGCCGGCCAGTAGCATCCAGAAACGGGTCCACAAGCCACCGCGCTCGATGCTCTTATTGCTGTTCTTCCAGGTCTTAAAGAGTTCACGACCCGCAAACCAGATTACCAGTAGTGCGAACAGGCTGCGCATACCTGCGTCGCCCAGCCAGGGCCGCAGGCCGTAGCCCAGCAAGGTGCCTATGGCCATCATCGGCAAAATGAGTTTTAGCAGGGTTGGCCAGTGAATATTGTGGCGGTGGCGCAGGGCCAGATAACCCGTCATACAAATATTCAGCGGCACCAGCACCGGTAGCATCACGCTGATGGGAAGTAACAAGGCACCAAGTGAAAGCGCAATGACGATACTGCCAAATCCCGTTACCGTTTCAATGGTGTAAGCGATGAAGACGAAGAGCCCTAACCATAACCAGGGGTTCTGGAGAGCTGCGCTAAGCCATTCCACTAGCGTTGCTCCAATTCAACGGCGAAACGCTTCAAGGTCAGGCGTTGAAAAAGTGCGGGCGCGATTCGCCACAAGATGCTGGCGAACAGCGTAAAAGTGTTGGGGAATAGACGCGCTTTCTTTTGCTCCAGTGCGCGCTCAATACGCCGCGCGAGTTCACCGGCGCTGTCGATTCTGCCTAAGGTGGAGCGGGCGTGCTTGGCGGGGCCGCCGTCACCGCCGAGCGCATTCTTTTCGATGGGCGTATCCAGGAAAGAGGGGTAGACCATCAGTATATGAATGCCGTTGGCGGCCTCCTCCATGCGCAGTACTTCAAAGAATTGCGCGAGCGCAGATTTCGCGCTGCAGTAGCCGGCGCGTCCGGGTACGGGCATCCAGCCTGCCATGGATCCGATGTTGATAATGCTGCCCCGCGTTTTATAGAGCATGGGTAAAAGTTTTATGGCGAGCTCCATGGGCGCTTGCCAGTCAACTTTCATGACGGTTTTCATAACAGTTGGCTGCGTCAAGGCGGCCAGTGAGCGCTGGGTTATACCGGCATTATTAATGAGTACGTGAAGCTCCCCGAAATTCTTATCGACAGCGCTTTGTATGTGCTCAATAGCATTGTCGTCTGTCAGGTCGCAGCTCAAAGTCGCAATGCGATCGCTGTTTAATTCCTTGGCGCGTGCTGCTAATCCGGTACTGTCGCGATCAACAAGCAGTACGCGGTCGCCGCGCTCAAAGAATACTTTGCTTAATTCCCAGCCCAGACCACTCGCGGCGCCGGTAATGACGACAGACTTCATAGCTGCCCCCGTGCACGAGCATGTTTTACAAACAATTCGAAAACTTCGCGCGAGGTGAGCTGGGGCTCGTAACCGAATTCTTTTTTCAGGCGACGATTGCTGAGCACGGGTCGGTAGCGCAAAAAGTTGACTTGCGCGGGTGTGTAACGCGTGAGCTTTAAGGCATGCCCAACACTCAGCGCAAAGCGCAGCAGGCTGGCTGGCAGTGCGAGGAGCGGTTTGTCCAGATAGCGCGCTATTTCATCGATGGCCATGGCGCCGTCTCCGGCCAAATTGTAGATGCCTGATTTGGATTCGCGTATGCCGATGTCAATAATGTCCAGTATGTCTTCGTCCCAGATAAAGACGAAGGGCGAGCGCGAACCACGAACCGCAAGAATGCGATCTTTTTCAAAGAGATTAGTAATCTGGTTGCGAGTTTGCGTACCCAGTACCGTGCCGGGACGGAGTATTAATTGTTGGAGTTCGGGATGCTTTTCGCGAATATCAGCGAGGTATTGTTCGACCAGTGTTTTGTGTAGCGAATAGGCAAATTCGGGATTGCCGCGCAGCGGGTCCTGTTCATCAATCCACTGGGGATTGTCAGCGTGGTAGCCGTAGGCCGCCCCGGAGCTGGTTACGGTGAGATGCCTGACGCCACTTTTGAGACAGGCCTCGACTACATTGCGGGTGCCATTGACATCGATATCGTAGTCGAGTTCCACGTCGCCGCGGCTTTCCAAAACCGAGGCAAGATGTACGACATGTGTAATATTTTCGTTGGCAACGATGTCCGCAAGTTTCGGATCACGAATATCGCATTGCAACATTTTGCAGGGGGCGCTTTCCGGGATGCGGATATCAACGCCAATAACGCTCAATTGCTTGCTCAGGCGCTCTGCAAGTTTTGACCCAATGTAACCGGCGGCACCGGTGATCAATATGATGTCAGTCATGATGGGCTTGCTGCCTCCGCGACCAGATTAAGGCCAGCGTCATGCCGGCCAGTAAATGCCAAAAACTCCAGAGTCCCGCTATCAACATCATGCCGCCGGCTTCCGGGAAGAAAGTGAAAATAATAGATAGGCCCAGCGCCGTATTTTGTATGCCAACCTCCAGCGTGACAGCGCGGCGCTCGTCTTGGGGTAGGCGCATAAGCCGCGCGGAAACGTAGCCCAGTGACAGGGCAAATATATTGTGGGCTGCAACCAGCATCAGAATCTGGCCGGCGAAGCGGATGAAAAGTTCAATGTTGTTGGCAAACGCAACCACAACAAACAACAAAAATACGAAGAGAGTGAAAACGCGCATGGGTTTGTCGGCGCGGTCCGCCAGTTTGGGGTAGCGCGCGCCGATCGTCATGCCGAGTATCAGGGGCAGTACCAATACCAGAGCCACCAGCGCGATCAGATTGACGGGATCCAGAGCAATGTCGCGCAATAGCACGCGGGTATGCGGGTTGAGGTAGCCGTAGAGCGAGAAGTTAAAGGGCGTCATGACAATCGCAGCGAGGCTGGAGACCGCGGTCATGCTGACCGACACCGGCACGCTGGCCTTGCTGAGCCAGGTCATGATGTTTGAGTAACTGCCACCGGGGCAGGACGCGATCAGAATCATGCCCAGAGCCAGCTCTGCCGGAACGTTCAGTAAGGCGGTGGCAAGGCAGGTGCCCGCAGGCAGCAAGACAAACTGGGCGAGCAGACCGGCCAGCGGTGCGCGCGGTTGTTTAATAACACGAACGAAGTCGGCGCGGGTGAGCTTCAGCGATACGCCGAATATCATGCCCGCCAATATTGCATTTAAAACCAGCAGGCTTTGCGGACTGAACGCGACATTGATATTGCTGAATTCACTCATTGTGGCCGCTCGTCGGCCGACAGATCACTCTTGAGTTGTTTAATATGCTTCGCCATAGATTTGAGGTAAGTGTCTTTGTGCACGTAGTAGGCCATGCGATCAAGGTCGAGGTAATTGTAGCCGCCGTCGAGTCGCTCGCCGCCGAAGCGGCTAATAGTGTCGTGCATTTGCGCGGCGCTGCTGCGGCCGGCCTCGCGCTGTTTAATATACAGGGCCACCATCTCTGCTTGCACGTTGCGGCCTTCCCAGCCGAGTCCGGCTGCTTCGATCATGCCCATAACAAATAGGGACTCATCACCAGGGTGGAAGGTATTCAGGTACAGCGAGGGTGCGCCTCCCGAATTCCAGTTGAGAAGCGCTTTGTCAATAAAGGGGTAGTGGAGATGGTAGCCGGTGGCCATCAAAATCAGATCATAGTCGGCGCTCTCGCCCGTGGAGAAACTTACCGAGCTGCCATTTACAGACTGAATATCGCGTCGTGGCGTAATGTCACCGTGGCCAATATGATGCAGCACCAGTGAGTTGATCACCGGGTGCGATTCATACATCTTATAGTCGGGGTCTGGCAGGCCGTAGTTAGAAGGTTTGCCTACCACCATGCGTATCAAGGTGGCGTCCAGACGCTGTTTCAGGGGGCGCGGCAGTTTTACTGCACCGCCCAGAGTATCGGTGGGTTTGCCGGCGATAAATTTGGGCAGGAAGTAATAGCCTCTACGCACGGCGATATCAACAGACTTTGCGCGGTGAACCGCGTCAACGGCGATATCGCAGGCGGAATTGCCGCAGCCGACAATCAGTACGCGCTTGCCGTCGAAAACGTCGGGTTTGCTGTAGTCGCAGGAATGCATCAGCTCGCCGCTAAAACTGCCGGGCAGTTCGGGTTTGTTGGGGTGGTGGAGGGTGCCATTGGCAATCAGGAGGCCTTTGAAGGTCTCGCGCACGGTCTTGCCATTGCACTCACTGGTAACATGCCAGCCGCCCTCACCGTCGGGCTCGGTCCTTGTAACCCGGGTGTTGAAGCGGTAATGGCTGTACAGATTGAAATGCTTGGCGTAATCGCGAAAATATTGTCGCAGCTCCGAGTGGTGGGGATA
>JBFJTG010000138.1:0-8009 GCA_041625575.1 Litorivivens sp.
GACGACTAGACACGCGCTCGGCCTAAAGGGGTTTGTTAAGCACCCCGCAGGCCGATCCCAGCAACAACAAGAGGTTTTCCATGCCACAACTCGACAGCCCGATAACGCTGCCCTGCGGCGTCACGCTGCCAAATCGACTTTTTAAATCAGCCATGACTGAAGGGCTGGCCGACCTCAATGACAATGCCACAGAACGTCACAACACCCTGTATCGGCGCTGGAGTGAAGGGGGCACCGGTACACTTGTCACCGGCAACGTGATGGTCGACAGGCGCTTTCTGGAGCGGCCCGGCAACGTCGTGGCCGACGGCAACGGCGGTGAGGACAACTTGCGACGTTGGGCCGCCGCGGGAACCGTCGCCGGTAATCAGTTGTGGATGCAAATTAACCACCCCGGCAGACAATGCCAAAAAATTGTGTCCGGGCGGCCTTTCGCGCCGTCGGCTGTACCCATCAAGCTTGCGGGCATGTTCGGCATTCCCAAACCCATGACTTTAAGCGACATTGAACAGGCTATCGATGGCTATGTCCGCGTTGCAGTACTCGCCAGGGAAACAGGCTTTACCGGCGTGCAAATCCACGCGGCGCACGGCTACCTGATAAGTGAGTTTTTATCGCCACTCGCCAACCACCGCAGCGACGACTGGGGTGGTTCGTTAGAAAATCGCGCGCGATTTTTACTTGAAACTATCAAGCGCGTGAGGAAAGCCGTTGGTCCGGCTTTCCCGGTATCCATCAAGCTCAATTCAGCTGACTTTTCCAAGGGCGGTTTTACACACGAAGAAAGCCTTCAGGTTGCACGCTGGGCATCGGAAGCCGGTATTGATCTGCTGGAAATCTCGGGGGGAACTTACGAACAGCTAGCCTTGATGGGCGACAAACCCGATAGCGGCAAAGCGCAATCAACACTGCAGCGCGAAGCCTACTTTTTGGAGTATGCCAGCGGCATTCGAAAGGTGACGCAAGTGCCGCTGGCAGTAACCGGTGGCTTTCGCACCCGAAAAGCTATGCAAGAAGCACTTGATAGCGGTGCAACAGACCTCATCGGCATTGCCCGCCCCTTGTGCATCGAACCTGATGTGCACAGTCTACTCGACGGAAGCTCGGAAGGATTCGAGGCCTGGGAGCATCAATTGCGCATTGGACCGGGCTGGTTGGGGCCTCGCAGTAGCAACCGTACACTGCGCACCCTGAATTTCAGTGCGGCAACCCAATGGTACTATCGCCACATCATCGATTTATCGGAAGAGCGCATGCCGAACCTGCAGGACAAAAACCTGTTGGCAATTACATTGGCGCACACCCAAAGAGAGCGCAGGTTTGCACGCAACAGAAAATTTCGCGATGAGTAAAGGATTCGACATTGGCGCCAGCCGACAATAGATCGGCTCAGGTGCAGCGAAGTTCAACGCTTGCCGAAAGCATTATTCTTGAGCTCCTCGCCAAGAAAATCCAGAGCCTCCAGTAGTATTCGGCGTGAATTCCCGGAAACGAATTCGCAAGCGTTAAAGACAACAACAAAACAACCGGCCGGTATCGCTTTGCCTTGCGTAAAAATGTTAAAACCCACAACCATGTCCCGTTCGGCTCTCGTGACATCCACCTTCAGGTAGCCACCGTCCCTCACCTGAGCCAAAGTCTGCAAGCTCTCATGAATTAACGTCATCTGCGCAGCGCCACAGAGAGACTGGCCTAAAACCACATTCTTACCGCCAACGAAATGACTCAGGTAAACACTGCTTCCCTGCAGGCTTTTGGATAGAATAGCCGCGGCCAACTGAAAGCGCTCAGAAAGTTTACCCTTTGACCCAACCACAAGACTCAGCTGTGATCGAACTTCATCTTTCTCTACGAGTGCTAGCCCCATTATTCAGGCCCTCCCTGCCAGTTCTCCAAATAGTGTCACAACTACATTCAAAAGTATTGTTAACTGGGGGATCTATGCCAATTATGGGCGAAATAAAAACGTCCGTTGGAAACTATTGACTAGCAACCTCTAAAAACAGACTAAAGAAGCCGCCCTTAATGCACTAAGGTTCTAACCAACACCTAAAATCATTGCCGCAATGGCAATACTATTTAGACGTTAAGGCGCCCGCGTCCATCTCAAGCCCCTGCCAGCCTGAACGCATGAAATTGCGGATATTCGCGTGATCACTTCCCTGCGGATTAGCTAAAACGTCGTCGACGTAGAAATCCCCGAAAGCGTTAAGGGTCGCTTGCTCGCTTAAATTGTGAAGCTGCCCGAAAGCGAATATTTTGCACGAACCATTATTCGAGCCGGCGGCATTGTGCTGGTCGCCATTGCGAAACGCGGTAGGAGCGAAATCGTAGTGAGCATCGATGACGGCCATTACCTCGCTAAAGTTGACCGGCCCCCGTTCCAGGCGTGCGATTAGATCGGATATTGACATGCTGTCCTCCAGAAAAAGTGGGGTATTGTAAGCAATTTCAGGAGTGATGTCGGGACGATACTGGGCCCGAACAAATCCGGGCCCGACAAGGACTAATGCTTATAGCCCTGAATTAGATGTCGGGCTGCCCTTCGAGCTGTTCAAGCCCATCGGCGATGGTCATCCACGGTGCCTTGCGGCTCACCCAGAAATGGGCTTCCGGCTTAAACAGACTTTGATCGTCCAGCGTACCCGGCACCAGCACCAATGTGCCCGGAAAGGCGTCCACCCGCTCGCCGATGGGAGAGCCACACCTAGCGCAGAATAAATGGGTTTTGTTGTTGCCTGAATCCGATGGGCTGGTATAGCTGCTGTAATCACCCTGCAATTCGGTTTGCTCTTCCAGCACCACAAAGCCGGCGCCTACTGCTCCGTATAATCGGCGGCAGTCGCCGCAGTGGCAGTAATGAGGCGCAATCATTTCCGAGCTTGATTCGTAACTGAAGGCGCCGCACTGGCAGCGCCCGGTAAAGAGCCGAGACATAGTTCCATCCAATGACAAAGGGGGCCCAATTATGACAAGACTGACTCCAATAGACCTAGCTCGAGCTTAGCTTTGGCCTTATTGCCGCCCGCCGGTATAGTCTGGGCAACCGGCCGAGCCGCCAAATCCAATTATGACTTGCAAGTCGACCTCAATTATTTTTAGTCTAGGGGATTGACGAAAAGCTCGGATGGCCTGACATTAGCGCCTTTTTTCACCACCGCGGTTTACCCGACAGGAGAGTCTACCCGGCGTGCTAGAGATCCGTAACGTATCACGCCACTTTGGCGACTATCAGGCACTGACAAATGTCAGCCTTCAGGTTCAGGCCGGTGAGTTCTTTACGCTCCTGGGCCCCTCTGGCTGTGGCAAAACGACCCTACTGCGCGCTATCGCCGGCTTTGATAGTCCAGACAGTGGCGACATTTTGTTAGATGGCAAATCCCTTCTGAAGCTGCCACCGGAAAAACGCCCGGTCCATACCGTTTTTCAAAGTTACGCCCTCTTCCCTCACTTGACGGTTGCCGACAACATCGCCTTTCCCCTGCGCATGAGTGGTTTGGGGAAAGATGAAATTGCGAGCCGAGTTAGCAAAGTACTCGACGACGTGCGCCTGCCAGAAAAAGCCCGCCACTACCCGGAAGAGTTGTCCGGCGGTCAGCGCCAGCGCATCGCCATTGCCCGCGCTCTGGTAAACCGGCCCAGACTACTGCTGCTCGACGAACCGCTGTCCGCTCTGGATGCCAAGCTGCGTGAGCAAATGCAGATTGAACTGATTAATCTGCAAAAGGACGTGGGCATTACCTTCGTCTATGTAACCCACGACCAGGGTGAGGCGCTGGCCCTTTCGCACCGTATTGCCGTGATGAATCAGGGCGAAATCAGCCAGATTGACGAACCCGCCACTTTGTATAGCTGCCCCGACAACCGCTTTGTTGCCGATTTTATTGGTCAGTGCAATTTGCTCGACGCCCATATCATCGAGGCCGGGTCGCAATTCACTCGCATTCGCGTGGACGGTATGGGCGAACTGACCGTAAGCAGCAATCCGGAAATCGATTTTGCCAGCGGCGATGCCTGCGCCCTAACGCTGCGCCCTGAGAAAATTCGCCTCGCCAAGGAAGTCTCACCCGATTCCGACGAGGTGCACTTCAAAGGCCAGGTTCACGACACCCTGTATCTGGGCGATGTCACTGTCTACATCATAGAAGTTGGCCAAAACTCTCAAGGCAAAAGTGTAATGGTCGAGGCCCTGCTGGCCAACAACGCACCCGGCCGCGCGCGCTTATTCGATACGGGTGATAATGTCGAAATCTGCTGGCCGCGCAATGCCGGCCATCTTGTCCGCTAGGGTGGGCCCACAACTATGAGTGCCATGCATTCGCGCTGGGCAAAGCCGCTAATCAGCCTGCCACCGGCAGCCTACCTGTTGGCCTTTTTCGCGCTGCCCACTCTGATGATGCTTTTCGCGTCGTTCCGCTATACCGGCGACTACGGAGGGCTTGCCCCCTGGTACATCATTGAAGACGGCGAACTTACCCTCGAACTCACACTCGAGAATTGGCAGCGCCTGTTTGAATCGTCAATTTATCTGGGGCTACTGCTGAAGTCAGTTGGCTTTGCCCTGCTAACCACCGCCATTTGCGCACTCATGGCCTACCCGCTAGCGCTTACCATTGCGCGTAGCCCGAAGAAAAACCGGGACCTGCTCTTACTCTTGGTCATTCTGCCTTTCTGGAGTAATTTTCTGGTGCGCATCTACGCGTGGATGATTATTTTCAGCCCGCAAGGAGGGTTGACGGCAGCGCTTAATACCCTTGTAACCGGCCTCGGATTCGAAGCCGTCAATCTCATGTTTAGCAGCACCGCCGTTATTACCTGTTTGGTCTATGTCCATTTGCCCTTTATGGTCTTACCGCTGTACGCCAATTTGGAAAAGCACGACAAAGCTTTGTTAGACGCCGCTCAGGATCTTGGCGCCAGCCGCGCGCGCCGCTTTTGGTTAATTACCTGGCCACTTAGCCTGCCCGGCTTGTACGCCGGCGCGGTACTGGTATTTATTCCCTCGCTGGGCATTTTCGCCATACCCGACCTGCTGGGCGGCACTAATGGCATCATGATAGGCAATGTGATCAAGCAGCAATTTGTTGAAGCGCGCGACTGGCCCTTTGGCAGCGTACTGTCACTGGTATTGACCGGCATTACGCTCCTATTGGTCATCCTTGCCGGTCGTCTGGGCCGCACACCGGGAGCACTTAAATGAAGAACAATAAAATGCTTCTCGCTGCCACGGCCTTGGTATACCTGTTCTTGTATATTCCGCTACTCGTGGTCATGGTGTTTTCATTCAACGACTCACGCCTGAACGCAGAATGGGTGGGCTTTACCTTTAAGTGGTATGAGCAGCTCTTCAACAACGCGGACATGCTACGCGCTGCTTTAAATTCACTCATTATCGCCAGCATCAGCGCCATTCTTTCCGGCACACTCGGCACCCTTGCCGGCGTGGCCATGCACCGTTTCCGTCAAAAATGGCTGTCGGCGCTGGTATTGGGGCCCGTGGCCATGCCAGACATTTTGATCGGCGTTAGTCTACTGCTTATGTTTATGCTGTTTAACGTCACCTTGGGCGCCACCTCAATTATTCTTGCCCATGTCAGTTTCAGCATCGGTTTTGTCGCACTGGCCGTTCAGTCTCGTATGGCGGGCATGGACGACAGCCTGATCGAAGCCGCCCGCGATTTGGGCGCAAACTCCTGGCAAAGCTTCCGGCTGGTTACACTGCCCTTGCTCCTGCCCGGGATAATTGCCGGCATGATGATGGCCTTTACGCTATCCATTGACGATTTCGTTGTAACCTTCTTTACTGCTGGCGTGGGCAGCACGACCTTGCCTCTGGAGATTTACTCCATGGTCAAGATTGCCGTCACTCCCGAAGTGAATGCGGTGTCGACACTGCTCATGATATTGACGCTATTGTTGATCACTGCACTATCCCGCTTCTCTCCGCAAACGCTGAGAAGCTAACACTGACCTTGTATAGGAAGACAACCGTGAGAAGATTGCTGAGCTGTTTTCTACTGAGCGTGTTCGCACTGGGATTCGCACCCATTGCCGCTGCCAACAAAGTGCTGCACCTGTTCAACTGGAACGACTATATCGCAGAAGAAACCGTAAAGCGTTTCGAGAAGCAATGTCAGTGTAAAGTGGTACAGGACTACTTTTCATCCACCGAAGAAATGATGGCCAAACTCTTGGCCGGTGGCAGCGATTACGACGTCGTTATCCCAACCCAAAATGCCGTAGAGGCCTTGATACAACAAAAGTCCCTGCGCGCCCTGGACAAAAACAAGTTGGCTAACATGGCGAATATGGCCCCCGGCTTTATGAACAAGGACTACGACCCGGGGAATGTCTACTCGCTACCCTACGCCTTCACGACAACACTGATAGGCTACAACGAAAACAAAATTCGCGAGCTGGGCATTGATCCTGCTGACTGGTCCATCATTTTCGATCCCGCCGTACTGGCGAAAATTAAAGGTAAAGTCACCGTGATGGACGATTCGGAAGAATTGTTTGCCGCCGCACTGAAATATCTTGGCTATTCAGGGAATGACAATGACGAGCAGCATCTCAAGGAAGCCCAGGCGCTTATACTAAAAGCCAAACCCTATTGGGCGGCCTTTAATTCTTCAAGCTACATCAAAGAATTAACCGTCGGCAATATCTGGGTTGCCCATGGCTATTCGAGCGACATGTTTCAGGCACGCGCGGACGCCGAGGAAGCAGGCCGAAACTTCAGCGTAAATTTTGTATTGCCAAAACAGGGAGCCGTGCTGGCACTCGACAATATGGTCATACCCAACAAGGCGCGAAATGTTGCCCTTGCCCACGAATTTATAAATTTCATGATGGCTGCCGAAAACGCGGCAGAGCTAAGCAACATTATTGGCACCGGCAATCCCAACGCGAGCGCCAAGACCTTCATTGACGATGAAATACTGGCAATATCAGCCATATTCCCTAGCCCCGAACAGCTGAAAACTCTGGAAACCATCAAGGCGCGCAAGGCCAAAGAGCGCCGCTTGGTGAATCGCTTATGGACAGAAGTGAAGGTGCGTTAAGCGGGAATCGCAGAAGATTCTTTAGCCGCTAAACACCCTGCTTTTTGGTACCGCGCTTGGGCGCGGCACTTAAAGGATCGTCCGGCCAGGGGTGCTTGGGATAGCGCCCTTTCATTTCACGCTTTACCTCAGGGTAGGTATTTTGCCAAAAGCTCTCCAAATCCTGCGTCATTTGCAGAGGTTTTCTAGCCGGAGACAGTAAATGTAGAAGCAGGCGAACCCGACCCTGCGCAATTGCCGGCGTGGTTTTCTGCCCAAACATTTCCTGTAACTTCACCGCCAATACCGGTGGATTGCTGCCATAATCTATCGCAACGCGAGAGCCGCTAGGTACTGTTATATGACTTGGTGCCAACTCATCTAGCTTTTGCGGAAGTGGCCAAGGTAGCAAGTTGTGAAGCGCAGCGCGCAGGTCAATTTTCTGCAGCTGACGCCGATGACTAATCACCGGCAGAAACGGTAGCAACCACTCATCAAGGTTCCGCTGTAGCCATTGATCCGAGATATCCGGCCAACCATCGGGCTCGTCAAGCAAAACTGCGCGTAAACAGATGACGCGCTGCTGCCATTGCCGCAACGAATCATCCCACGGCAACTCGGACAGACCATTCTCCCCGAGCCATTCGAGCACGGCGCTTTTACTGACTTGCTCGTCAATTGCGTTCACTTGTTCGCGCTTAACAAGCACCCGGCCAACGCGGTACTGCGTTTCTATCAAAAGCTTGCCGTCGTCACGCCACTCGGCAATATCATGTACGGACAAATAGTTACTCAATTCCGACTCGAGCCACTGCGGGTCGAACTCCGCCGCCATATAAATCTGGTCCTGCGCCTGACCCGCGCGCCCGCCCAACTGCGCAACCACCAGCCAGGGCTTATTGCGCAAGGGATCATCGTCACGCAAGCTCGCTGCGCGGCCATTCGCCAACACATAGTCTCGCGTGC
>JBFJTG010000139.1:0-7885 GCA_041625575.1 Litorivivens sp.
GAGGGGCTTAAACGGTAGTGCTTGCGAAAGGCGTCGTTAAAGCGGCGTACACTGGAAAAGCCGCTGGCGAAGGCAATGTCGGTGACGCGTAATGAGGTGTCTGATAGTAACTGCTTTGCAGCCAATAGCCGGTAGCTTTGCGCCAGTGCCAGCGGGCTTACGCCAAATTCCTGCTCAATGGCGCGACGCAGCTGGCGGCTACTGATCTTCAATAGGGTGGCCAGTGATTCCAGTGAGCTCTCAGTGAGCGCGCCTGCGCGAATTTTAGAGGCCGCCCGATGTGCCAGTCGGGAAACGGCGTCTTCGCGAGATAGCCCGGGTGCTAATTCGGGCCGGCAGCGCAGGCAGGGCCGATAGCCCGCAAGTTCGGCTGCGGCGGCGCTGGGGTAAAAGCTACAGTTATCAGCCTTGGGCAATTTCACCCGGCAAATAGGGCGGCAATAAATGTGGGTGCTCGATACGCCGACAAAAAAGCGGCCGTCAAAACGGCTGTCGCGTGTGCTCATTGCCTTATAGCAATGTTCGGGGTTTAGCGCAGACTTCTTGGTTGTATGGAGTTTCATGGCGGCATTCTAGCCTGAAGCGGTGGAAAAACCGGCCATTTTCGGACGTGATCAGGAATTATCCCCTGGATCACCCATTGAGGTAATGCGAGTCCCGGGGGCGCTTGCTATCTTAGTTCCGGCTATAGCTTTCGCTGACATAATGATAAAAACAGGACATAAACCCTTATGAAAAAAAGAGTCGTTGTTTGGGGCACCGGTAATGTCGGTCGCCCAGCCATTCGCGCGGTACTTAGCCATGCTGATCTTGAATTGGTGGGCGTGATCGTTTCCAGCGATGCCAAAGCCGGGCGCGACGCAGGTGAGCTAGCCGGTTTGCCGCCAACCGGTGTGAAGGCGAGTCAGGATGCCGCCGGCGTGCTCAGTGCGGGTGTGGATGTTGTGGTTTATGTCGCTTCAGCCGATGTGCGACCTGACGAGGCAATGGCTGAATTATTGCAGTGTCTGTCCGCAGGCTGCGATGTGGTCAGTAGCTCCTTTTACGATTTTCTTCACCCGGCCTTGGTGCAACCTGAACAAATGGCAAAAATTACCCAGGCCACTACGGCGGGTAATAGCTCTTTGTTTGTGTCCGGCATCGACCCCGGTTGGGCAATGGATATCATGCCCTTATTTGCCAGCGGTATGGTTTCGGGCATTCAGCAAATTCGTTGTCAGGAAATTTTTAATTACGCGCTCTATGACGCGCCGGATATTGTGCGCTACATCATCGGTTTTGGTCAGCCAATGGACGAGCTGCCCTTGATGCTGCACGACGAAGTGCTACTCAAAATCTGGGAGCCCATGGTTAGACTGGTTGCTCAAGGGCTAGGGGTGGAGCTTGATGAAGTGAAAACGCATATCGAGCGCCGGCCTTTAGAAAAGACGGTACACGTAGAAGGCATGGGTGAATTTATTGCCGGCAGTCAGGGCGCCTTCCGCTTTGAAGTGCAGGGCATGAAAAACGGAAAACCGTTAATTGTTGCTGAGCACATCACGCGTATTGATGCGGGCTGCGCGCAAGATTGGCCGTATCCGCCAAATGAGGGGGGCTGCCATCAGGTTATTGTTAAGGGTAATCCCGATCTGACGCTTACGGTTCATGGTGATGATCACTTTGATACGGGCGCAGCGGCAGGTGGCAATGCGACGGCGGCCAATCGATTGGTTAATGCTATTCCGGCCGTGTGCGCCGCCAAACCCGGAGTGGTATCGCCATTGGACTTGCCGACGATTACAGGCGCTGCACAGCTTGTTTTGTAGCGGCGATTACACAAGGCAGCCGATTGCTTAGGACGTGCTAGAAAATGCCTACAACCGGTATTTCAGATTTTATCGAAGGCTACTGTGCGGCTTTCCGGCCCGGCGGTGCGTCCGCAGCAGCCGGGTACTTTCACTACCCGGTTACCCTGCTGGCGGGTGGTACAAAGCAGACCTTTGCTTCGTCCGGTGACTTGGAGGCCATGTTTGTCGACGGATTGGCAGCATTGAGTGATAAGGGCTTTTCTCACAGCACGGTTGATGAAATGAATATACACCCGCTCGGGGCTTCGGTGGCGCTAGCCAGTGGCGTGTTCACCCGTTGGCACGAGAACGGCAGCGAGCTTGAAAAGATTGGGGCTACCTACACGGTGATTAAAGAAGGCGCTGGCGATTGGAAAATAACGACGGTAATTACTCACGGTGTTGAGACCGTAGTTTCTCTCTAGCTTATAAAACGATTCTGCTTAGCTCTTCTACCAGATAGTCGATAAACAGCCTCACCTTAATAGGCAGGTGTCGTTGCTGGGGATACATAATCCACACCGGCTGCGGATGCTGGCTCCACTCCGGCAGAATCTGCTCCAGCTGGTTTTGTTCGATATCGTCCAGCACCGAGAAGAAGGGCAAATTGGCAATGCCCAGTCCGCAGCGAGCAGCAGTGAGAGTGGCAGCGCCGTTGTCACTGCGCCAGTTGCCTTCGGGCTGCAATTGCACGGTTTCTTCGCCATTGCTCAAATACCAGACCGTATCTATGCCGACCAGACAGTTGTGCTGGCTGAGCTGCTCAATGCCTTCCGGCCTGCCATGTGCCGCCAGGTAGTCGGGGCTGGCTACCAAATAATTGAAATTGTCGGCTAGCTTGCGCGCCACCAAGGTTGAGCTTTTTAGCTCGCCGTAACACACGGAGAGGTCATAGCCCTCTTTGACGAGGTCAGGTTGAGTGTCGGTAAAATCCAGCTGTACCTGCAAGCGGGGAAACTGCTTGCTGAAATTGGCGAGAATAGGCACCAGAAAACGCTCCTGGAACACCCCCGAGATATTCACCTTGAGGTTACCGCGCGGCTCATTGCGCGAGAGTGCCAAATCTTCCTCGGCCTTTTCAAAAGTCTCGATAGCGTGTTTGCTGCGCCGGTAGAACTGCTGGCCTTCATCGGTCAGGGCAAGACTGCGGGTGGTCCTGAGCAGTAAACGGGTGCCTAGACGGTCTTCCAGCCGCGATATCAGCTTGCTTACCTGTGAGGTCGACATATTCAATGTCTTGCCAGCCTCGGTGAAGCTGCTGTGCTCAACGACCTGAACAAACTCGTAAATTCCGTCCCACCTAGCCACTTTCCGCTCCCAATCGCAGTTTGATTGTTTCTTGTCAGGCAATAATGTTTTGCGGCATCGTAGCTTAAAGGTGGCGGGCGGACAAACTACTATGATGTTCACGCTACTAGAATTTCATACGGCGGTTTTGCCCTTTGGCATCACCGTGAGCTGGGGAGGCACTATGTACGATTTACTGATCAAAAACGGCACCGTTGTAGACGGAACGGGCAAACCTTCGGCGGCAGGTGACATTGCCGTACAGGGCGGTGTCATTGTCGCCATCGGCAAAGTGCAGGGCGATGCTCGAAAAACCATTGATGCGAAAGGCAAAATCGTCACCCCCGGCTGGGTGGACACCCATTCGCACATGGACGGACAGGCCAGCTGGGATGCCTACTGCAGTCCGGCAGCTAACCACGGTATTACCACATTGGTGATGGGCAATTGCGGTGTGGGCTTCGCCCCCTGCAAGCCTACTGAAGCCGCTCGCCAGCAAATGATAGAGGTGATGGAAGATGTAGAAGACATCCCCGGCGCTGCCTTGCATGAAGGCATAGACTGGCAGTGGGAAAGCTTTCCGGAATACCTTGATGCGCTGGACAAAATGCCTCGCGCTATCGATATCGGCGCGCAAGTTCCCCACTGTGCGGTGCGTACCTATGTGATGGGCGATCGCGGCACGAATAACGAGCCGGCAACGGATGATGATGTTCGCCAAATGAGTGAAATCGTGCGGGAGGGTATCTCCGCAGGTGCGGTTGGCTTCACTACGTCTCGCACCGAGCTGCACACTACCCGCCACGGTCAGGTTATGCCGGGCACCTATGCCGACGCAAAAGAATTGCTGGGTATCGGTCAGGCCATTGGTGAGCTGGGTAAAGGTATTTATGGCCTCGTATCCGATTTTCATAACTGGGAAGAAGAAATGGCCTGGATGAAAAAGTTGTCGATCGACAACAATTGCCAGGTGAACTTCGTACTCTTTTTCCGCGAAGACAAAGACTGGGACCGGGTCGTTAAACAGCTGGATTACGTGCGCGAAGCAGCCAAAGACGGCGCGCGCCTGATTCCGCATGTTGGCGCACGGCCCGTGAATATTCTGATGGGCTGGGACGGCACGGTTAATCCCTTTATGTTTGCTGCCGCCTACGCCGACATTGGCCCGCTGCCCCGTGAAGAAAGGCTGCGGCAATTGCGTGACCCGGCAATTCGCAAAGCCATACTCGATGAGCCGCCCATGGAAACCGGCGGCGACTTCTTTCTCGAAGCTATCACCAACGGATACGACAATCTCTATGTCATGGGTGACATTCCCGATTACGAACCGACCTACGAGGACAGCATTGAAGCCAAGGCCAAAGCAGCCGGTGTATCACCGCGTGAATATGCCTTTGATGCGCTAATGCAGAACGACGGCAAGCAAATGATTTACTGCCCCTTGTTTGGTTACGGTGCGCGCGATCTGAAGCACCAGCTCGCCATGCTCAAGGATGAAAGCACCGTGATTAGCCTGGCCGACACCGGCGCCCATTGTGGTGTTTTGTCTGACGCCAGCGTGCCGACCTATTTGCTTAGCTATCTTGTTCGCGACCGAAAGCGAGGAGAACGTTTTACTCTGGAAGAAGCTGTAAAAATGCATACTCAGGACACCGCGCGCTGCATGGGTTTGAATGATCGCGGCACTTTGGAAGTCGGCATGAAAGCCGATATCAACATCATCGACTTTGAACGCCTGCAAGTGCAAGCGCCGGAAATTATTTTTGATTTGCCGGCTGGTGGCCGTCGTGTGTTTCAGGGTGCAGAAGGTTACGAATACACGATAGTTAGCGGCAATGTAATTATGGAAAACGGCAAGCCTACCGGCGTGCTGCCCGGCAAATTGATTCGCGGTTCACAGGCAAAGCCTGAGCAGACTGTTGCTGCTTAAATTCGCTCTTTAGCACCACTCTTGCCGGCAAGGCAGTGCTTTGCCGGCCGAGGTAAATCCGTTTTCGGCAAGGTGATTTGCTTCTACCCCAGGCCCGTATAAAGGCAATCTTGCGGGCTTTGCACAATCAGGTATTCGGAGAATAACGATAATGACGCAGGCATTAAAAGATCGCGTTGCATTAATTACTGGCGCGGCCTCGGGCATTGGTCTGGCTTGCGCCCGACGTTTTGCGCGCGAAGGCGCAGCGGTAATCGGTTTTGATTTGCAGCAAACCGAGAGCTGGAATGAATTCGCCGCTGCCAACGCAAAAACCCGTTTCTACCAAATTGATGTGACAGATGGTGCTGCTCAAAAAGCGGCCGCTGCCGAGGCGGCCGAAATTTTTGGCCCCATCGATATACTGTTAACTGCAGCGGGCGTGGGTGAAGCAGGACCGGCCAACATGATAGATCAGGCGCAGTGGCAGCGCGTTATCGACATCAATTTAACCGGTACTTTTTTGTCAATTCAGTCCGTGCTGGACGGAATGATTGAGCAGGGCCGTGGCAGCATTATCACTATTGCCAGTATAGAAGGCATTGTCGGCACCGAAGGCGGCAGCGCGTATAACGCGTCTAAGGGCGGTGTGGTTTTGCTTACTAAAAATATTGCGATCGATTATGCCCGCAAAGGCGTTCGCTGTAATTGCATATGTCCGGGCTTTATCCAAACGCCTATGTTTAATAGTGTTATCAATCAAGACTTTATGGCCGAGGTAAAAACCAGTATTCAGGCAGAGGTGAAAATGGGGCGTTTTGGGAAGCCTGAAGAAATTGCAGGTGCTGCGAACTTCCTAGCCTCCGATGATGCCTCGTACGTAACCGGCCATTCGCTGGTTGTGGATGGTGGTTATACCGCAGGGCATGCCCACGGTATTGTGCAGATGATGGGGTTAGGGTGAGTGCGATTCGCCTGCTAGGCAGGCTCCTACATCAGAGGAGCGTTTTTTAAACTTGTAGGAGCGAGCCCTGTTCGCGAATTCATTGAGCGTGGGTCTAAACAATTCGCCTGCAGGGCAGGCTCCTACGGTGGAGAGAAGATTTTGTAGGAGCCTGCCCCGCAGGCGATGTCCTTTAAAAAGCCCTAATCAAAAGCCCTGGGCATTTTCATGTTTAGCGCATTCAAGCCGCCATTAACACCAATAATATCGCCGGTTAAATAACTTGCTGCCGGTGAAGCCAAATACAGCGCACAGGCCGAGATATCCTCCACTTCGCCAAGTCGGCCCATCGGGGTCAATTCCACCATCGCCTGTTCTATCTCTTCATTGAGAAAGTTTTTTAGCGCTTCGGTTTTGGTTGAGCCAACCGCAATCGCATTCACCCGCACTTTGGGTGCAAATTCCTGCGCCATTTCGCGAGTTAAAAAGGACAGGGCGGATTTCGCTGTACCGTAGGCAGTAAAGAAAGAGCACGGTTCCGTCCCGGCAACCGATGAGATATTTACGATGGAGCCGCCGCCAGCACTTTCTACCATTTTCGGAATGACCAGCTTCGAGAGTGCAAAGGCCGTGGTCACGTTGAACTGAAAGGCTGCGTTAAACTCTTCGACGCTGGTTTTCAGCATGGGTTTAGGCGGAAAGCCGCCGGCGTTATTGACCAAAATATCAATGCGGCCGAAAGCTTCCATCGCCTTGCTCACCAGATTTTCCAGCTGTGCAGGCTGCATCACATCTGTCACCACCGTTAGCGCTTTGCGACCAAAGCTCTCGACGATCCTGGCGGTTTCCTGCAATTGCGCCTCGGTGCGCGCGGCCAGCACGATATCGGCACCGGCTTCGGCGTAGGCTTTGGCAATGGCCGCGCCGATACCGCGCCCCGCGCCAGTGATGACGGCTACCTTGTTGTCTAGGCGAAACTGCTCAAGAATTCCCATATTGTCCCCGTTATTGTTGCGGATGCCGGAAAGGGCACCCAGAGTGAAAAATTAGACTTACTATTCAACACCTTACGGCATGCAATTAGGTCATCCGATTGGGTGATACTTGCCTGGTCCCGCCTGTGACAAAATTTTGCACCAAGCTAGCCCGAAACTTCATTACAGACATGATAGGCGCACAAGGCGTCAGGAGAATACGATGAGTCAGGTATCACAGGTGCCAAGAACGCCGCACCTCATTGAGGCTGCCGAGATTCCCGAGCGCTATGGTCGTGGCTGGTACTGTCTGGGTCTAGCCAATGAATATACAGACAAACCGGTTAAGCTGAACTACTTCGGCACGCGCCTTGTTGCTTACCGGGGCGAAGATAATCAGGTTCACATTCTAGACGGATATTGTCCGCATATGGGGGCCGACCTCAGTGAAGGCTGTGTGGAAGGGAATTCCATCCGCTGCCCTTTCCACAGCTGGCGCTGGGGCGCTGACGGTGTGTGTGACGAAATTCCTTACGCCAAGCGTATTCCCGCCAAGGCGGTGATTCGCTCCTATCCAACCTGCGAGGAAAACCACCTCTTGTTTGTCTGGTTTGACCCGGAAGGTAACCCGCCGATTGAAGAGCAGGCCATTCCCAAAATTGACGACTTGTTCAGCGGCGACTGGACCCTGTGGCAGATGGACCTCATGACCATAAAGACCAATTCCCGAGAGTTGGTGGACAACATGGCCGACGTAGCGCATTTTGGCCCCATCCATGGCGCTCCCGTGAAAGAATTTAAAAATATTATTCACAAGCACACCTACCAGCAAGTGTTGACCGGTGGCAGCGAATTGCTGGCGGAAGAGGGCGAATTGACGTCTACGGCTACCTATTACGGCCCCGGCTACATGAATACCTACATGACCGGCCAAATCGATGGTCAA
>JBFJTG010000140.1:0-7863 GCA_041625575.1 Litorivivens sp.
AGGGAATACAAATCGCCTGCTTGCGCCGTTTCATACGACATCAGGTGTAGGCGCCAATCCGGCCAAAACTGGGCATTCGAATCCCAGGTTCCCGTCGTCACCAACACGGGGCCACGCATGTTTAGCCAGCTTTTGTCATGAATCACATCGAACATCGGCCCGGGTGGCGACAGGGCGATAACAGCACGAATGCGCTTATCGGCAACTTCAATGACTTCCCCTTCATCGCTTGCGATAGCACCTGCAAATTGCTGGGCAGTAAACGCACCGAAGGAATGGCCGGCCAGTGCAATACGCCCAGGATCAAAGCGCTGTCCGCTACGCTCTTCGATCTCGTTCAGAGAGTCGAGCACTCGCTGGATATCTTTCACGCGCTCTTCGATTAATCCCAATTGACCATAGCGCAGGCTGTTAAAGATGCCGCGTGCCATGCTGCGACCATCCAGATGGGTCGGCGCGAGAACGGCGTAGCCATGGCTGACCCAGAAGCGCAGCAGCGGCTCGTAACGATCGGCGTCCGACCAATTGCCGTGGGAAAATACAATTAATGGCAAGGCTTGCGGCGCGCCCGCTTCCTGCTTAAGCGCCGTGGCTTGAGGCAGCAAGACGCGCAGGGCTAATTGATCGCGGTAAGTCTTGCCTGCGGACAAACTTAGCTGCAGCGCCTCCCCCACCTTATAAGAACCCGCTGCAATGTAGGGAATCGATGCCTGCACGGCTGCGTCAATTTGCAGAGGTTTAGCCGAAGGTAATACAGGCGGCTCACCGCCACAGGCTGACACAAGCAATAGCAGAACTGTGCAGCAAGCGCGTTTCATAGAAAGCCCTAAGGTCATCGTGCTACTCCAATAAAAACCGGCGAATATCCTCGGCGGCGAGTTGCGGTTCTTCGAGTGGCAAAACATGGCCCGCTCCCGGGTATGCAATTCGCTCCACGCGCTGGGCCGCGCTTAGGCGCATAACAAAATCGTCAACCAGCGCCACCGGCAATTGGGGATTTTCTGCACCCCACAGTATCAGTGTTGGCGTTTTTACTCGCGCGAGAGTCTGGTCGGGATCGCCCGCATCAAACTGGCGCATACGCTCCATTTCAGCAAAGCGGTTGCCCTCGCGCCGAAACATGGCGTGAAAACGTTCAACCAGCTCATCGCTGACCAAAGCATCGTCAACAATCATCCACTGTAAAAATTGCCGATAAGCCAACTCGGGGACAAAGTAAAACACGCGGTAAAACCATGGCGCGATGCCCGCAGCGCTGCGGCGACTATTCTGTTCACGTTTCAATCCGCCTGAATTGACCAACACAAGGTGCGTCGTGCGCCCGGGATTATCGGCAGCCCAATGAAAAGCCATATTGCCGCCGAGGGAAGACCCCACCAACGCCAACTCTGAAACCTCAAGTTGATCGAGCAAGCCATCAATAAGCTCCAGGCTGCGCTTCATACTGTAATCGTTATAAAGATCCGGGCCACTAAGACCGTGACTGGTCATATCAAAACGCAGCACAGTAAAATCCTGAGCCAGCACGGCGGTCCAGGCATCAAAAAGAGTGGAATCAAAGTAGTGGGAATGGATTAACAGCACGACGGGCGCATTGCCCAGCTCCGGCCCGTCGAGACGGTAGTAAAGAGGCTGTTCACCCAGTTTAGTCCGATGAATATTATCGCCGCCATAGCGCTCGACAAGCTCCGTGACTTCAATATCGCGGTAGGCCCACGTGCTCCACAGCATATAGACCAAGGCAAGTGCACTCAGAGCGAACACCGTCCATACCAAGGTACGTAGCAGCCAGCGCACTACCGTCATCTGACTAGCCACCCATCATAGCGGCCAGACCGGCGCGCATTTCCTCAAGCAGGACTATCACCAGCTCATGGCTTTGGATTTCATCCCACCAGCCTGCCAGTGCATCCTCGCCATCCAGAATGCCAGTTTCGCCAAATAAGGGAGCGACCGTTGTGACGTAAAACATTACCGGGGTCAGTACACAGTCAAAGAATCCGGGCGACTTTGCGTCGAGTAGCTTGCCGGGGGCGCGCTCGACAAACTGCGTTAACACAGCTAGCTGCTTTTTCAATTCAGCCAGCGAGCGCGCTATTAGTGCCTCGTCTTTCGGACTTGCTCGCAACTGTCCAAACAGCGGGAACAGCGCAGGCGCCAGACCAAGATCCACAAAGCGGCTAGCGGAACGGTTCCAGGCCCGCGCGAGATCGTCGCCTCGCAGCATTGGGCAATCGGAAAAACGCTCCTCAAGAAACTCCATAATCGCAATCGATTCGGGTAAATGCAGGTCGCCCAGCTTTAACACGGGCACCTTGCCCGTCGGTGTCAAAGCCTTGAATTCATCGGAGCCCAAACCGGCTGGTGGCGCTGCAATTTGCGCGTCGATTCCCTTTATTTTTAGCATCAGCCGCACACGCGCCGCGTAGGGCGAATGAGGCAAACTGTATAAAATCATTTCACTCATAATTTTCACTCGGTGGTACTAGAACTAAGTACATTAAATCAGGTGCAATCCAAGCGCAGCGCTAACAAACAAGCCCGCCCAAATCGTCCAGACATAAGGTCGGCAGCGCGCTACGGAATTGCTCATGGCCGCGTTTACTTCGTCACTTGGCCCTTCACTCATCAACTTCATAAAGGCCGGAACGAAGGGCTTTAGATTGATGCGAATGGCAATACCACAACTCACCAGCGTGGCGAACACCAAAAGCTTCCAGGAGACCCAGTCAGCGCCTATCACTGAACTTTCACCCAAGCCTGTGCAGGCCAGCGCCACCAGACCAATGACAATTACGATGCGGAAAATAAGATCGGCTTTCGACAGGCGCTGGGTAAAGGCCTTGCCCTCATTAAAGTACAAGATCAGGACATTCAAGGTCCAAAGGGCTGCCAGTAACCACACCAGGGGCAAGCCCCAGGCGGGTAAATGCATCACGCCGCTAATGGAGGCCATATGAATACCCAGAGGTAAAATCAGCGGCATAGCCAGTTTGGGGCCCTGGTCACAGGCAAGCATAATTTTCAGGGCCGTAGCGCGCGCTTCGGCGCCCAAGGTGCTGTTTACAACATAGCGGCTGGCAATGAATGTCCCCAGATCCCCGCCCAGCCAGTAGACAAAAGCAATAATATGGGCAAACTTCAGTAACAAATACTCGTTCATAATAAGGTCCGGTCAACTCATATTGGCAGGCGCAATGACAAGCCATTTGATCTAATATATTATCTTTATATCTTTTAGTTCACAAGCAAGCGCCCAAAGAAGCCGAGGGCCGAGTTGCACACTAGCATAACGGACAATGATCATGGCATTTGCCCAAGACCAGAATAATGAACCGCAAGGCAGCGGACGCTGGACACCCCTGGTACTGCTCCTGGGCGGTCTCGCCATAGCGTTCTTAATAGCCAACGGCAAACCGGCACCCGTTGCAGGCCCGGCCGCGGAAATCTCTGCACTGCCTGTCGCCTTTGTGAATCGTACACCACAAAGCCGTCACCTTAATGTATCAACCCAGGGCACGCTCGAAAGCCGCCGGGAGACGCAACTAACCGCGCAAGTCAGCGGCACGGTTTCAGAGGTCAGCGAGCACTTTGCCCGCGGTCAGGCCGTACTCGAAGGCGAGATGCTTATACACATTGATCCCCGAGATTACGAGATTGCGCTGAAAGAAACGGAAGCTCAACTGGCAGACGCAAAGCAAATGCTGGCGATGGAGCGAGGACGGGCGCGTCAGGCTAAACGCGAGTGGCGCGATCTCGGCAGCCAAGAAGCTAACGACTTGTTTCTGCGTAAACCCCAGCTCGCCAGCGCCGAAGCAGGCGTGGCAGCTGCCGAGGCGAAACTTCAGCGCGCCCGGCTCAACGTGCAACGCACCCGAATTTCAGCACCTTACGCGGGCGTCGTCAGTCAGGTATCTGCCCAGCTCGGACAATACCTGCCCGCAGGGGGGGCTGTCGGCACGCTTACCGACGCTCGCTGGCTCGAGCTCAGACTGCCGGTGAGCAGCCATGAACTCTCGCTGCTGCCTCCAGTGAAAGACGGAATCGAGGCAACGATCCTTGGCAATGACGGTCAGGAACTTTTCCAAATCACGATTACTCGCCTGCAAGCCGCGGCTGACCCCCAGTCCCGCTTTCTTTATCTGATTGCCGACATTCGCCTAAACGACGATAGCCCGCCCCTTTACGCAGGCCAGTTCGTCGAAGCCAAGCTACAGGGCAAGCTATTCGACAACACGATCGCCGTTCCGCAGAACGCGCTTAGGGCGCGTGACGAACTCTGGATTATCGACAAGGATCAAAGACTACAGAAAACCGTAGCCCGTGTACTTCAGCAAAAGGGCGAAGAATTTATTCTCTCCCTCGACACGCAAGCCGGGAATGTAAAGGTCATTACCTCCTACATCGCCCAGCCAAAAGCCGGCATGCCGATAAACGAACCACAAGGCTAAATAATGTCGCCTCTCATTCGCTGGTTCGTCGCCAATCCCATCGCCGCCAATCTACTCATGATGCTTATTTTCATTGGCGGACTGAGCACACTGCCGCAGCTGGACAAGGAATTCTTCCCACAGCGCAAGCTCAATCAGATTGAAATTAGTATGAGCTACCCGGGCGCCAACCCCGACGAAGTTGAAAACCAGATTGTTTTGCGAATTGAAGAGACCGTCAGCGACCTCGATGGCATCAGCGAGATTCGCTCCAACGCCCTCGAAGGTTCGGCGACCGTGGTCCTCGACGTCGAAAGCGGACTGTCACCCTCGCGCATAATCAACGATGTCAAAAGTCGCATTGAATCCATCAACAGCTTCCCCGCCGACGCCGAACCACCACTCATCAGTGAGCGCCTGTGGCGCAGCCGGATGATTAGTCTCGCGCTATATGGCAACTTGCCGGAAGCCGAGCTGAAAGAGGTAGGCTTGGCGCTGCGCGAACAAATAGCCGCACTGCCCCATGTGTCTATCGTCGAACTCAGAAGCCCCAGAAACTACGAACTCTCGATCGAAGTCCCGGAAAAGCAGCTACGTAAATACGGCCTGCAGCTCACGGATATTGCCGAAGCGATAAGGCGCAGCTCGATCGATCTCTCCAGCGGAAAGCTGATCACATCCGACGGAGACCTTCGCCTACAGAGTAGAAATCAAAGTTACATCGCTGCGGATTTTGCGGAAATTCCGGTACTCACCAGAACCGACGGTAGCCGATTGCTGATCGGCGACATCGCCACCGTCAATGACGGTTTCGAAGAAACTAACGTTATCGCCGACTTTAGCGGCTCGCCTTCACTGGCGATCGACGTTTACGTCACCACCAACCCCGACGTATTACGCACCTCCGCAGAAGTCAGCGCCTTCGTCGAAACCGCGGGAAAAAGTTTACCCGACGAGTTGTCGTTACGCGTTTGGCGCGATATGTCGGTTCCCTTCAATGACCGCTTTCAAATGCTGCTCAGTAATGGTTTCGGCGGCCTTGTGCTGGTTTTCATGCTCTTGCTGCTGTTCCTGCGACCCTTGCTCGCCTTTTGGGTTTGCACGGGCATTGCGGTAGCGTTTTTGGGCGCCATATGGCTGTTGCCTGTTCTGGGCACCAGTTTGAATATGGTGAGCTTGTTTGCCTTTATTCTGATTCTGGGCATCGTGGTCGATGACGCCATTATTGTCGGCGAGTCCATCTACACAAGGCAGCAAAACGCCGGATTTGGCTCTGCCGAGAATGCGATTGCAGGCGCCGAAATGGTGATGAAGCCCGTCGTGTTTGCGGTACTGTCGACGATAATATTTTTTCTGCCCTTCTACTTTTTGCCGGAGGAAGTTGCCGAGCCCCCAAACCTCGCCGATGTTGTAGTCCTGGCACTTATATTCTCGCTGGTTGAGGCCCTCCTGATTCTGCCGGCCCACCTGGCGCATATGCCCCCGGAAAATTCAGGGCGCTACCGCTTCCTTGCTCCACTCGAAAAATTGCGCGCGCAGTTTGCCAGCGGCCTCAGTGCCGTACAGCTTACTATTTACCAGCCACTCCTTAACAAGGCCATTCACCGCAAAGGAACAACGCTCATCGCTTTTTCGATGATATTTGTCATCACCCTCTCGTTTTTGATTGGCGGCTGGATTAAAACCGGTTTTTTCCCGCGCGTCCCGGGCAACACGATTCTGGCGACTGTTACCATGCGCGACGGCACGCCTTTTTCTGAAGTCGAAAAAACCATGCGCCACATGTTGAGTGCCACCGAAGCGATCAAAGCTACGCTAAACAATGACACCGCGACCTTTGCCGGTGACATCGAGTCTGTGGCCTACAACAACCAAATTCGGGTGACCCTGGAATTACTGAATACGGAGCACTTGTCCGAGCCACTTGAAACTATCCGTAACCGCTGGCGGGAACTCATCGGGCCGATTCCCAACGCCAACAACGTCGACTTTAGTTTTACCGTGATTCCGCTGGGACAGCCCATCAATCTGGAATTAAGTGCCGGCAGCCAGGAAGAGCTAAGTGCCTTCGCCAAGGTCGTGGCAGCTCAACTTTCCCAGTACCCGGGCGTCTTCGACCTTATTAATTCCCTCGAAGCCCCCTTAACCGAAATTGAAGTCACGCTAAAGCCGAAGGCTCATTCCTTGGGCTTGTTTGAAGAACAGCTCGCCAGACAGATCAGGCACGGATTTTACGGAGTGGAAGCACAAAAAATTCCGCGACTACGCGAAGACGTTAGGGTAATGGTGCGATACCCGCCAGAAGAACGTGACTCCATACATGACTTGCGCTCTGTTCGGCTTCGCACCGCAAGTGGCCTTGAACTGCCTTTTGACGAAGTCGCGGAAATCGACTACCAGCCGGGATACAGCGCCATCGCACGAAAAGACCGGCAACGGGTGGCAAACATTACTGCAGATCTGCAACCCGGCTTTAGTGCCGGTGCAACCATTGCGGCGCTGATGAAAGCTCAGCGCCAGCACTGGGCCCAGCAATTCCCCGGCGCGAGCATCCAGAAAGCCGGCGAACAGCAGCAGCAATCCGAATTTATGACGCGCACTGTACAACTGATGGTTATGGCGCTGATCCTCAGCTTCGGCCTGATGGCCATTGTTTTTGGCTCCTACTGGCAGCCCATCTTAATCATGGTCGCCATACCCTTCGGATTTATCGGAGGCCTGATAGGGCATATCCTTCTGCAACAGGAACTTGCCATGTTCTCTGTCCTGGGCATGATTGCCTGTGCAGGCGTCGTCGTGAACGACAATCTCGTATTGATTGACCGGACCAATACCCTGCGCGAGGAAGGCAGGGACCTGCTCGAAGCCTTGAAAGAAGCCACCAGCAGCCGCTTTCGCCCTATTGTTCTAACGTCTATGACCACTTTTATAGGCTTAGGCCCCATCATGCTGGAGGGCAGTACGCAGGCCCAGTTTTTGCAACCCATGGTTATCGCGCTGGCATTCGGCGTCTTGTTTGCTACCGTCGTAACGCTGGTGCTGGTGCCCTGCCTCTATTTACAGCTTGATGCGATTGCCCAGTCGCTGCAATCACGCTGGGACAAAGTAAGACGGGGCCTGATCAGAATGCTGGAGCATCCACAGAAATAGAACGCCCTCGCGGGATATTTGGCAAAGGCGATTCAAGTTTTAGCAGCCGGGCTGCTAAAGCCTGGAACAAAAAAACCCCGCCGAAGCGGGGTGCAGTCCCATAGAAACCCGAGAATTGGGTAATCTTGCCTACTTCAGGATTGGCGGTTCAAAGCAATGATTTCGCCGGTTTTTGTATTGAGCTCGCAGGTCGCATCAAACGCATTGCCATCCTGGGGAAATACCTGCAGCCGCACCAGCTTTGAGGAGCGCGGGCCGGATACGCCCTTAAACTTCACTCGTG
>JBFJTG010000141.1:0-7792 GCA_041625575.1 Litorivivens sp.
CACCGTCGGCGGCTCCAGTGGCGGCTCGGGAGCCGCCGTCGCCGCCGGCATTGTGCCTATGGCCAGTGGCGGTGACGGTGGCGGCTCGTTGCGCATTCCGGCGTCTTGTGGCGGCTTGGTCGGTTTCAAAGCAAGCCGCGGGCGTGTGCCCCATGGCCCGGTGCATGGCGACCCATGGTACGGACAGGTTCAGGATGGCGTTGTTAGCCGCAGTGTAAGAGACAGTGCCGCAGCGCTCGATGCAATCCGCGGGGTAGATATTGGCGCGCCTTATGCCGAGCCGCCGCTCGCCGGCACCCTGCTCGACGCCGTCACACGACACCCCGGCAAACTACGCATTGCCTTCTCCCGCGAAGCCCTCATGCGAGGCGGCAGCCTGCACCCGGAGGCCATTGCCGGGCTGGAGAATTCGGTAGCACTTTTGCAGGATCTGGGTCACGAAGTGATTGAAGCCACCCCAGCCTTTGATCGCCAACAATTGGCAGAAGGCTATTTGATGCGCATCGCAGCTTCCGTCGGTGGCGAAATCGCAGCGTCGGAGGCCCTGCTTGGCCGACGCATAAAACATGAGGAGCTGGAATCGGAAACCTGGATGCTCGCGCAACTGGGCCGCAGCTTTTCGGCAGCCCAATTCGATATTGCCCATCGGCGCCTGTTCAGCCAAAGCCGACTGTTCGAACACTTTATGCAAGACTATGATGTGTTCCTGACCCCGACACTGAGTGGCCCGCCCGTGGAACATGGTTATTTCAAATCAAGTGGCCTGGAAAAACTCATGGCGCCTCTGGCCAGCCGTTTTGCACTGGGTCGAATCGTTGCAAATCAGGCCACCCTAGCCCGGCTTGCCGAGCAAGCCTTCGGCTGGGTAAGCGCGACCATGGCCTTCAATATCACGGGCAACCCCTCAGTTTCGCTGCCCCTGCACTGGAGCAATGCTAAACTCCCCGTAGGCATGATGTTTACCGCTAAATTCGGTCGCGACGACATTTTATTCAGCCTCGCCGGACAACTGGAACAGGCGCAACCCTGGTGGGACAAACGTCCGCCAGTCTTTGCCGATTAAGAGGCTATCCCGGTTTCGACATAAAAGGCTTCGGGGGAACTATGAACTATCAACATTATTGGGCAGACGGCGACCGGATCGACCTACCACTGGGTAAGACGGTTTGCGCCGGACTAAACTACGCACTCCACGCCAAAGAAATGAATAGTCAGGCGCCGGTAGAAGAGCCGGTACTGTTTATCAAACCCTCCACCGCACTGCGCCCGCTTGCTGAGCCTATAAGCATTCCCGGCGGAAAGGGGGCGGTGCATCACGAGCTAGAAATCGCGGTATTAATCCGCCATTCGCTGTGCAATGCCAACGAGGCGGAGGCCCTGCAGGCCGTTAGCGGTGTCGGCATCGGCCTGGATCTGACCCTGCGCGATTTGCAGAGCCAACTTAAAAAGGCCGGACGGCCCTGGGAAAAGGCGAAGGCCTTCGACGGCAGTTGCCCTCTCTCGCGTTTTCTGCCGATAGGGCAATGTTCGCCGCTAAATCGTCTGGCGATACAGCTCACAATTAATGGGCAAAGTCGGCAAGAAGGAAACAGTCGCGACATGTTATTTCCCATCCCCCGACTGCTGGCCGAAATAAGCCGGCATTTCACCCTGCTGCCCGGCGACGTGGTACTGACCGGCACACCAGAAGGTGTTGGGGCGCTGTCGTCCGGAGACAAACTTGAATGCAGTCTCGACTCGCAGTTAAAGGTTAGTACGGTCGTTGTTTGAGGCTCTCTATCCCTTGGTCAGCCACAAAAGTCAGGCAAAAAAAAGCCCGGCCAAAGCCGGGCTTTCTGCTTTCGCTAACTGATTAGATCAGTTCAACGTTAGCAGCTTGAGGACCTTTGTCGCCCTGAACTACGTCAAATTCTACACGCTGGCCTTCAGCCAGAGTTTTGAAACCGCTGCCTTGAATAGCGCTGAAATGTACGAATACATCTTTGCCGCCATCTTGCTCAAGAAAGCCGAAGCCTTTAGTTTCGTTGAACCATTTAACCTGACCGGTTGCTTTAGACATTGTATCTTCTCCTCGGTATTACACCGACATTTTCAATAAGACTGTTTTCACAGATTTGGGTGTTGATCGTAAGACTGGAAATTACTTAGAAAAAACAAGATGAAGATCTAGTACAGGCAGGTCGTTCGAAATTGCTTAACAAGTTACTTTACTGAGTCTTAGTCAGCGAGGAGGATTATACGGCAAAAATCCAGTGCGTACAGTATTTTTGTAGTTTCAACAATAATAAGGCCTCAACCACTATTACCCGCCTCAGGCAGTAGGGCTTCCAGCTGCTCCCGATCGACAATGATTATTTGACCGTAGGCAAGCTTCAACAGACCGGCCCTCTCCAGCAACTTCAATTCTTTGCTGACGCTCTGCCGCGACGCACCCATCATTCTACCCAGTTCATCCTGCGGCAGGTGCAAGTCTATCAGCACGCCCTCGCCATGCGCTTTCCCGTAGTCCCGGGCCAAGGCCAGCAGACGCTTGGCAAGGCGCTGCGAAAGCGGTAGCAGCATAAGGTCGCTCATACCCTCCAGCGCCATCCGCAGCTTGCGACAGAGAATGCGCACGAAGGGGGCGTAAAGTTCAGGCTGACGCTCAAGTAGAGCGAGAATAGCCTGCCGCGAAATTACCAGTACTTCGCTATCACCAAAAGCAATCGCGTCAGACAGCCTCGGCAGCCCATCAAAAATGGAAATTTCCCCCAGCCAGTCACCCGCCTCAAAAAAGGTGGCGGTCAGTTCCTTGCCCTCTGGCGAGGTCGAACAAATGCGAATTCGCCCCTTAACGATGCCGAATAAGCCCGTGGGCTGATCGCCGTGGCGGTAAAGTAATTCGCCGTCCTTCAGTTGCCGGCGCTGGGCACTAGTCGCAAGCTCGTCGAGCACCACGTCAGGCAGTTCGGCAAACCAGGCATTGGTCTGCAAACTCTGGCGTATACTCAGGCCCGATGCGGCACTCGATTCAGACAAATTTAACCCCTGACTGTAAACTGCTTGACAGTATTCAAGTTCAAATCACAGCATTATGGATGGTATACAACAATAACTCCGGAGGTTGCCATGAGCGCATCACTGAGTAAAGCAGAACAAAGCCTTAAGAATCAGGTATCTGCTGAGGAATGGGAGGCACGGGTCAATCTGGCCGCTGCCTATCGCCTGGTCGCCATGTTCGGCTGGGACGACCTGGTCTTTACCCATATTTCGTCGCGAGTGCCGGGGCCGGAACATCATTTTCTGATCAATCCCTACGGCATGATGTTTGAAGAAGTCACCGCCTCATCCCTGGTCAAAATAGATAAAGACGGCAACAAAGTAGTCGATTCACCCTACCCGGTTAACCCCGCGGGTTTTACTATCCACAGTGCCATTCACGCTGCCCGCGAAGATGCCCACTGCGTCATGCACACCCATTCATTGAATGGAGTCGCCGTCTCAACACAAAAAGAAGGCCTGCTGCCTCTGTCCCAGCAGGCAACGCTGGTCTTGTCTAATCTGGGCTATCACGACTACGAAGGGATCGCCCTCAACGAAGATGAAAAACCGAGGCTGGTGAACAATCTGGGCACCAATGGCTTTCTCATGCTCCGCAATCACGGCCTGCTAACCGTAGGCCAAACACCCGCCGATGCTTTTCTTAATATGTACGTTTTTGAGGCTGCCTGTATGATTCAGGTACGAGCATTGGCCGGCGGGCGTGAATTGATCTCCGTCGACCAGAAAATTCTCGACGGTGTTCAGGAAGCGGCCAAGGTAGTCACCAAAGGATTGTTCGGTGCACTGGCTTGGCCGGGCTTGCTACGCAAACTCGATCGACAAAACCCCGGCTACGATCTTTAGAGGAGCTAGACTCGATGGAAAAGCAGACACTCTCGATACCCGCCGATGGCTTTAAATCTTTTTCGGAGTTTTACCCTTTCTACCTGAGCGAACACGCCAACCCGACCTGCCGACGCCTGCATGTCATCGGCACCACTCTGGTCATCGCCGTCGTTATCAGCGCAGTTGCCACTCAAAACTGGTGGTTGTTATTACTGCAGCCTGTGATCGGCTACGGTTTCGCCTGGGTTGGGCACTTCTTTTTTGAAAAGAATCGACCGGCCACATTCAAGAATCCCTTCTATAGCCTCTGGGGTGACTTTGTTATGTGGAAGGATGTCTTGACCGGAAAAATCGATTGGTAAGGTGGCAGGGCTAACGGCGCTGGATAGATGGAGGCGAACAACGCCTCCCTATTCAGCCAGCGGAAATGCGCGCAAGCGCTTGTAGGTAATAACATCATCAACCGTTTCGCTCGCATACAAACCGAAGGCCAGCACCTTTTCATCGGGCACGTTGGCAGTTTTTTCCTTCAGTAAAAGCTCAATCATTTCAGTCGGCACGTGGCGTTTGTAACGCGCCAGGGTGACATGGGGCATAAAGCGCTTGGGCTGCAATTCCAGACCTGCCTTGATCAAGGCCTTTACTACCCCGATCTGCAATGCCTTTAGTTCCGGGCTGTCCTTAACACCCAACCAGATAACGCCTTTCTGGAATTTACTCGCCTGCGCAAATTCCAACTGAAAGCTGGGAGCACGAATATTCGACAGAGCCGTCAGGACCTGCTCGGTCGACGCACTACCAATAAACTGAATAGTTAGATGGAGATTATCCGCCGCAACCGGTGTGATACCGGCTGTGCGCGGTGGCTGTATGTTCTGTAGCTGCTGTTTCAACAGCGGCGACAACGGAATAGCCACAAACAGGCGCGCCATACAGACTCCCAAGGCTTATTATCATTTTTGACTGCCACTACTGGCCTGATAATCGGTATACCCAGCTTCACCCGGAGTGTAAAGGGTTTTCATATCAATTTGTGACAAGGGCAAATTTTCGCGAAAGCGCTGCGGTAAATCAGGATTAGCAACGAAGGGACGACCAAAGGAGACTGCTTTTATCTGCTCATCCAATTCAGCTTCCGCCTCATCGCGACTGTAACTTTCATTCACAATAAGGGCGCCTCGATAATTACTACGCGCCAGGCCAATATTATCCAGACCCAGTGCAGGCATGCGAATCACATGTAAATAGGCGAGACCTAGTGGGTCAACTCGCTGTAGTAAAGCTGCAAAGGTTTCTTCGTGGTTGTCGTCGTGCAAATCGTTAAACGGATTACCGGGGCAGATGCGCATACCAACGCGGTCCGCACCATCAACAGCACACATGGCCGCCAAGACTTCCAGTACGAAGCGCAAGCGATTGTCCAGCGTACCCCCGTATGCGTCTGTGCGCATGTTGCTGCCGGTCGACAGAAACTGTGCGGGCAAATAGCCGCTGGTACAATGCAATTCCACGCCGTCAAAGCCAGCCTCAAAGGCATTTTTCGTTGCCTGCAGATAGTCGGCTATCGTTTGGGCGATATCCGCAACAGTCATCGCTTCCGGTTCAACAAAAGGCAGCATTCCCTTTTCGGTAAAGATGCTGCCCTTAGCCGTAATCGCTGAGGGCGCCAATGTGCGCGCGCCCGGCGCTTTATTTTCCGGATTGGCTACCCGACCACAATGCATGAGCTGCAAGACGATCTGCCCGCCCTCAGCATGAACTGCCTCAGTGATACCACTCCAGGCCTCAAGCTGTTCCCGGGTATAGATTCCCGGCGTGCGGCAATAACCTTTACCATCGGCACTGGGTTGCGTACCTTCGGTAATAATCAAGCCGGCACTCGCTCGTTGGCGATAGTAATCACGCATGATCGACGTGGGCACATCGCTAATATTATCAGCGCGCGAGCGCGTCATCGGTGCCATCACGATCCGGTTTTTGAGCTGCAGACGGCCCAGGCGTGTCTCTGTGAACAATTGCATCTAGAACTCTCTCTACTTAGCGTACGCGTATTTTTGGCGGCGGCGTACCGCGGCGCATTGTCTTCAGAAACTGTTCTACCGGCGCGGGCTCTGCAACTTCGGGAGTGCCCTCCGGTTTGGCGGCCCAGAACTCGCGCCACGAGGGAAACAAATCGTGGAAGGCTCCTTCATAGGGTTCACGACCCGGCCAGCGCATTTTCATATCGCCCAGCGGCGGTTTGTTCAAATCACTCGCATACCAGTAGCAGGGTAAACGACGACGAAAATACCAGCGTCCATCTACACGCTGGTAATCATCCCAGTACAGCATTTGCATGGTGACCCATTCCGGCCCGCACTCGTGTTCATTCTTTGAATACAGCACGCCAACAGCATTGTCAGGGTCGTCAAACTCAATGATGTGATTGCCGATGTGATGCGAGGTCCCCGTAAACTGGTTTCGCAAGGTGTCGTCTACCCAGGCCTTTAGATTTGCGCGACCGGACAACTCCCGGCTGACGCGAATATCAGGCGCAAACAAATTAACGTGCGCGTCAAGATCGCGCATATCCAGCGAGAGCGAATACTTCGCAACCAACTGCCGAATTTCGTCTAGTGACTCCAGCCGATCAATGCGCTTAAGCAGTGCTTCACTCATAACTCTTTCTCCCTGATCGCTTGGGGCTATTCATCCCAGGAGGCGCTACCGGTGTTCAACTCGGCTACGCGGCCACCATCTACCGGCAATACCGTGCCGGTGATGTAGGAGGCTTCGTCGCTGGCCAAAAACAAAATGGCATTGGCGCATTCGCGCGGATCACCAATGCGGCCCAGCGGTATGGTTTTACCAGTGGCTTTCTGGCTAGCCTCATCCGGGTTTACCTGCTCAAGCGCGGGCGTTAGGAATGCACCCGGGGTAATCGAATTCACGCGAATATGGGGCGCCCACTCGATGGACGCATTTCGGGTTAAGGCAATCATCGCCGCCTTAGCCGCGCTGTAGCCAGCCGTTCCCGTTGAGCCCAACAAACCGCATACCGAGGAAATATTGACCACTGCGCCGCGATTCGCTTTAAGTTGTTTATAGGATTCGCGCATCAGGAACATCGCGCCATCTAATGACACTTCAAAATTCTTTCGCCAGGCATTCGTGCTATGGCTACCGAGCATCCCCGGCACCATCAGTACCGCGTTGTTCACAATAATATCCAGTTTGCCGTATTTGGACACAGTAGTTTCAACCAGACGCTTTACCGCATCCTCGTCGCTGACGTCTACCGACAGCGGTGTACATTCGCCGCCGGCGTCCTTAATTGTTTTGGCAACAAGCTCCAAGGGCTCAATACGACGACTGCAAATCACGACCTTTGCACCCTCTTCAGCAAAGCGGATGGCTGCCGCCGCGCCGATGCCCTGACCACCCCCGGTGATAATGGCGACTTTATTTTCCAATCGTTTGCTCATAATAATTTCCCGTCTGATAAACATGTTTTCGCCTGCAGGGCAGGCTCCTACAACACAATCCCGCTATCCCTGTAGGAGCGAGCCCTGCTCGCGAAGGTCTAGGCAAATGCTATTCGCCTGAGCGGTAGGCCCCTACGCAAAACAGCTTACGCTAAATAAGTCCCCAAATTTGCCATCAAGGTTTGACCGGTAAACGCAGAGGATTCGTCGCTCGCCAGAAATAAGGCCGTGTTCGCGATCTCCATCGGCTCACCCATTCGTCCCATAGGTATGGCCGCCACCATGGCCTGTTTCCACTCGTCTGAAATATTGGCCATGATGGGGGTGTTCGTTGGCCCGGGGCAAATCGCATTGACGCGAATGTTGCGGGCAGCCACTACCATTGCCAAGGATTTGCTTAGTCCCAGAATCGCGGCCTTGCTCGCGCAATAATGCACTCCACCCTCGCCGGACACGGCAGA
>JBFJTG010000142.1:0-7770 GCA_041625575.1 Litorivivens sp.
CGTTTTTGTCGTGATCCTGTGTTCAGGAGTTTCGCGTAAGTAGATAACCAAGACTAAATAACTATTTGGCGAGCGGTAGAGAGGACTTTATGTCAAAGAGGCGGGTAGTTGTTACAGGCATGGGCATGGTGACCCCCCTGGGCAATAATCTAGACGATACTTGGAGTAAGGTGAAAGCCGGCGCCAGCGGAATTTCCAGCATCGAAAGTTTCGATACAAGCGCATTCTCGACGCGTATTAGCGGATCTATTAAAGATTTTGATGTGTCGCCCTACATGGATTTGAAGGACGCTAAACGTTTTGACCCCTTTATACACTACGGTATGGCGGCTGCTATTCAGGCGCTTGAAGACAGCGGATTAATCATTGATGAAGGTTTTGCCGATCGGGTCGGTGCAGCGATCGGGTCCGGGATTGGTGGTATCCATCTGATCGAAAAAAGTCGCCAGCTGCTTGACAGTGGCGGCCCCCGCAAGCTTTCACCCTTTACCGTTCCGGGCGCCATCATCAACATGTTGGCGGGCTTGTTGTCTATACGTTATGGCATGCGTGGTCCGACTATCGCCATTAGCACAGCTTGTACCACAGGCACCCACAATATCGGCGTGGCGGGCCGCATGATTAGCTACGGTGACGCTGATGTGATGCTTGTGGGTGGGGCCGAATTGGCTTCATCGCCAGTTGGAATGGCGGGCTTTGCTGCGGCTCGGGCCATGTCGACTCGAAATGACGACCCGCAGGCGGCTTCACGTCCCTGGGATCGGGACAGGGACGGGTTTGTGCTCAGTGACGGCGCCGGTATGTTGGTGCTTGAGGAGCTTGAGTTTGCCAAAGCGCGCGGTGCGAAAATTTATGCGGAGCTAATGGGGTTCGGAATGAGCTCTGATGCCTTCCACATGACTTCGCCACCCGAGGACGGCAACGGTGCTGCGCGAGCAATGCAAGCAGCCCTTGACGATGCCGCCCTTGGTGTCAGTGATATTCAGTATATAAACGCGCATGGGACCTCTACACCGGCCGGCGATATTGCTGAGGTCAGGGCGGTGAAATCTGTTTTTAAAGAGTCGGCCAATAACCTGGCAATCAGTTCGACCAAGTCAATGCTGGGACACCTGCTGGGTGCTGCGGGCGCGGTTGAAGCGATTATTTCGATCCTCGCGATTCGCGATCAGATCGCGCCGCCTACAATCAATCTGGATAATCCCTCGGATGAGTGCGATTTAAATTTTGTCGCTCATAAGGCGCAGCCGTGCCGTATTGACAGGGTTCTGTCAAACTCCTTCGGCTTCGGTGGCACCAATGGCAGCCTGCTATTTGGCAAGTTAAATTGAGTAAGCCGCAATTGAAATGGGCTGGCTTGTGCAATGGTGAGCCGGCGGCACAATGGCCGGCCGACGATCGCTCTGCGGCTTTGGGCGACGGATTGTTTGAAACGATTCTGGTGCGTAATTCGAAGCCGATTTGGCTGGAAGAGCACTTGCAGCGTATGGCAGCCGGCTGCGTGAAAATTGCGCTCAATTTTCCTGTGGAAAAACTGCGAGGCGAGGTTACGACGCTACTTGGCAGTGTGCCAGTGTCTGACTATGCGGTATTGCGTATTGCTCTGGGGCGAAAAAGCGGCGGGGCGAGAGGATACGCCCCGGTGAGTCGTGAAGCCAATCGCCTGTTACAGCTTGCTTCGATAGAAAGAGCTCGGCGAGATTATTGGGACGGCGGCATTAAAGCTTTTATTTGTCAGACCCGCTTGCCTGAGGCAGCATCGACTGCAGGACTGAAGCACAATAACCGACTGGCGCATATCCTGGCTCGTGCCGAACGTCCGACGGCTACTTATCCCGAAGGTTTGATGCTATCGCAAAGCGGTTTATTACTTGAAGGCGTGAGCTCCAATGTGTTTCTGGTCATTGATGGCGCATTGCATACACCGTCTCTTGAGCTTGCTGGCGTAGAGGGCATCGTGCGGCAAAAAATCATGGCGCTTGCGAAACAATTGGCCATTCCCTGCTATGTCCGGCGCGTCAAATTGAGCGATATTTATCGTGCGCAAGAGATGTTTTTCTGTAACAGTCTCACAGGGATTTGGCCGGTTCGCTCGCTCGATTGCCTGCATTTCGCAGCGCCGGAACTGACCCGTAAACTGCAATCAAAACTGGAAGCCGTGTGGTATGCCTGATTGGGCAAAACGACTAATTAGCCTGCTATTGGTGTTTATTAGCCTTGGTTCCATTGCTGTCATTTGGGCAGATATTCAGCTTTCCAAGCCCTTGGTTATTTCTGATACGGGCACCACAGTGAACCTCACCCCGGGCACCGGCTTTTCCTCAATGAGCGCTCAGCTGGAACGAGCACAACTGATTGAATACCCCAGCATCGTGATTGATTTCTATGCCCGTCTTACCGGTAAGGCCGGTTCAATCAAAGCCGGTGAATACGCAGTGCCTCAGGGTATTAATAGTTACGAACTGCTCGAGTTGATGATTAAAGGCGATGTCGTTCACTACCAGATAACTTTGGTCGAAGGACGTACCTTCAATGAATTACTTGCAACGCTAGCGGCCAATCCGGAATTGGCGCAGCGCTACCAGCCGGATCTCCCCCTATGGCAACAGCTGGGAATTGAATCTCCACTCAACCAGCACCCCGAAGGTTTGTTTTTTCCTGACACTTACAGTTTTGTAAAAGGGGCGAGTGATCTCAGTATCCTCAAGCGAGCCTATCGGCGAATGCTGCGGGTACTGGAGCGGGAGTGGGCCAAGCGGGCAGAGGGCTTGCCCTATGCGTCCCCGTACGAGGCCTTGGTTATGGCCTCTATAGTGGAGCGCGAAACCGGCCAGCCTGATGAGCGTGAACTTATCGCCGGGGTGTTTGTTTCACGCCTGCAAAAAAATATGCGCCTGCAAACTGATCCAACGGTGATTTACGGCCTGGAAGATGAAGAGAAAGGCAATTTGCGCAGCAAGCACCTAGTTGACGAGGGTAATCCTTACAACACTTACCGACACAATGGCCTGCCGCCGACAGCCATCGCGATGCCCGGATTGGCTGCTATTAGAGCGAGTCTGCACCCTGTGCAGGACGGCTCGCTGTACTTTGTTGCTCGTGGAGACGGTAGTCATCATTTCTCCGAGACTTTCGAGGAACATAAGCGTGCAGTTCGCGACTATCAGTTGAGTAGACGAAAGGGCTATCATTCGTCTCCTCGCCCCCCGAAGCAGCCGCAGGAGCAGTAAGCGCATGTCAGAACCAGAACAGCGTGGAAAATTTATCACGCTGGAAGGAACCGAAGGTGTTGGCAAGTCGACTAACCTGGCCGCAATGCTCGCCTGTCTTGAGGCGCACAATATTCCCTATATTCAAACCCGCGAGCCTGGTGGTACGCCGCTGGCGGAAGAACTGCGCGAGCTATTGTTGTCGCCTCGGGATGAGGTTGTCGATGCTAAGGCCGAGTTGCTGATGGTGTTTGCGGCTCGTGCCCAGCACATTGAGTCCGTCATCAAGCCTGCGCTAGCGCGCGGTGAATGGGTAGTGAGCGATCGATTTACTGATGCCACCTATGCTTATCAGGGCGGTGGAAGAGGCTTGCCCGTTAAATTGATTGAATCGCTGGAATCTCTTGTTCAGGAAGGGCTTCAGCCTGATTGCACAATTTTGCTGGACCTTGATCCTGCCATCGGTCTGGAACGTGCTTTGAACCGCGGTGACTTGGATCGCTTTGAATCCGAGCAATTGGCGTTTTTTGAGAACGTTCGCAGTGCCTACCTCGCTCGCGCAAGGGCTGATTCCTTGCGTTTTCATATTGTTGATGCTGCTCAGCCGGTAGAACAGGTGAGTGCCGCTGTCGTGGCTGCTTTAGAGGCGCAGATTTTGGGGCATAAATCGTGATTGAAGCCGTTTTACCTTGGCACATAGCGCAATGGCAGCAGATAGAAAGTTTACGCGAGAGTGATCGCATGCCCCACGCTCTTCTTTTGTCCGGGCCTGAGGGAATAGGTAAGCGCCGCTTTGCACGCGTGTTGATGCAGGCGCTGGTTTGCGAGTCGCCGAGTGCGCAGGGAGCTTGCGGGCAATGCCGGGAATGTAATTTTGGCATGGATCACCCCGATCTCCACACCGTCACCTTATTGGAAGGCAAGAGGCAGATTGGCGTTGATCAGGTCAGGGAGCTGGTCGAAGTCTGTAACAAAACCGCTCACAGCTCCGGAGGGAGAAAGGTTATTCAAATCTTCCCCGCCGACGCGATGAATAACAACACGGCCAACGCCTTGTTAAAAACGCTGGAAGAACCCAGCGGCGATACCGTACTGATACTGGTTAGCGATACGCCAGCGCGCTTGCTAGCGACGATCCGTTCCCGCTGCCGGCAAATGGCTTTCCCGGTGCCGGAGCGCGAGCTGGCACTTGATTGGCTGCGGGTCATGATTCCTGACGAGGCGCAGTGTCTGGCCTGTCTCGATGAAATGTCCGGGCGGCCGCTGGCGGCAAAGGCACTGTTTGACGGCGAGGGCTTAGACCGGCGCCGCCAGTGCGATGCGATTCTGTCCGATTGGGCTGCCGACGCCAAAACACTGTCAGCGACGGTTGATGCCCTGCTGGAAAGTGAGCTTGAATTCATACTGGATTGGTTGAGCCAGCGCTTCCATTTCCTGTTTTGCGGCAATATGTCGACGCAAACAGTTCACTTGCAAGAGCCTTGGCGGCACTGGGCTGCGCGGCCTTCACAGGCCATTAGCAAGGAGCTTGGTCTCGTCCTTGAGCTGCGTGCAAAGCTTCAGAGCGGCGTAGCACTGAACAAGCGGCTGACGCTGGAATCCATTTTGATAGCCTGGGCCTGAGGGCCCGTAAACGGCTACAGGGCTTGGCCTGCGATCACGCAAAGGCTATGCTTTGTGTAACAAGTATTAGGGAAGGTCGATTATGGCGTTAAATCCGGGCGGAAAGGGCGGAATGCTGTCACTGAACATCAAGGACAAATCTGTTCTCTTCAGTGCTTATATGCCCTTTGTCAAAGGCGGCGGTCTCTTTATTCCCACGAATAAGGCTTACCATATAGGTGATGAGGTTTTCATGCTCCTTACCTTGATGGAAGAGTCTGAAAAGTTGCCGGTCGCAGGTAAAGTGGTGTGGATTACACCGCGCGGAGCTCAGGGCAACCGCAGTCCCGGTATTGGCGTGCAATTTATTGGTGATGACGACACAGCAAGCCGCAAAATTGAAGAGTATCTGGCCGGAATGCTCGATTCTGACCGCGCTACCCATACCATGTAAATTTTACAATCGGCGTGGCGGCCAGGCGGCCGCGCCCCTCAGCACTTTGGACTTCTATGTTATTAACAGATAGCCACTGTCACCTCGACAGATTGGATCTCTCTCCCTATGAAGGTGATCTGGCCGCAGCCATAGCCGCTGCGCGCGAGCGCGGAGTTGCGCGAATGCTGTGTATCGGCATTGATCGCGGCAATGCGCCTACAGTGATTGATATTGCCCGGCGTTTTGACGGTATTTACGCGTCCGTGGGCATTCATCCGCTGGACTTGGCGGATCAAGTTGAGGCGGTGGACGAACTGGTGGCGCTGGCGAATGACGAACATGTGATAGCTATCGGTGAAACAGGCCTGGACTATTACTACACCCAGGACAAAAAAAATGAGCAGCAGGAAAGTTTTTACAATCATCTGCGTGCTTCAGCCAGAACCGGTAAACCGAGCATCGTGCATACCCGGGATGCTCGCGAAGACACCCTGGCGATTATTCGCGAAGCGTCTGACCCCAATGTGGCCGGTGTACTGCACTGCTTTACCGAGAGCATGGAAATGGCGAAAGCAGCGCTGGAATTAAATTTTTACATTTCCTTCTCGGGCATTATCACCTTTAAAAATGCTGCGGATTTACGTGAGGTGGTTGCCCATGTCCCCTTGGAGCGTATGCTGGTTGAAACGGATTCGCCCTATCTGGCGCCAGTGCCCTATCGGGGCAAAAAAAATGAACCCAAATATGTTGTTGAAGTTGCTCAGTGCATTGCCGATATCAAAGGCATCAGTTTTGAGCAGGTGGTAGAACAAACTGCCGAGAATTTTGATCGCTTATTCAAACTTGCCGCTTGAGTACGAACGCTAAAGGCTTAAGCCAGAAAAAGGACTGATGAATTGTCTGAACTCCTGAAAACCCCGCTGTATGATTTACACGAAAAGCTGGGCGCCAAAATGGTGCCTTTTGCCGGTTACGCGATGCCAGTTCAATATTCTGCGGGCGTTATGAAAGAACATCTCGCGACGCGCGAAAGTGCAGGCCTATTCGATGTTTCGCACATGGGTCAAATTCGCGCACAGGGACCCAATCTGGCGCAAGCGCTTGAGAGTATGCTGCCGCAAGACGTGTTGGGCTTGGGGCGGAATCGTCAGCGCTACGGACTGCTCACAAACGCCGATGGCGGCATTCGTGATGATTTGATGTTTGCTAACTGTGGTGATCACTTCATGCTGGTTGTGAATGCGGCCTGTAAGCATGATGATTTTGCCTGGCTGCGTCAGGGACTGCCCGCCAGCATAGAACTCGAGCTGCTGGAGGATAGAGCTCTATTAGCCGTGCAGGGCCCCAAAGCTCGCCAGGCGATGACTCGCCTGGCACCGGCATTGGGCGCAATGCGCTTTATGGATACAGCCAACGTGGATATTCAGGGTATCGCCTGTTGGGTAAGTTGCTCTGGCTACACAGGTGAGGACGGGTATGAAATTTCGGTCGGCGCTGCGCAGGCGTCGGCTCTGGCCGACCTTCTTCTCGCCTGTCCCGAAATTTCACCGATCGGTTTGGGTGCGCGCGATTCCTTGCGGCTGGAAGCGGGCTTGTGCCTTTACGGTCACGATATTGACGCTGAAACGACACCGGTAAGCGCCAATCTAAAATGGGCGGTTTCACCTGTGCGCAGACCCGGCGGTGAGCGCGAAGGTGCTTATCCTGGCGCAGATGTCATTGCGGCGACCTGGAATCAGGGTGTTCCGCAAAAGCGGGTATTGCTTGATATTGAAGGGCGCGCGCCGGTTCGGGAGGGTTCGCGCTTGGTGAACGAGCAGGGCGAGCCTTGCGGTCGAGTGACTAGCGGCGGTTTTGGTCCCAGTGTGGGTAAGCCGGTCGCCATGGGTTATGTGGACGCGGAATTGGCCGAAAGTGGGGCGCCGATTTATGCGGAAGTCCGAAAAAATAAAATCCCCGTCGGTGTTCGCAGCAAGCCTTTTGTCGAGCAGCGGTATTTTCGTGGTTAATTGTCCTGACGCGGAAAAAAAATGAGCGACTTTGCGCTCGGCTTGATTGAAGGTTTCTACGGACGGCAATGGAGCTGGACACAGCGTCGCGATATGGCTGAATTTCTCGCGCACAGTGGCTATACCCATTACCTCTATGCCCCGAAGGGCGACAAAGCTTTGCGTTCGGATTGGCGCGCGCCGTTTTCAGCGCAATGGCTGGAGGAACTGCGAAAGTTTGGGCGGCATTGCCGCGCTCACGGGCTTAAGTGGGGTGTAGGCCTTTCACCCATGGGTTTGCAAAGCCGTTATTCCGCAGGCGATAGACAAACGCTCAAGTGCCGTGTCGAACAAATTAACAGTCTGGATGCCGATCAGCTGTGGATTTTGTTCGATGATATGCGCGGAGATCACGCGCAATTGGCGAAGAACCAGTGCGCGGTTAGCGCGGATGTTGCAGCAGAATTCAAGGGAGTGCTCGCGGTTTGCCCGAGTTACTACAGCAGCGATCCGATTCTCGACGAGGTTTTTGGTC
>JBFJTG010000143.1:0-7602 GCA_041625575.1 Litorivivens sp.
TAAACTCTTTAAGCAGGGGTTGCACAAACACACCGCTGAGCATGCCGTACCAGCTATCCCTAAACTTCCCTTTCAGCTGCCGGCTAATATATGACGCCGTACCTTCGCAGACCTTCAAGGCAACATTGCCGACAAATCCATCGCACACAATTACGTCGGCTTTATTGGAAAAGAGATCGAAACCTTCGACGAAGCCCGTAAAATTAATTGCGTCACTCGCGGACAATAATTCCGCTGCCTGCTTGACCAGCTCACTGCCCTTCCCCGCCTCATCACCAATATTCAACAAGGCTACCCGCGGTACGATCGTCGGCTTTAAGCAGCTGACTAGCGCAGAGCCCATCAATGCAAACTGCAGCAATTCTTCTGGCCGACAGTCGACGTTGGCACCCAAGTCCAGCATATAGGTGTCGCCGTTGTCACCGGGCAGTGGTGCGCACATGGCCGGACGTCGGATATTGGGAAGTGTGTCGAGGAGATGTCGGCCTATGGCAACCATCGCGCCAGTGTTGCCCGCACTAACAACCGCTTCAGCGGCGCCGTCCCGAACCAGTTCAATTGACTTCCAGAGAGAGGACTGCTGTTTTTTCCGAAGTGCAATGACGGGGTTCTCGTCCATGGCCACAATATCGGGGGCATCGACAAAAGAGAATAAACCAGGATCAATATTGCGTTGATGACACTCGCGCCGAATGGCCTCGGTTTGTCCGATCAGTGTCAACTTTAGCTGGGGGTTTTCGGCGATCGCACTTGCGGCTGCCGGAAGTGAAGAGCGGAGACCGTGGTCTCCGCTCATGGCATCTATCGCGATTCTAGGCATTGCTGCCGGAAGTTACTCGTCGTCTTGACCAGCAATCACTTTACGGCCGCGGTAAAAACCATCGGCAGTAATGTGGTGACGACGATGCGTTTCACCGCTAGTTGAATCTACCGAAAGAGTAGGTCCGCTCAGTGCGTCATGTGAACGACGCATATCCCGGCGTGACCGGCTCTTCTTACTTTTCTGTACAGCCATGGCTAAATGCTCCTCAGCGCTAATCGCTAGGTTTTAAATTCTTCAGCGCGGCAAAGGGGTTTTCCCGTTTTACCTCGCTCCTGTCTATCTCGCCGTATTCTACCGGACCGGCGGGTTGGCATTCTCCGACCGGGTGGTAATTGGCATACGGCGTTCCAATTATCAATTCATCTTCCACCAGGGGAAATAAATCCAGAGCTTCCTCGCCGAGGATCACCGAATCCAAATCTCTTGGCAGTGCCGCTGCTTGCTCTTCCGTCCAGACGATGCCCAGTTCAAAACTCGAACTGATCGTCAAAGGCATCGACTTGAGGCAGCGCTGGCATATCACTGACACTTGCGTCTCGAGTGAAGCACTTATGCGATGAATCCAGGAATCATCGCGGTAAAAGTGCATCTCAACCTCGACTTCCCCTGCTGCGTCGTAGAGCCCCTCAACAAAACGAGGGAACTCACTGACGGGCGCGAAGCCTGAAATTTGCACATCAGTGCTTGTTAACTTCCGGGCGTCCACCTGCCGGGGCAGTAGCTGTCTTTGCATAGGCGCGCAATCATAGGGGCGAGATTGACCTTTGTCAAAGCAAAATCAGCTAAACTGCCCGCAAATCAGTACGTTTCGTCCAAATGACACGCACTTGGGAGTAAATATGGGGCTAGCATCAGAAAACCGGACCACACCACCTCTGATTCTTGCATCCGGCTCGCGTTACCGGGCAGAGCTACTGCGGCGCATCGGGCTGAGCTTTTCCCAAGCCAGCCCTAATATCGATGAGACGCCCAGGGCAGATGAAGCGCCCCAATTGCTAGCTGAACGACTGGCCACAGAGAAAGCGCTGGCGATTGCCGCCGAACATCCGGGCAGCTTGGTGATTGGCTCAGATCAAGTTGCCAGCATTGAAGGAGAAATACTGGGCAAACCCGGCAGCGCCGAACGTGCCAGAGCCCAACTCCAGCGCTGCAGCGGCAAATCGGTAACCTTTTATACTGGCCTGAGCCTCGCCGGGCCCTTTCCCGAGCAGACTGTCAGCCTGACCGACACCTTTACCGTGCATTTTAGAATCTTGAGCGATGAGCAAATCAGCCGCTATATCGACAAAGAGCTGCCTCTTGATTGCGCCGGCAGCTTTAAAATGGAGGGCCTGGGCATCAGCCTTTTCAAGAAACTGGATGGGAATGACCCTAACACCCTGATAGGACTGCCCCTGATTGAGCTGGTCACCCTCCTCAATCAGCGCGGGATTGAAATTCCGTAGCGCTCAGACAAGAGGGGTAGCAAGGCGCAGAAATCGTCCATTATTTGCACGGGAGCCCACTTCGCAAGCCGCTCGACAGCGTGTGCGCCGTAGCTCACACCAACACTCGGCATACCCACTCGACTGGCCATTTCAAGGTCATATTCGGTATCGCCTACCAACACTGCATCCTTAGGTGATACATTAAATTCTTTGCATAACTGTTTGAGCATTAAAGGATCCGGCTTAGATGCCGTTTCATCAGCGCAGCGCGTCCCCTGAAAATAGTCGCTCATACCGAGGTTGCCCAACACGCGATCCAGGCCCTGCCGGCTTTTGCCGGTGGCAACCGCTAGTGGCACGCCACTGGCCTGCAAGCGATCCAGAGCCTCGCGCACACCCGGAAAAAAATCGCAAGGCGTCTGATCCGCAGCCACAAAGCGGGTGGAATAGTGCTGTCGAATATCTGCCCTTACGACCTGAGGTTCCTGGGGATACATGACCCTAATTGCTTCGTTCAAGCCCAAGCCAATTATATTGCGTATAGCTGCATCGTCTCTGGATTCAACACCTGCATCAGCTGCAGCCTGCTGCATACACAGTATGATCTTGCCTGTGGAATCAATTAAGGTTCCATCCCAGTCGAATATAGCTAACAAATCAATACTCTACTTGTGTTTTTCAATGTAAGACAGGAGGTCTTGACTCAAGCTTGCCTGAACCGAAATACGCTCTCCTTCCAGCTCAAAACTCAGGGAGTGCGCATGCAGGAACAGACGATTGACGCCCTGCTTTCGAAATTGCTCATTCACTTCCTCGCGCCCGTACTTACTGTCGCCTATGATCGGATGCCCTGCTGCCTGGCAGTGTACTCTTATTTGATGGGTCCGACCCGTGATTGGCTTGGCCTCTACGAGCGTGGCGCCAGGCAAACGCTGAACAATGTCAAAACGCGTCAGGGAGTACTTCCCCTCGGGGTTCACCCGCACCATGCGCTCGCCGGACTGCAGAACATTTTTTGCCAAAGGGAGCTTCACTTGCTCCTTGCGCTCTGACCAGCGCCCCTCAACAAGAGCCAGATAACGCTTATCCACCCCATTTCCGCGCAGCAAGCCGTGCAGGGTCTTGAGTACAGGCCGTTTTTTGGCCAGCATCACACAGCCCGAGGTATCCCGGTCGAGCCTGTGTACCAACTCCAAAAAGCGCTCGTCAGGCCTCATGCGCCGCAAGGCCTCGATTAGACCCACACTGACACCGCTGCCGCCATGGACCGCCAAGCCTGAAGGTTTATCAATGATCAGCAGCCGCTCATCCTCAAACAAAACCGCCGCCTGCAGCTGGCTTGAGAGGGTGTCCGAGACGAACACATCCTCTGGCGCCCCCCGCTCGGCAACCCTAATCGGGGGAACACGAACACTATCCCCGTCCATTAACTTGTATTCCGGCTTGATTCGACCTTTATTGACCCGAACCTCGCCCTTGCGCAAAAGCCGATAAATTCGGGATTTCGGCACACCTTTCAAGAGCTTGAGCAAATAATTGTCGATGCGCTGGCCCACGGCCTCGTCACCCACGGTTAATATCTGCACTGACTGATGCCTTCCTGACTCGCCCGACAAAATACAATTCCCGTCTAACTGATTGAACCGACAATGGTTTACTGCTATATTCGCGCCGGTAGACGTCGAGTCCACAGCGGCAGTCAGAGAATGACAGCAGGCCTGAGAGAAAAGACTGACTCTACCGCAAGCCCAACGACATGCTCCCGAGGGACATATATAGGGCTTGCACATAAATTTGAGAGAACAAACTTGTACAAGCGCTAGTGTAAGAGTGTTTGTACCTATTTTAACAGTGCGAGTTGAATTTACCGCACCGTTAACGAGAGAAATGAGATTTGAGCCAGTACGATGCCCCGAACTCCGGCATCGTTGATGAAAAAGACCGATCGACAGCGCAGCAAACCTGTTAGAAGCCATCGAACGTAAAGAAAACTTCGCGCTTCGGTCTCAATAGTCAGTCGTTTCAAATAGACCCAAGGAGCAACCGGCAAGCCCCGTCAGACGAGAAATTGAGCAAGCAATTCAGGCAAAACCTGAACGACAAGCAGTTTCGCGACTGAGCTGACAGTGCCAAAGCACAGGCTTTCCAGCCTCCGAGTCCAATCTCTGCCCTCGTCCCGACGGCGCGGTAAGTCCTCTACACAGGGATTTACCACATGAAAAGAATGTTGATTAATGCCACGCAGCCAGAAGAAATGCGTGTTGCACTCGTTGATGGCCAGCGTCTCTACGATCTGGATATCGAAAACCGAACCCGCGTTCAAAAGAAAGCCAACATCTACAAAGGCACCATTACCCGCGTTGAACCCAGCCTCGAAGCAGCCTTTGTCGACTTCGGCGCTGAACGTCACGGCTTCCTTCCGCTAAAAGAAATTTCCAAAGAATACTTTTATCGCTCCCCTTCCGACGTGCAGGGCCGCGTTAAAATCAAGGATGTATTAAAAGAAGGCACGCAAGTCATCGTGCAGGTCGAAAAGGAAGAGCGCGGCAACAAAGGCGCAGCCTTAACCACCTTCATCAGCCTCGCCGGCCGCTACATGGTACTGATGCCTAACAACCCTCGCGCCGGTGGCATATCGCGCCGCATCGAGGGCGAAGAACGCGCCCAGCTGCGCGACGCTTTAAGCTCTATCGAAATCCCCGACGGCATGGGCGTTATTGTTCGTACAGCCGGCATCGGCCGCTCATCCGAAGAACTGCAATGGGATCTGGACTACCTCCTGCACCTGTGGAGTTCAATTACCAAAGCCTCGGAAGAAAACAAACCGCCGCTGCTTATCCTGCAGGAAAGCAATGTCATCATTCGTGCCATTCGCGATTACCTGCGCGACGATATCGACCAGGTGTTGATCGACAATGAAGCCTCTTACGAGGAAGCCCGAACCTTCGTCGAACAGGTTATGCCGCAATTCAAGAGCAAAATCCGCCTCTATAAGGATTCGGTCCCGCTCTTCAACCGCTACCAAATCGAAAGCCAGATTGAGTCGGCCTTCCAGCGCGAAGTGCAGCTCCCCTCCGGCGGCTCGGTCGTTATCGACCCCACCGAGGCATTGGTTTCCATCGACATCAACTCGGCCCGCGCTACCAAAGGCGCCGACATTGAAGAAACCGCATTACAAACCAACCTCGAAGCTGCCGATGAAATTGCTCGCCAGCTACGTCTGCGTGACATCGGCGGCCTTATCGTCATCGATTTCATCGACATGATGGCGCCACGCAACCAACGCGAAGTTGAAACCCGCATGCGCGACGCGCTCGAACCCGATCGCGCCCGAGTGCAAATTGGCCGCATCTCACGCTTCGGCCTGCTGGAAATGTCCCGTCAGCGCCTGCGCCCTTCTCTGGGTGAAACCAGTGCCAAGGTGTGCCCTCGCTGTGACGGGCACGGTTCAATTCGCGACACGAAATCACTGGCACTCTCTATTCTCCGGCTGCTTGAAGAAGAAGCGGGCAAGGAAAAAAGCGCCGAAGTACGCGCCATTGTTCCGGTAATCGTTGCGTCATACCTGCTGAACGAAAAACGCATTGCCATCAGTGAAATAGAACATCGCGCCGGTATCCGCGTTGTTGTCATTCCTTCAATCAATCTCGAAACGCCGCATTTTGAAGTTCAGCGTCTGCGGGATAGCGATGTGGGTGAAGAAGAGCTGGTTAGCTACAAGATCACCAGCGAGCTGGAAGTTGCACAAGAATTAACGGAAGCCAAATCCGAAGAGTTGCCAACCATCCAGCAGGCTGCAGTTTCAACACTGGCGCCGCGAGCACCTGCACCACAAAGCAGTGCGCCGGAAGACACAGTAGCGCCTGTAGCAGCAACACCGGCAGATAATGGTCCCGGACTGTTCAGCAAAATCATGAGCAGCCTCAGCACCTTCTTCCAGGCGGAAGAAATTGAAGAGAAGCCCGCGCCAAAACCTGTGGTAGAAACGCCCAAGCCGCAATCGCGCAATCGTAATGGCCAAAACCGCAATCGCAACCGTAATCGCAACCGCCGCGATAACGAAGATCGCGACAACAACCGCGACAATCGCAATGAATCCGGCGAAGCACGCGCGCCCAAAGAGCAAAGCGAGCGGAAACCACGACCACCGCGCGATCAAAACAGGGAGCAGAACAAGGATCAGAGCGAAGCTGGTCAGGAAAACCGCAATCAGCGCCGCCCCGCCAGCGATGAAAATGCTGGCGACAGCGGTCGTCCGCAGCGACGCCCTGGCAACCGTAAACCTCGGCAGAATTCGGAAAGAAAGCGTGAAGAAGCTATCACTCTGAATGATGACAGCGCCGCTGAAGTCACAGCAAGTGAAGCGACTCCTGCTCCGGTAGAGGCTGCGAAAACCAGCACGCCCGCCAATGCCGACGCTCCAACACAAACCGCTAAAACCGAGAAAAAACCGGTAGAGGCCGCGCCGACTCCAGTAGCTGACAGCGCACCTGCGGCTATTAGCAGCGCTGAAGAGCAAAGCGAAGTAGCAACTGAAAGTAAGGCGGAGGTAGAGGTACCTGTGGCATCTGCGAATAAGCCGACAGAAGGCGAAGCCGCTCCTGCCGCGCCAGAACAAGCTGCACCGAAAACAGACAGCGTTACCGCCAAGGCCTCGGAAGAACAACCCAAGCCTAGCGAACCAGCGCCCAAGCAACAGCCCAGCGAGCCGACGCCAGCCGTCGTCCCCGCGCGCGAACGCGGCCGCGCGGCCAACGACCCGCGTGACAAGCCGAATCCGGTAAAAGAAGTGGCCATTGCGACCACATCACCTATTCCGGCTGAGCTGGATCGTAGCCGCACGGAACAACCGGATCCAAACCGTGTAGTTCCGCCACGCGCAGTCAACGATCCGCGTAATCGCTAAGTCATTACCGGTAGCCTCGGCTTTTTGCCGGGGCTACCCGCCCCCTCGAACAATAGCTCTAAAGCCCCTGCAAAAATTTCAATACCGCATCATTTACGATACTTGCCTGTTCTTGCTGAACCCAATGTCCCGCGTCAGGAATGATTAAACACTCCCTTAAATCCGGCACCTTGGCGCGCATAAACTGAAGCGATCCCGCTCCGCTCATCGTCAAGACGGGATCATCCGCACCGGCAATAAAGCAAACGGGCACGCTTACCTCTTCGTCAATATATCGCCGATTAATTTCCCAGTTGATATCGGCGACCCGATACCAGTTCAAGGCACCTCGAAAGCCAGACGTTGAAAAAGACTCGGTGTAGACAGCAAAATCAGCCAGGCTAAGCCAGGACCACGGCAATTTTTCTGGCACTGCAGGCAAGGCTTCCAAATAGCCGCCGCGCGGA
>JBFJTG010000144.1:0-7515 GCA_041625575.1 Litorivivens sp.
GCACTTCAACGCGATCTATGGCAAAGGTTTTTCCCAGTTGGGTGCCAACGCTAACGTATTGGCCAATATCGGCGTCTTTACTGCGAACCATGCCTGTGTAGGGTAATCGGATGGTGGTGCGATCGAGATTGTCGCGCGCTCTTGCCAAATCGGCCTCAGCCGAATCCAGTTGCGCCTGCGCTTCGGCCAGCTGTGGTTTGCGCTGGGCCAGTGCATCGGCCTCACCATTGCGCGTTACCCCGTTGGAGAATTTTAGCCAGTCTCGGTAGGCCACTTGTGCCCGGCCTTTTTCCAGTGCCAGATTACTTTTGGCGCTAGCCACAGACGATTCGGCGCGTTTGAGTTCTGCTTTGTAATCGCGGTCGTCAATTTGCATAAGGATTTCACCTGCGGTGAAGAATCCGCCGGCTTTAAATTTGGGCGATACCTGAACCACGCGACCGGAAACTTCGGCAATCAGTGTAGTTTGTGTGCGTGGGCTGACAGTCCCCTGGGATGAGATACTAACGGGCAAATCCTGTTTCACTACTTCGGCGACATCGATCAGCAAAGGTTTGACCACTGTCTCGACTTTAGTTGGCTCCGGTCGCTGCAGATACAGAACCAGCGACGCTGCCCCGGCCGCACCGAGAATGATGACGCAAACAATAAAGTTCTTGGTAAATTGGCCCACAAGTTACTCTCAAAAAATCACTTGGATTACATGATGTTATATCACGGTGCATGGTTGGCGATCATTACCGTAGGCTTACCGCGGTATTACGCTTGCATAGATTCGGACAAACAGGAGTTGCATAGTTTAACGGAGAGTGCGGCCACACTACTATAGTGTGGCCTAAGCTTCGCCGGAGGCCGTGGGTATTGGTTACGCCCCTGTAATCTCTATCACCGTCCGTATGCCGCGGTTATTGGCGAGATCATCAAAGCCCTCGTTCACCTCGTCCAGGGGGCGACGTTTAGTGATCATGCCTTCGAAGTTGAGTAGTCCCTGCTTCCATAGTTTGATCATGCGGGGTATTTCATAGCTCGAATTGCACGAGCCGAGCAGGCAACCGCAGAGTTTTTTCTCAAAGGCGGCGAATAATACAGCGTGCGGAATATGGATTCCCTCTTCGATGGGCGGTGCGCCGACGCATACGGTCGTGCCGCCGGAGCGGGTCAGGTTGATGCCAGCTTCGATGAGAGAAGCCTTGCCCGCTGTTTCGAAGGCATAATCGATACCTATGCCGTTCGTAAGTTCGGCGCAAATGGCGGCCACATCGTCCTTGCCAGGGTCGAGGCAGTGGGTGGCGCCGAAGGCCATTGCTTGCTCGCGGCGTGCAGCGACCGGATCCGAGGCTATTATCAGGGATGCACCCGCAAGACGGGCCCCCTGAAGCGTAGCCATGCCTACACCACCGAGCCCCATCACCAGCACCGTTGCTCCCGTTTCCACCTTGGCCGTATTCAGCACTGCACCAACCCCGGTTTGCAGGGCGCAGCCAATGACACAAGCCAGCTCGAGTGGCACGTCATCGTCAATCTTGATTGCGCCGGTAGCCGGCGTTATCGCGTACTCGGCTAATCCGCCAACTCCGCAGCCGCGATAGATGATCGCATCGCCGCTGCTGAGCCCCGTTTCTCCGTCCGGCAAGGTGCTCGTCATGATCGAGCTGGCATTGATGCAGAGGCTATGCTCCTGACGCTGACAAAAATAGCATTGGCCGCAAGGCGGTGCGGGTGTCATTACGACCTTGTCGCCGGGTTTCAGGTGGTTGACGCCGGCGCCGATGGCATCGATGACGCCGGAAGCTTCGTGTCCCAAAATAATAGGGCCTGGAGCCGGGTTGCTACCGTCTACGTAGCTATAGTCGGAATGACAGAGCCCGCAGTAGTGGACTTTGACTCTAACTTCCCCGGGCCTCGGTTCCATAATCTTGATATCGTCGCGAATGACGAGTGCTTTACCCGGGGCCTCTAATACCGCTGCGCGCATATGTTTTGTCTCCTGTGCGAGTGTTGCAGTGTAGGCGGGCGGGCGACCGGCTTGCCGTGAAATCTTTGTAAGATAAAGCCTGAGGTGGACGCTACGGATGAGATGCCCGGGAGTTGGTGATATAGTCCCGCGTCATTGAAATCTTGTCAGATAAGGGTGAATTATGACGCGTGTATTCAAGCATCCCGGTGAATTAATGCAGGCCCAGGGCGAGCAGCTCGGCAGCAGTGATTGGTTGGAAATAGACCAAAACCGGATCAATCTCTTTGCCGACGCGACTGGCGATCATCAGTGGATTCACGTTGATCCGGAGCGTGCAAAAGACGGACCTTTCGGTAAATGTATTGCGCACGGTTACCTCACCCTGTCGCTGGTTAATCTTTTTCTGCCGCAGATCATCGATGTGCAGGGAATTTCAATGGGGGTTAATGTCGGCTGCGAGAAAATCCGCTTCCCTGCTCCGGTACCCGTCGGTTCACGCGTTCGCGGGAGTGGGGAACTTGTCTCCGCGGCGGAGATGAAAGGTGGAGTGCAGTCTGTGGTACGTGTAACTGTTGAAATTGAAGGTCAAGATAAACCCGCTTGTGTTGTTGACACCATCAGTCGCTATTTTCCGGCGTGAGTGTGACCGGTGTTCGCCCGCTTCTGGAAATGCGCGCTGCGGTCGGCAATAATGCCGTATAAGCATAAAAATGATAGTTCGGAGCCCGCATGCAAACCCTAAAGCGAATTTTCGTGATGCCCTATTTGCTCGCCTGCCTTTTGGCGGCAGGGCACAGCGTTTGGCATATAGTGACGGGCGAACAGGTCGCTCTCGCATGGTACGGGGCTGCCGTAGCCTTGCTCCCTATGTTGGGCTTCATGGTGTTTCTCGCGGTGGTTCCCACCGCTCGTACCTCGCGCTATATGTGGATACAGCTCTGTGGAGCCCTCGCGGGTGCCGGTCTGGCTGCAATTGAATTACAGCCGCTGGTTCCGGTTGTTTATGCATTGGTGCTAGGGTTGGGCGGCGTATTGAGCTATATCTTCTGGTATTCGCGCCTCGACCGGGGAGCGAACAGTGTATTGCAGCCCGGAAAAATGCTGCCGGATTTCGAACTGGAAGATGCGGACGGCAACGCGGTATCGTCACAGCGCTTTCGTGGCCGCAAATTGCTGATGATGTTTTATCGCGGAAACTGGTGCCCCTTGTGCATGGCCCAAATTCGAGAGGTGGCCGATCGTTATCGCGAATTGGAAGCGCGGGGCGTTAGCGTCGCGATGATAAGCCCCCAACCGCACAAAAACACCCGTAAGCTCGCAGAAAAATTTGATGTACCCATGCAGTTTTTTGTGGATCGGGGTAACCGCGCCGCGACAGCTTTGCAGATAGCGCACCGAAGTGGTGTTGCGCTGGGGATTAGTGGTTACGGAACCGATACGGTGTACCCCACCGTTGTGATTGCCGATGAGCAGGGCGAGATTTTATACACGGATCTCACCGATAATTATCGCTTGCGTCCTGAGCCCGAGGCATTTCTGGATTTTCTGGACGCCGGTCTGGTTGCGCCTGCAAGCTAATAAATCTGCATCGCTGCCTTGCTCTGCCCGTTCAAAAAGTGTGCGACTCGATTTTCAGAAGGAACATGACTAGTGCCCGATAAAAGCAACATTCGCCCGGCAGCTACCTTGGTGCTATTGCGCGAGGCCGGCGCCGGATTGGAGGCGCTTTTGCTGCGCAGGCACAGTGCCAGCCGGGTTGGCTCCGGCGCTTGGGTTTTTCCCGGTGGCGTTGTTGAAGCTGAGGATTATTGTGGAGGCGACGATATCGAGTTGGCGGCGCGTCGCGGTGCCATTCGTGAGACCGCAGAAGAAGCTTCGATTACTGTCCCCCTAGAATCGCTACAACTTATTTCTCACTGGACGACACCTGATGCGCCACAGGTGTCCAAAAAACGCTTTGCAACATGGTTTTATCTGAGTACTGCGGCTGTCGGTGAGATTATCGTTGATGGCGAGGAAATAGATGACTACGCGTGGTACGAGCCTGCGAAAGCCGTGGCGGACCACGAGGCAGATAAACTCAGGCTGATGCCGCCAACACTGGTGACCCTCAGCGAACTACAGCATTGTCGCAGCATTGCCGATGCACGGGCTTTTTACGCGGCGCGTGAGGTGCCTTTCATCAATCCGCGTATGGCGATGGAGGGAGATAAAATCTGCATGCTGTATGAGGGCGATGCCGGCTACGAGTCTATTGACTCTGACGCCGAGGGCATACGCAATCGCTGCTGGTTAGAAGGCAATTACTGGCGTTACGAATTTTCGGCTTGAATTATGCGTGCGCATTGTTGAGCTGAGCGGCGTTACATCGTTCCTGCGCGCCAGCGATTTGCCCAGGCATCCATAACCCTGCGCGGATACCATAGCTTGCCGTAGCTGCCGTTGTAGCGCGCGAGCGCGTGCATCGTGTTGCCTTTTTCTCTTTCTATGTAGTACTGCAGAATTCTGCAGCCGTAGCGCAGGTTGGTGTAGGGGTCGGTAAGGTTGTCATCCGGCCGCCCAATTTCATTTTTCCAGAAAGGCATTACCTGCATTAAACCCTGAGCGCCAGCGCTGGAGACTGCGTAGCGGTCAAAACGGCTTTCCACCTCAATAAGCGCCAACACCAGATCGGGTTTGAGGTTGGCGTTGCTGGCTTCAAAGTGGATTGCGCGCAGTAATTCGAGGCGCTCTTGCGGTTCATCGATAAAGCGTTCGAGCCGCCCCGACATATCCAATAACCAGACTTCCGCGTCGAATCGGTCGCGGAAGCTGCTCGCATCAGCAATGGTGTCCTTCAGAAACTGTCGCAACTCCGCGTGCTCCTGATCGGGAAGTTGCTCAGGAGTGAGCTGGGCTTGCAGATTCAGTGCGAATAGCGCAAGCCAGACGACAGCAAAACGCCTAAGACGCAGACAGCTTGGACTGAATAAAGGCAACAGCATTCTCCAGATCGAATTCCTCATTGGCATCTGCTCGACGATGCCGGTATTCGAGTTTGCCACTATCGAGGCCTCGATCGCCAATGACAATCCGGTGAGGAATGCCCATTAGCTCAATATCAGCAAATTTGACCCCCGGTCGTTCATTGCGGTCGTCCATCAAGACATCGATGCCGAGGGCCGATAATTGTGAATAAAGTGTTTCCACAAATTCTTTCACACGCTCGGATTTCTGCATATTCAAGGGCACCAGTGCAAGCTGGAATGGCGCAATCGCATCCGGCCAGATAATGCCATTGTCATCGTGATTCTGTTCTATGGCAGCGGCGACAACCCGTGTGATACCAATACCGTAACAGCCCATGGTAACCACTGCTTCGCGGCCGGACTCATCTAATACTGTCGCATTCAATGCGCTGGAGTATTTGCGTCCCAGTTGAAAAATATGACCGACTTCGATGCCGCGTTTTATTTGCAGAGTTCCCTTGCCGTCCGGGCTTGGGTCGCCGTTTTGCACATTGCGAATATCTTCGATTCGTCCGATTGCGCAATCTCGTTCCCAGTTAACGTTTGTCAGATGAAAATCGTCTTCATTGGCGCCGCAGACAAAGTCGGCAAGCACTGCGGCAGAGCGATCGACAATACAGGGTATTGTTAAGCCAACAGGGCCAATCGATCCGGTGCCGCAGGGCAGTGTTGTTTTAATCTCCTCATCACTGGCCATTTTAAGTGGCGAGAATACGCCGGCCAGTTTTTCCGCCTTTATTTCGTTAAGTTGGTGGTCGCCGCGCAAAACCAGGGCAATTAAGCCTTCGGCCTCACCATCGTCGTTCTCTGCGTGAACGACCAGTGTTTTCAATGTGTTTGACGGCCCAACGGATAGATTGGCGCAGACTTCTTCAATACTTTTCACGCTCGGTGTAGCAACTTTGACCATCGCGCAGCCCGCGGCTGGGCGTGTCTGGGTGCAGATCGCCTCGGCCATTTCGGTGTTGGCGGCATAGTCGCTGGCATCGGAAAAGGCTATATCGTCTTCGCCAGATTCTGCCAGCACGTGAAATTCGTGGGAGCCGGTACCCCCAATAGAGCCGGTGTCGGCGATTACGGGTCTAAAATCCAGACCTATTCGGGTGAATATACTGGAGTAAGCCTGATACATACGCTCGTAGGTTTCCTGTAGCGAGGCTTCGTCCAGATGAAAAGAGTAGGCGTCTTTCATAATAAATTCGCGTGAACGCATAACTCCGAAGCGAGGCCGGATCTCGTCACGGAATTTAGTCTGAATCTGATAAAAATTGGCGGGTAATTGCTTGTAGCTTTTCAGCTCATTGCTGACCAAATGGGTGATAACTTCTTCGTGAGTAGGGCCGAGACAGAATTCGCGTTGGTGGCGATCGTTAATTCTTAGCAATTCCGGACCATATTGCTGCCAGCGGCCAGACTGAAGCCATAGTTCGCTCGGTTGAACAACCGGCATCAGTACTTCCATCGCGCCGCTACTGTCCATTTCCTCGCGCACGATACGCTCTACTTTACGCAGTACCCGTAATCCTGTCGGTAGCCATGTGTACAAACCTGAGGCGAGTTTTCGAATTAAGCCGGCACGCAGCATGAGCTGGTGGCTGATAACCTCTGCGTCCGCAGGTGTTTCTTTTTGGGTGGCAATTAGGAATTGACTGGCACGCATGCTAAATCTAGCCTTGGCAGTTAAAGTTGCGGCATTTTACACGCTAACGTGGCCAGATTGTTAGAGCTTTGCCCCTCGGATAATACGCATTCGGAGAAATTATGTTTGAGCTTGATGAACGGTTGGCGGGAGACACCTGCTGCCTCGGCGACCTGCCCCTATGTCGCGTACTGCTTATGCTGGACGCCAATTACCCCTGGCTGATCCTGGTGCCTCGTCGGGAGGGTCTCACGGAAATTTTCGAGTTGTCGCAAGACGATCAGCGGCAGTTTATGCAGGAGTCCAGTGCCGTTGCTGAGCTGATGGCCGGTTTATTTTCGGCGGACAAAATGAATATTGCCGCACTGGGCAATATGGTGCCGCAATTGCACATACACCATGTTGCGCGCTTGCGCGGCGATGCGGCGTGGCCAAAACCTGTCTGGGGCTGCGTACCTCCGCTTAAGTACGAAACCTTACTACTGAGCCGGCGCACGGCCGAGCTAAAACAGGTGTTTTTGGCCGCTAATTTACATTTCGAAGCTAGTGCCTGAAATGCTTGCGCTGTAATTTTTTGTACTTGCGATGAGGGTGGAAATTTAACTGAGTCGTCACAATCGCGGCGACCTTGATTGAAAGGCTTCAAGTTCAGCGAATTGTTGCAGGTCTTTAATTGGCCGTGATCCGAAAAAAAACGCCATTTTGACTAAAAAACCCTTGTATTGCAGTGCGTGATCGCTTATATCTTTGCTCGGCTCTATATATACAGTGCAAAATCGCTTTGATAGCGCTCGTTGTGTGGAGTCAAAAAGACCTGTCGGGGAAACCTACTCTAACAACAGCACACAGGAATGACGACGTATGGCGAAGAAAGCTGCTCCAAAGAAGAAAGCACCGGCCAAGAAAAAGGC
>JBFJTG010000145.1:0-7467 GCA_041625575.1 Litorivivens sp.
CCTGATGTACGCCTAGGGGACTACATTGTACACAATCTATTTCTTGGCCTGAATGATAGCGCCGAGGCATGGGAGTTAGGGCTTTGGGTGAAAAACTTGACAGACAGCACGGCAATCATCGACCTCAGCCCCGAAGTCATGCAACCGAACCCCGACGCAGCGTTCACACCATCCGCGATAAATAATCCAGTAATTGGAACAGGCTACGAACAGATTAATACAGTAGCCCCCAGGACTATTGGTGTAAGCATGTCACTGTCGTGGTAGCTGATCCCGCTTAAACTGACGATACTCTACCGGCGTCATGTTGGTCCAGCGCTTGAAAGCGCGGTAAAAGGTACTAGGCTCCGAAAAACCGGTGAGGTAAACGACGTCGCTCACGCTTTCCTCAGTTCTCGATAGCAGGCGCTTGGCCAAATAACAGCGGTAATCGGACAACACCTGATTAAAGCTGGTATCGGCCTCGGTCAGGCGCGATCGCAATACCCTTGGCGTCATCTTTAGACGCTCGGCTATATCACCTAACTCGGGTTGGCCGCGCTCAAGAATCTCCGCAATGGCCGACTTCACTTCAATGACGATATCCTGTTTAACCAGTTTCGCTAACCGCTCGTTTGCTAGCTGCTCGTGTAATTTCAGCAACTCCGGTTCGGCACGTGATGAGGGCTGATCGAGTATATCCGCAGAAAAATATAAGCCCGAGTCAGCCTGATCAAACATAAGCTCGCAGCCAAAATAATCCCGGTATTCCTCGAGACTTGCTGATGCCGTGTGGACAAAGTCGATACGGTGGGGGACAAAACCATCCTGCGTAAGCGCCTTAAAATAGCGCTGGATGTAGTACAGGGAAGATTCAGACAGATGGCGCAGCGCCACATCATTCGCCGCCGCGTAGCGCACGCGTAAGCAAGCTTCATCTCCATTCACCTGCAATTCCCACTCGAAAGCATCGGACACCAGACGCTGGAAATCCAGAGTACGGCGTAAGCCAGCGCCAAAAGTCGGGCTACTGAGAAACAGATATTCCCACACCTGTCCTTTTTGTAGCGACATCTTCTCGGCGAGACGTAATCCGATAAGGGGGTCACCACTAACTTCCTCCACCGTTTGCCAAAACTTGTGCTGCGCTGCATGGGGGTAGCGAGCCTGACTGCTTTGCAGTAACTCCGGGGTGATGTGACAACGCTGGGCGATCAACTCGACATCCAGCCCCAGCTCTACCATCGCCGGGTAGATGAGCTGAACGATAAAGGAGGAATCCTGAAGGTCTGTAGCTGTATCCGTCATTATCGTTATTCGTTATACCGTTTATAAATTGTGCCAGCGAACGCCTGTCATGCCAAACGCTATTGACCCTGGAGCCCGCGCCGGGCGTCTACACGGCACATTACCCAGCGTCACATTTTTCACTATACTGCCCCCACTAACAGGAGCACTGTCTATGCCGAGCGACCTCCATTTCAGCAAACAACCTTCCATGCCAAGCCTGCTGTTGCGCGCAGCCCTCACCCGCAAGTCGGGCTCAAGCGAGGTGCCACAGCTCAATGCGCACCTGCATGAGCTACAAATAGACCCCAAAAAATTACAGCGCTACAACAGCGTGTGCGGCTTTGACACTGCAGCCGACCTATTGCCGGCAACCTACCCCCATATTGCGGCTTTCAGCCTGCAGATGGAAATTTTGCTGCACGAAAGCTTTCCCTTTTCGCCAATAGGCATGGTGCACACCCGCAACCGTATTAGCCAGTTGCGCCCTATTTCCGCATCAGAGCACTTGGCCCTGAGTTGCTCGGTCGGAGACAGCCGGGAAACAGACATAGGCCTTGAAGTCGACATACTTACCGAGGCCGCGGCGCAAGGAGAGACCGTGTGGACGGAACTCAGCACCATGCTAAAGCGCGGCAAAAAGAAAGCCGGCGGCGCTAAACCCGCGAAAAAGCACGCGCCACTGCCTGTCTACGAGCAGCAGGAACAGTGGTCGCTCGCCAACAATCTCGGCCGCCGCTATGCCGGCGTTTCCGGTGACTTCAACCCCATACACCTGTTTCCTGCCAGCGCCAAACTGCTGGGCTTTAAACGCCATATAGCGCACGGTATGTGGAGCAAGGCCCGCTGCCTAGCAGCCTTGGAGGCGCAGCTCAACGCCAAGGCCTTTTGCATTGACGTTGATTTTAAAATGCCACTCTTCCTGCCCGCCGAGGTGAGTTTGCACTATAGCCAAACCGAAGCCGGTATTGAGTTTTCATTGCGCAATGCGGCAGGCACCCGCCCCCACGTGAACGGCACACTGACGGCACTAACGCCAGCTTAACGCTGGCCGCCACCCAACGTCGCTACACTGTTCAGGATTAGCTGAATCAACTGGGTTTGACGGGCAACACCGGTTTTCGAAAACACGGAACTGAGATGAGACTTGGCAGTGTTACGGGAAATACCTAACTCTACAGAGGCCTCGTCCAGTGTGAGGCCATTAACCAGGCGCAAAGCCAATTTAGACTCCGCCGGCGTAAAACCAAAAAGTTCTATCAAAATATCGCTGGGCGCCTGCCGGGGCAGGTGCGGATCACTCACGAAAATAGCGGCGGTCGGGTTACTGCTGCCATCCGATGCCTTGATCGGCGGAAGAGGCCTGACAAGCAAGCCCAAACCGGTGACGGAATCACTGTCGGCAATACGAAACGCTCTCACAAAACCTGGCTGAAATTGCCGATGCGCTTCCATCACTTCTTCCAGCAAGGTTCGAAAAGCCCGATTCTCCTGACTGTCGCCGACCTGGAGTGCATCACCTACCTGCGCCAGCCCTCGCTTTTCCTTCAGCAGGTTCTCGGCGGCGTGATTTTTTCGCAATACCCGGGCGTTACCATCGAGTATAACCACGCCCATCGCCAGCTTGTCGATCGCATCTTCGTAAAAGGCGCGCTCGCTTTCCGTTTTCAGCATCCTCGAATGCAGCTCTACGGCCTGTTGCAAATGCGGCAATAGCATTCGACACAGCCGCTTTTCCTCATCGCCGAAATTATCGCGCGCTTTGGGCCGGGTAATCCGCAAACGCGCTGTCAGGCCGTCGGCGCCCACAATATCAGCGCCCATTATATGGCGAACATCCGAGGGCGTTATGTAGTCGCGATAGTAGGCCGAGTTAAAAAACTCCGACTCACCAACGAACTCTGACACGGTGAAGACTTCGCCGGGTGGAAGATTGACGAAAGGGTCCATCGAAAAGTAGGTGTCGTTATACGAATTGAATATTTTCGGAGACATAAGCACCGCATTTAATACGACACCGGCGTCACCTTCACGCGGAGGCCTCAGTATCAGAGTTGCGTAGTTTCCGTTAACCGCCTCCCTGAATGCATTCAGGAATCCCTGCCACGGTTGGTCTTCAAGCGGCCCGCAGTAAGCAGCCTGAATGAGCGCGTCCAGCGCTGGCGTAATGTCGTACTTGCTAGGGCTCAAATTTAGTTACACCAATTCATGCTATGGCTATGCTGACCTATCGATTTCCTATTGCGCCTGACTGAAGGGCGCCATGTCGAAATAGTCACGCCATTTGGCTATTTTTCCGTCACGCATTTCAAACACGCCCATAACCGGCAATTCGATCCATTGGCCGTTCATCTTGAGACGGTCTGTTCTTTCATTCATAACGATATTGCCCTCGACAAGTTGGCGATGAACAATGAACTCAATCGCTTCTATCGTAGAGATAAATCCGGTGATGAAATTTCGAATTTCTGCACTGCCGCGATTGGGTGGATCCATTGGAATATTAATGTATTCAGCATCGTCACAGAAGCAATCCATAATGGCTTCAACATCCCGCGCAGACCATGCGCCGATAAAGCGCTCCATAAACTCTGTAATCATTATTTTCTCCCCTTACTAATCCAGGGTGCTTAAGCGCAATCGGACGCGCTCGCGCACTCGGTCAATGGCCGCAACAATCTGTTCGACCGACTGTTTGTCATTATGCATGCTTGCCCAACTATCGCCCCAAACAGTACGCAAGTTGGCGGCGCTACTCGCAACGGCTTCACCGGCTTGGGTACTTAAATCAACAACGAGCCCAACCTTGACCCAGCCACTACGAGGATTACCCCCGACAGCATCGTTATCATAGTGCGCGGCGTACACCAATTGCTCCAGATCAGCGAGCTGCAACAATATCTCAAATGAGGCTTCTCGCACTGAATTGTTCTGTTCACTCACCTCCATGCGCCAGACGTTATAGCTGAACCCGGCGAGTGCGAACAACACACTGAAAATGGCGGTGGCATGATACCAGCGATTGGTCCGGGTGCCGATCACACCGGTCTCTTTCGACTATTTGCAATAAATCGGGGGTATTTTTTCTGTATGTAGAGCTGCTCAACCATAAGCCTGTGTAAACTGATGCCCGAAGCCAGCTTGATCACAGCAAGTTTTCCGTCCAGCCTCAACACTTCGCCAGCAACACTCTCCCTGCTGTCGTCATGAAAATGAATTTCACCACCGAGACTATCACCAACTTTCATGGACTCGCCGCGGTTAATAACGATACGTATTCCCCCCTCCGCGATCTCCACCACTTCGTGTCGGTGACCTTCGGCCTCCATACTCGGCCGTTCGGCCGCCGGATACAGGAGACGAAAATGCTCTCGTCGTTGTTCTGGATGATCCTCGCTATTCAATCTGGCTCACCTGACTGTTTAAACTGAATTACTCTGCCTCACATGCGCCCGGCGCATAAGAATACACGGCCTTGTCAGCGCACGCGTCGCAGGCATTACTATAGGTCTTGTGCTCAGCACTGTCGCAGGGCTCAGTGACGCAACGAATGCCTGTATCACGCAGCGCACACACTGGCCGATACTCGCGAGTGCACATCTCGGGACGGGGGTCGCTGCAATCAACAATGCCACTGCTTGCCGGCTCATCTTGCGCCTTACAAGCCACAAGCGCGAGCAATGTCAGCAAACTAGCCAGATGAAAAATAACTTTCATAAACTATGCAGGTCTCTGAGCTTAAATACTTGATCAGCCTACCTAAATTTTGCAGATGAGGATAGCCATACAATCCGGCCCACTTTGGCAGTGGCGGAGTGTGAGGCGGATGCTACAAGAACAGACAGCACTGATAAAGTGCCCGGGTTCGGCTAGCGGCCGTGCCGACCGCCGCTGACCATTTGAAGGTGTCTATTAGTGAGGAAGGTATTCGCCGCCATTGACGTCCAATGCTGCACCGGTAACAGCGCAGGCATAATCCGATGCCAAAAAGATTGCTGCCTTGGCACAATCGCCATCTTCGGGAATGACCCGCAAGGGTATGTTCTGGGCAATACCGGCTTTCATGTCTTCGACCGATACGCCGGTTTCTTGAGCTTGCTGATTCATATAAGTCTCTACCGGAGCGCCCCACATCCAGCCCATGTAGGTCGAATTCACGCGAATATTGTAGGGCCCAAGCTCCAGTGCCAAATGCTGGGTAGCGCTCGCAAGGGCTGCTTTAGAAGCCCCGTAACCGGCCTGGGTCTGCAAAGGCCTGCGGGTAACCATGGTGTTGATCATGACGATGGAACCACCGCCCTGCTTCTTCATATGGGGAACCACTTCCAGCGTCAGAGCCATTGTGCCGTAGAGATTCACTTCCATGGCCGCGCGCCAGCCATCGAGATCGGCATTTTCTACCAGATCGAAAGCGCCGGGGTTGTAGGCGCTATTGATCAGCACGTCGACACGGCCATATTTCTCGATAGTTTTGGCAACCAGATTCTTGCACTGGTCCACATCAGCAATATCTGTGGGCACCTTCAGGATCTCTGTTTTGAGGCCTGCTGCCAAAATTTCCTGCTCGGCGGTATCGAGCTTACTGGCGGTACGGGCACAGATTGCCAGCTTGGCGCCCTGCCTGGCCGCTTCAAGCGCCAATTCGTGGCCAAGCCCTGGTCCAATTCCGGAAACAATAACGACTTTATCTTTTAGCAACATAGCATCAACCTGCTCTTGTGATTATTGTGGTGGCAACGCATCCTAAACAAGCTCAATGGCTCCGGCACCACCCATTCGTATGGCCGTAGATTACCGAATGGTATAGGCAAGGTCCACGAGCGCTGGATACGCTCAAGCGCTGTCATACCATAACCATATTGCTACGGAGTTCCGATATGCAGCTGTCCCGCCCTCTCGGCGTCCGCTTAATCAATTCAGTGGGTGGCGCGCTCCATACAATGGGATTTGGCCATTCGATTAATGCAGCCGAATTGATGCGAAAAGCCACGCGTCAGGCCGGGTGCTCGGACTTTGGCGGCACAGACTTCCTGCCTGCACTTGAAAAACTGTGCGCAGCACTCGAGGAAGAAGCAGCACTGACCTTCATCGGCCGCAATATTGCCCGAAGCAGCATTTTAAACCTGCTCATACGGCGTCTTCAGGTCACGCAGTATCGCTCTGAGCATTCTGGCGTAGCCGAGCAAGCCATACACCAACCCCTGTTTATTGTGGGCATGCCGCGAACCGGCACCACTATCCTTTACGAACTATTGGCGCAAGACCCGAATCACCGCTTCCCCATTAGCTGGGAAGTTGAACATCCGGTACCACCAGCCAGTGCAGAGACCTTGTACAGCGACCCAAGAATCGCTGCCGTAGACAAACAATTCGATCAAGTAGACAAGCTTGTGCCGGGCTTTAAGGCCATGCACGAAATCGGCGCGACCCTGCCACAGGAATGTGTCGCCATTCTGGCCGCCCACTTCATGAGCGAACAGCTGGTGGTGTCCTACAACATCCCCGGCTACCGAAAATGGTTGATGGCCCAGAATTTTCACACAGCCTATGAATGGCACCGAAGCTTTCTGCAGCACCTTCAATCGGGCTTCGGCGAAAACAAACGCTGGCTATTAAAAACGCCGCCCCATTTTGGCTATCTGGAAACCATTCTCGATGTGTATCCGGACGCCAAAATTGTGCAAACCCATCGCGATCCGATGCAGGTACTGGGCTCCTTGTCGAGCCTAACCTGCTCACTGCGCTCATTGGCGAGCGACACTATCGACCCCGTGCAGGTTGGCCGGGAAGAAATCAATATATGGAAGGACTATCTAACGCGCGGCATGGAGGCTCGCGAGCGACTGGCAGATCAGCACTCACACCAGTTTTTTGACATCCGCTTTGAAGACATGCTGAAACGGCCTCTTGCCGTAATCGAGTCACTCTACCGCTACTTCGACTTTGACTTCAGCGACGAACTTAAACTAAAAATGAAAACCTATCTGGAAAACAGGCCTCGCGACAAATATGGACGCCACGAGTACACCTTGGCGGATTATGGCCTCGACGCCGAGCGCGATGCAGAGCAATTTTCTACCTACACCCAGCGCTACCTGCCAGGCAGTTCAGAAATCAAGGCCGAATCCAGCAACGGTTCCGCAACTGTAACTAGCTGAGTAGACTGACGATCTCTCCACTAAGCCAGCATCCAAAAAAAAG
>JBFJTG010000146.1:0-7450 GCA_041625575.1 Litorivivens sp.
AAAAAACCCGGCCATGAGCCGGGTTTTTTGTTTATCCGGCCAAGAGGCCGGGTGAGAACCCTCCGTTCGACAAACTGGCTGTTCCAGTTTGGAGGCTCTACCCCATTATCGGGGGATGGCACTCATCAAACCCTGTTGATAATACCGTCCCACCCGCAGTGGGCCACCACTCTCAGCCTGTAATTCTCAAAGTTTCTAAAACCATACGCTCGCCGTGAGATCATTTGGCTCTACAACATTAACCGGGTTTGATGAGTGCTATCCCCCGTTAATGTTGTAGAGCCGCGTGTTTTTGAAGTGTTGAAAAAGCCGGAGGCCCACCCGGGCTCAACCTGAATTCTCTCGCCGCCGAATGACGTACTGAACGCTCAATTCCTGTAGGATCTCAGCCGGCATGTCGCGGAAGTCCGGATGCAGGCGGCCGCGCAGCGCATCGTCGATGGGAGGCGGTGGTGTGGGTGAATTGGACTCGGCTGCCAGAATCTCGAAACCCGCCTCCTCGAGAATTGCCCTCGTCTCTGAAGATCGCAGGCGGTTGGTGTAGTCGGCGTCCGTCGTCATTGACTCCCATTGCTCGCGCGGGAATTCCAAGAAGTCCAACGGACTTTCGAAATTCCGGTGATCTCGAAAGTCGACCTGGTGAATGCCAATGCCCCCAGGTCGCATGGTGCGAAAGAGCTCTGCCGCAATTTGATTCATGTCGCGCACATGTTCGAACACGGCCACGGAGAAACTGACATCGACAGAACCGTCCTTGATTGGCCAAACCGCACTGGCCGGGACAAAACGAGCGCGCGCCCGGTCCAGCGCCCGTTTGTCCGCCCCAACGGACAGGCTCGAAAGGCGTCCGGCGGCTTGATCATCCATGATGCGCGCCAGTTCAAACGCGTTCCGGTAGACGGCACCTTCGAGGTGCACATCCTGCACCTCCATCCCGACGTAGCCGGCCGCACCGGCTGCGAACAGGTACACGGCCATCGCGGTGTTCCAGCCGCACCCCAACTCCATAAAGTGGAGCCCTTCCATGGAAGTGATCCCGTACCCGGACAGGCATTGCTGCAATCCGCGGAAAGCTTTCAAATGGTAGACGCAACTCCCGTTGGCGTGCTCGAGGGCCGCCCATTGCTTGGCGAAAGCATCTTCCTGAGCGGGAGCATCGTTGTCCTCGGGCAGGTAGTGTTTCAGTCGATCCTCGTTGACGGTGGCCAGTGCGTAAGACCTCCCATTCGAACGAGGATCGGAGTTGTCGGAGGTTGAGAAGTAGAGCTGACCGGACCAGTGGGAAAACCTTCCCGCGCCCAGTTCCCGCACGTCCACATGCGAGCAATGGGCAGGACCCAGACTGCGACCATCCTCAAACAGGAGCAGTCGGGAAGCATTCGAGCCCGGACCATCCGACTGGATGTCCGTGAGCGAATGCACCGCTACGACATAGCAGCAACCCTCTTCGGATTCGATTTGGTCCTGCGGGATCCGGGTCACGCCATCGAGCAGGCCCAAAGCATCCGGCACCAATTCTGTTTCAAGTGGCTCAGGCATGTGCGTATTCCGGTTCAATGCGAAAGTGTTTTTGAGCGTTCCCATAAAAAACTGCGTCCTCACGTACTGTCTTAGGTTGCGGCGTCATCAACTCAGCTCACCTGATGTCCCAGCGCCCGCCTGGCCTGCAAGCTCGAGCGCGACGTCCGCGGAATGTTCCATCGAAAACTCAGTTTCGACGAAAGCGGCCCCGCCTTTCCCGAGAGCATGGCACCGGCCGCACCACCCGCATTGGTCGAGACTACAGGAGTGCCGACGTACCGGGCTTCCAGGAGGGCATTGGGGATACCTTCAAACTTGGACGTCAGCACAGTTCGGCGGGATCCGACCGGCGACCCAGAAGCTGAAGGTTGCCATTGAGTCCCCGCTCACGAATCGAATCCGCCACCCGCTCCTCCAGACCGTCCCCCGGAAATGACAGCCCGAACGTTGGGGTGGCGCTCAGGGATGGCCGCGATCGTTTCGGGGAAAGAGTATAGGAAGCATAAACACCTTCCTTCCTCCGGTAAAGCCTCAACAGAGTTCACACCCAGGTAACATTCAGGCAAGGGTTTTCCGCTAAAATCCGCTCATCGTGCAAATATCACTCATCTTGTCACTGAATTCGACCAAGAGTCGCTGTAACCGAAGCCTCGGCACGAGTAATACTCCACCAGCCTATGGTAGCGTGATTCATGTTTGTTTATTTAGTGCCTGTTAGTCGAAAAGGCGAGATCGGGAAGGATCGAACAAACTGGGCTGAGGTGGTGCTCGTTCCAGCGATAGCTCGTGCGCCTGAAGGCCCGCTTGCAGGGCCTCTTTCTGTTTTAAGTGTTTTAGAATATGGGCAATCACCTTGACCTGACCACCGCAACGTTTACAGGTTTCGATATTGTAAACCCGTTTCAATCGTTGCATCCACGACACGGCATGGCTCTACCCAATAAACGGGGGATGGCACTCATCAAACCCGGTTAATAATTCCGTCCCACCCGCAGTGGGTCAGCACTCTCAGTCTGTAATTTTCAAAGTTTCTAAAACCATACGCTCGTCTTGAGATCATCTCCATCTTGTTGTGGAAGCCTTCGGTGATGCCATTACTTTTGCTAAATCGCCACATAGCAACGATAGGCTTTAACCATGAACGCAAGGTCTTTGCCAACACCCTTAATGGTCTGTCTGCCAGGGCTCTACCCCATTAACGATAAGAGGCTCTACCCAATAAACGGGCTATGCAGCATTAGCTTTTGCTGAGATCAATCAAGATAGCCCGCCTTGCCTGCACAGCCAAAAATCCACTCATTACCGGTCATCTGGCTTGGCAGGTAGCGGAGCTGCAGGACATGGCGCGTGATGAAAACTGCGTAAGGACGGGGTTTGGGCAATAAGCTGAACCCCCTTTAAAAGGAAAATCAGAAGATGTAGCGGGCGCCAAAAACGATACTGCTTCCGCGAATGTCGCGGATAATCTCACGGCCACTGCCTTCCATCACTGGGTCGGGTTCTGCCAGCAACAGGCGATAGCCGAGATCGACGGCCAGATTATCAAACAGTTCAACATTCAGGCCAATACCAAGCCTGGCGAGCACGAATTCGCCGTCAAGATTGCCCTGTTCCATTAAACCCAGACCAATTCCACCGCCTGCATAGGGCGTGAATCCATAGATTTCAAAGTCTTTCCAGGCATTGATTGTCACCATGGTCAGTTCAAGTGTTTCTCCGGCGACGGCATCATTATCAAGCCGGCTTTCCAGCTGATTAACTTCAAGCTCCATGCGAACCGAATCACTGCGAAGACCACCGATCAGCGAGAACGAGAGATCCTCATCAAACGAGTTTTTATAGCGTGTGGTAGCACTGGAATTAGAACACCCAAGGGCACTTGCAACACAAGACTCCAGCGTCTGAGTTTCTTCAGTGGTGGTCTTGTCCAGACTCGTTGAGTTCACTAGGACTGAGACATACCATTGGCCGTTACCGCTAGCCGCGTAACTCGCGGCCGGCATAAAAACTAGTGCGGATATCACACAGCGAAATATCAGTTCCATCTTGAGTGCTCCAGATCAGTAAAATTTATATGGCTTTGGGGAATTCTTTGCAGGGTATGATGATTTTCATAGCCTCCGGAAACCGTTCCTTGAGAGTCTTTTTGCAAAGTTTTCCAATGCCGTTAGTGAGTGATGTGTTTTCATGAAGTCAATCCCCTCGATCAATGCAGTGTTGTAGCATCGCTAAAGCTCGGAATTCACCAGAGCGTCTCCGGGTTGTGTTCGTTGCGATTGTTTGTCTATCCACCGCGTGAATTCTTTGATTGTTCGATCGAATGCATCAGTGTCGGGCTGATTGAGATGCCCGTGCCATGTTCCGGGTTCAGCATTAATTGCGACTGAAGTACCGATTTCTCTCAATTCGTCGGCAAATGCCTCACCTGAAGGCCGCAAGGGATCTGTGTCGCCGGTCACGATTATGGTTGCCGGAAAGCTTTTGTTTTTTTCCACCTTTGGGTAAGCCAGGGCCAGTCGATCAGGGTCATTCGAACCCATCAGACAGCGGGTTCCCCATTCTACTGCGAGCTTAACCAGCAATTTGTCGATCGGGCCGCCCACCTGTGGTCGGTCCGCGGGAAAGCGGTGGTGCATTAGCGGGTAGGCCAATACAACCCCGGCCGGCGCTGAAAGGCCATCGCGCAGGTTCCAGAGTATGGTGTGTACGGCGAGGTTGCCACCGGCACTTGCGCCGCCGATATACACCCTGCGCGGATCGATGCCCCTTGCAGCTGCTTCCTCGGTCAGTCTGTTCCAAGCGTGCTGCAAGTCGATAATTGGCGCTGGATACCGGACAGCTGCGGCACCGCGCCATTCTTTGGCACCACAGCGATGTGTCGCAAGACGATAGTCAACGTTCATCACTAAAAGTCCGGCGTGGGCAAATGCTCGCGAAGCTGAGTCACCTTCGGGCATGTTCATCGAACCGCTGACAAAACCACCACCATGCGCCCACAGAATGGCCGCAGAAGGCGTTATTCCCAGTTTTTGATACAGTCTTGCATTAATCTCGCCCTCCTCAATACTTAAGCTGATATCTCTGGTTTCGAGTTCCGGATCGGGAGCGGGCGGGGCATAATCGGGCGGACCGAAGATCACTATGCGCCCGAACGTAACGAACGGCGTAGCAAGTGTAATAATGATGACTGTGATTGCGAGTCCTGCGACAATTCTCATATGAACCAGATGACCTTATCCCTTTTTCCGGGCTAATTCAGTGGGTAGGAAGCCTGCGTAGTTAGAGGGATCCTGCTCAATAGCGAAACGCGATTCGGGCGGTCCAGGTGCGCGGAGGCCCGATCGTCTTGGTGGCCATCTCGACCAGATTGGCGCCGAGCTCGGGGCGCTCGTCGGTCAGGTTACGCACGCCGAAGGAGAGGTCCCAGCTTTCGTGGGTGAAACCGGCCATGACACCGTAGAGTTGGAATCCTTCCATTTCGGGTGAGGCAATCGTGCTCGGCGGCGAGTAGACTCGATCGCCGGTGCGCTGAGTGTCGATACTGACGAACGGCGTCGCGCCGAAGATCGACCAGTGAAGCGCGTCATAGCGCAGGGATGCAGCGTAGGATAGCTTCGGTGTTTGCGGCAGTGCCGCGCCGTCGGCGACGACGCCCGACGAGTCGCCCTCGACGATTTCGCCGTCAAGCATCGACAGCTGTAATCCGATCGTAAGGCCCTCATAGGGAAGCGCCTCGAACTCGAGCTCTGCACCCCGTGAAACCGCACGGCCAACATTGAGTACGACGGCCATGGCCGTCGGCACGGGGCCGATCGAAGCGACCTGGGTAGTGAATACTTGAAGGTCCGTCCAATCGTTATAGAAAAGCGCCAGATTCGCCGTGAGTCGGCCGTCCAGCCATTGCGTCTTGGCGCCTAGCTCGTATGTTCGCAGAGTATCAGGCTCGAACAGCGGTGTTACCGTAGTTGCCAGAGCGTTCGGGTTAGTTCCTCCTGAGCGAACGCCTTCGGCTGCGAGTAAGTAGAGCATCCGAAAGTCGTCGATAAACCAGGAGAGTGATACTTTGGGTGTGACTTCCGTTGTAGTGATGTCGAAACTCCGCTCTCCCGGCGTCCCCTCGGTCGATCCGGAACCCAACACGAGGAGGGGGTAGAGCGGGCCGCGTCCCCAGCCCTGGCCAACCAGTTCCGCCGTTTCTCGGAATATCCGCACGCCAGCGTTCAACTCGAGATCCCATGGCAAGTCGAGCGTAACTTCACCGAAGCCGGCGATTTGTTTAAACGCCTCGTAGCCCTTGAACTCGTAAATGCCGGGTCCTATCGGCGGGGGCTCATCACTCATATCGTTGTCGGCGATGTAGTTGAATTCGTTCTTGCGTTTACGATAGAAGACACCGCCAACCCAATCGATCCAGGATTCCTGGATCGAGACGAGGCGAATCTCCTGCGCGATCGAGTACTGCAGGTTGTCGGTTTCGGTCCACTCGTTGCCCGGGCCGGGAGTTTCCTCCACATTGCTGCCGAAGATGGGATTCAAGAAGATGAACGTGAGGGCCCCTATGAAGGGGGCCCGGCCGAGGGCCTGCCGGTCGTTGCTAAATGCGCTCGTTGAGCTGGTGAGTTGGGCGAATGAAAGATCGAGATCGAGAGTCAGGGCGGCAAGCTTGAAGTCCATTTCGGAGAACTGAGGCTCTCCGTTTCGGTTGCGCAGGTCGCCGTCTTCTTTTTGAACCTGCGGAAACTGGTCGAGACTCTGTTGCTGGTGTAGCAGCATCGCCGAGAGCTGCAGGTCGCTCCGTATCGAGCCGTCTAGGTGCAGCCGGCTCATGGTGTTCTCGGCTTTGTTTTCATCCATCGTGCCCCGATTGGGGAAGTCGATATAGCCCGCGTTCACGCGCCGGGAGCCAACCAGACGCACCGCCCAAGAGTCGCCCAGCGGAATATTTGCAGCCAGAGCCTGCGATCGATTCGGTTCGTCGGCAAATTTTGTCCGGCCGCTGGTGGCTTCTCCCTTGATAGTGAATTCGGCGGGATCGGCCTTGGCCAGTAACATCTTGATGGCTCCGCCCTGGGCGCCTTCACCGTAGAGTGTGCCTTGGGGACCTTTAAGTACTTCGATTCGCTCCAGATCGTAGAGCGTCAGGTCGGGCAGTACACCGTTTCCCTGAATTGGCGTGTCGTTCAGGTAGAGCCCGATGGGCGAGGCGGAGCCGCCCGCCGATATGCCTCCAGCAACGTTGCCGATGCCACGTATCGCGATTTTTTTCTCCATGCCGGAGTCAATAAGGTCGAGCCCCGGCACCTTAAATATGTAGTCGTCCATGCCTGAAACGCCAGATTTTTCGAGCGCTTCGCCATCGAGAACCCGGATACCGCTGGCAATGTTCTGCACATTCTGAACACGGTGGTTGGCCGTGACCAGAACCTCTTCCAATACGCGCTGCTCGGTCGCCGACGAGTGCGTATTGGCGGCCTCGACGGAACCGGCTTCCTGTGTTGCGGCTGGGAACGCAAGCGATATCAGCGTGAGACTGAGCAGCCTTGAAGCCCATCTGCCGGCTTTTTGCGAAATCTTGCCGCTCGTCAGATAGCCCGTCTTCAGGCAATGCATCAATGCTCCAGTTATTGGGCCAGCCAGAAAGAAGCGTCGAAATATTGCGGCAAAACTGCGCGGGTTTTTGTGGCATGCCATGCTTCCGCCCTCTTGGATTTATTAGCGCGCACTTGCGGCGATCAATTTCATTATACAATAGGTTAACGAAAATTTGCAAGTGTTCCTGTGCTGACGCCATTACGCGTTTGGTTCTCCCCGAGAGTCTCTGACCCGCGGCTTCGAAGCAGAGACCGCCGGAATGGGATTGATTTGAGAAGATTGACCTTTCAGCTGGCGATGGAAAAAATCCGGACTTGCCGAAACACTGAGAGTTTCG
>JBFJTG010000147.1:0-7337 GCA_041625575.1 Litorivivens sp.
CGCGCGCTGGCCGTGCTGAGTGATGTCGGTGTTGCGATTGGTGGCACGCCGGTGAGCAACGGTGTTGTTAACCTGGAGCGGGCATTGAGTTATGCCAGGAACGGGGGCTTTATCCCCGCGTCGGTGCGCCTCGTGACCTGGGCGGAATTTAGTCCTTAAGCGCGGCTTTTTCGCTTTCATGGGTGGTACCTTCCGGGTGTGATACCGATCTGTTTTAGTCATACGACTGATCCGTCTCGTTCAAAATAGCGCAGCGTATGTTTGTCGGAATTACGTTGCCGTACAATGCTGATTACATAAAATACAAAGGAGAGAAAGATGGAATTGACCGGAAAACGATTGGTAGTGACGGGCGCTAACGGTAGCCTCGGTCGGGCTGTTGTGAGCAAAATTGAAGCTTTTGGGGGTACGGCAATCAAGCTGGACGTTCACTTTGGCGATGGCGCGGATGAGCAGTGCAAATCGGTTGATTTGACTAATCAGAGCCAGACTAAAGCCTGCTTTGAGTCGATCGGCGATTTCGATTCCGTGCTAAATCTGGCTGGCGGTTTTGCTATGGGTATGAGCACCTATGACGCGTCGGATGAGCAGTGGGACCACCTGTTTAAACTGAATGTGCTCACGTTGAGGAATACGCTAAAGGCTGCAGTCCCGGTCTTGGTTTCCAGGGGGGCAGGCAGTATTGTGAATGTCGGCGCCTATGGGGCGCTGAATGGTGCAGCGGATCTAAGCGCATACTGTGCGTCGAAGTCGACCGTTATGCGCCTGACCGAAAGTCTGTCGGAAGAAATAAAACATAAGGGCGTCAACGTCAACGCGGTGTTGCCCACGGTTATCGATACGGCGCCTAATCGTGCCGGTATGCCTGATGCCGATTTCAGTGCCTGGGTTTCGCCGGAGCAGTTGGCAAACGTGATTTGTTTTCTGGCCTCCGATGCAGCATCGGCTGTGCATGGAGCGCTGATTCCGGTTCGTGGTTTGTCTTAGCAGAATTAAGCGGTTCGCCTTTGTGGTTGGCCGCTTATTGTCAGAGTGCAGGCTGGAAGTAGAGGGCTTAGCTGCGTTCTACCAAAGAGGCGAAATCGCGACCTTTTCGCTTTTTGGAAAGCGGGAATATTTTGGAGTTGCTGCGATCGCGATACATGAAGTAACCCATGACCATCGACATGCCCAGTGCAAGCCAGCCCATTGCCCGAAACAGATAGGCGGGGTTGCTTAGTTCGGCCGTCGCCGGAAGGGGGCTGTTAACCAAGCTGCTTTGTGGTGAAAAAAGCTGGTGCTGCTTGTTCTGTTTCTCTATCAGCGCGAGCGCCTGATCAAGTTGCCGCTCAAGGACTTCAACACGCCTGCGATTGTCGTCACGGGCTGATTGCGCCGATTGGACATCGCTGACCGCTGCCGAATTCTTGTTTAATTGCGCTTGCTCTTCCAGGCTGTACAGCTCCAGCGGAGATAGGGCTACATTAGCGTGAACCTCAGTCGTTTGGTCTGCATAAGGGTCGCTAACAAAGTCTTTACCGTCGTACTGATACACTGGGGCTTCTTTGGCCACCAGATCTGCACTCGGGCTAGGCGAAGTGGGTAAGCTGTTATTGCTTGTTTTTGTTGCAGCGCCCTTGGTCGCTGCGGCAGGCTGTATTGCCTGCGCGCCCTTCGACGCGATGAGGTTAGCATTGTCGACAAGTTTAAAGGTTTTGCCATCTGCATTGATTACCAGGCGGCTATCTGTGCACTGCCTTGGAATGGAGAGCAAATAGGCTTCTTTGAGCAGGTCTGGGCGTCCGCCGATGAAAGCTTGATGATTGGCTTGGTAAACGCTGGCCATCCACTGTCCGTGATCGCCCTCACGCTGATTGCTCAGGCGCGAGGCCACTCGCCAGAGGGAGTCGCCGCGAGCTACCCGGTATTGCCCGTCGTCGAAATCGTCAGGCGCGTAAGCAGCCCTGGATTGAGTGGACAAAAGTGTTTTGTCGCCGCTAAATATTTTTGCGCTACCGCGCTCCAGCGACTTGCTGTTTTGTGCGATTTTTCCGGAGTGCGTATTGGAATTTTGCGCTACAATTTTGGGTGTTTCTGCGTTTTTCTTTGCAGGAACGCTGACCACGATTTCATGCTGGTTTGATTTGTGAATTGCTGGCAGATCAAGCAGCACGGTGTATTCGCGTTTCAGGTAGCCGCGAGGCCAGCGGACGCTCAGCGTAAATGCGAGATAGGGCTCCATGACGGCCTCATCGGAACGCAGGCGCACAGAGTTGGTTTCGCTGTCAAAATCGATTTGAAATTTGCTGCCGACCATGGAATCCAAAGGGTGGCCGGAAACGTTGTCATTCAGGGCGGAAAGCGCAATGCGAAGGTCTTGGCCGGAGAGGTCGCCCAGATGGTGTAAGGGGATGCTGAGGTCAAGGGGGGAGCCGAGTCGCGAACGCAGATCGGCTTCGCCGAGGCCGATGCCGTAAGCGCTTGAAAAGCTGCCTAAAATCAAGCAGAGCGTGGTCATTGTGCTTTTCAGGTAAGCGGGCATTGAAATTCTCGATTTTCTAGCCGTTACAGTGATTTGGAATACATCAATCACTTGATACTCTAAGCATAGCTCAAAATCACAAAAATTCCCAGTCGTGCTTTAGTGCCTTCCAGTCGAAGAAGATGCGGGCAGAAAATCAAAAAAACGTCATTTTTTACCGTTTTGGTGTATTTTTGCCTCCCATTTTTCGAGTTTCCATGCTAGCTGCAAAATACATTTGCTCCGGATTGTAACCTGAAAGTCAAATAGCAACTTGGGGTGCCGCAGCTGATCGCGGGTGTTATGCTGCTTTGGTTGGGGTGGGTTTCTCGATTATATCCTGTATATATAGTGCTTTTGTGAAGCTCCGGTGTTGGTTTTATTCGAAAAGGCGTCGGGAGTCTCCCTGAGTTCGAAATTCGGCAGCGGAAAATTCGCATGGCATTGTCAGTTTGTGAGTCGGGATTTTTTTGGGGGCTAGTTGCGGTGATTTCTTTGAGTCAGAAATGTCGCCAAATCGTCGGCTAGGTTTCTTTGCTGTTGTAGGAGTGACGCATCCAGTGCACTTTTTCCCGAAAGTGCTTGTATTAATGTATTTGCGGTGAAATATCCGGTAGCCACATTAAACATCGCAATTAAATGGACTACGCTCGCGTTGTCTAATTCTTCTGCCCCGGTCATCAGGCTGGTGGCATTGCCCATCAGTTGTTGTAACCAACGGATTACCAGTTCGTGGCCGGGGTTGTCATGGGGTGCCATTAATGCTTGTTGAAACAAGGCCGGGATATTGGGGTGCTGAGCTAAAAGGTCGCCTATGAGACCTGGCAAGTTTTCGGTTGCCGGTGCACGATTAAGCTGTTGCTCTATTGCCGCTGCGAGCGGTTGGAGTGCCCTGCTTAACATTGCGCTAAAAAGGCGCTCCTTACTTTTAAAGTGATTGTAGAGGCCGGGTTCTTTAATGCCGGCGGCCTGAGCAATTTCCCTCATGGTGGTAGCGCGATAGCCACGCTGAGTGATTAAGGCCTCGGCTGCGTTTAGAATGCGCTGCGCGGTTCGCTCGCCTTTGCTCAGCTTGGTATATGGGGGCTTCATGGGGCTGAGACTCCTGATGATGAGTGGCCTTTCAGTATTCTTCCCTCTATATATGGATTTCTTCTATAGCCTTGCCGGTTAATGATGGCAGGGATACACTCAAAAAACGAGTAATTGATAATATTTGGTGTCCAATGAATCTAGTGGATCTTGATCGCTGTGTCAGTGCCGATGGCAGTGAGGTGTTTCGACGTGTTTTTGCAGACGAGGCGGTATTCGGACTGGAACGAGACTATATTTTTGGCACGAGCTGGCTTTATTTGTGCCACGAAAGCCAGTTAATAAACGCTGGTGACTTTATAACGACCTATATGGCCGATACCCCAATCATCGTCGCGCGGGGTGAGGACAACAAGATTCACGCATCGGTTAATAGCTGTTCGCATCGCGGTTTGCCGGTTTGTCGCAGCGATAGCGGTAACGCCAAGCGCTTTGTTTGTCCCTATCACAGCTGGTCCTATGCGGTTAGCGGTGAGTTGGTAACCATTCCGCAGGAGCGCCATACCTGCAATGGGCGCGAGCGTGCAAGCCTCGGACTTAAAGCTGTCCCCCGGCTGGAAAGCTACCGTGGGCTTATTTTCGGAAGTTTCAATGAGGGTATTGAATCGCTTGAAGATTATCTGGGTGATATGCGTTTTTACCTCGATAGTTACTTCAACCGCTTTCCGCAGGGTGTGGAGGTGCTCGGCGAGCCCCATAAATGGAGGCTCCGTGCTAACTGGAAATTGCCCGTTGAGAATCAGTTGGGCGATGTTGCCCACGGCCCGTACTTGCATGCCACCTTGCTGGCTGATTCGCCAGCCGTCCCGGAAATCGATAATTATGGCTACAGCTGTGTGCCGCGTCCCGGTCATGGCGCGGCGGTAAGATTGATGCCAGAGGACGCTGCTCCACAGGACATCGCCTGGGGTCTTGAAGGCATGGCCGCCTTAAGCGGTAACCAGGAATTCATGTCTTACCTGCTGGAGGTGCAGGCAAAAGCCGCCGAGCAAATCGGTCCTGTTGGTGCGCGTATCAAGGGTCTGACCTACGGTGTGTATCCCAATCTGTCTTTCCTTTGGTCAAACTCGACATTACGTGTGAGTCACCCTCGCGGTGCAAAAGAGGTTGAATATTGGTCCTGGTGGGTAGTGCCGTCGGATGCGCCGGACTCGGTCAAGCAGCTGCTGAGAACCAACTTCACGCACATGTTCGGTCCCGGCGGCTTGCTTGAACAGGAGGACAGCGAATCCTGGATGCAGCAGTTAAAGGGCAGCGACATTAGTTATATGGAGGATCGCCCCTTGTATTACGGTCTGGGTCTTGGAGAGGAAGGCGAGCATCCCGATCTGCCCGGTTTGGTGGGATCTTCTTATAACGAGCATTATGCACGAGAGTTTTATAAGCGCTGGCGCACCGATATTGATAGCGGCATGGCAAAAAAAATGGGTCGCGTTAGAAAGGGGGCTGCGTAAATGGAGCTCAATAGAGACCTGCATTTTGAGGTGGAGCAGTTTTACTACCGCGAGGCGCGCCTGTTGGACGAGCGCTGTTACCAGCAATGGTTGGCGCTGCTCTGTGAAGATATACGCTATGCCATGCCATCGCGTTATGTAGCGCAGCGCGACCACGGAAAACGCGGAAGTGAAGCCTATCTTGCGCCGGAACGGGAAATGCAAACAGAGGCTGCAAATGCCCTGCCGTTGCGGGAAGAAAACTATTTTGTGTTGGCGGTGAGAGTTGATCGGGCATTCAAACCTACGGCCTGGGGCGATAATCCGCCAGCGCGAACCCGCAGGCATATAAGCAACGTAGAGCTTATAAACTTCGAGGGCGGTGAATTGACGGTGTACAGTAATTTCATGCTCAACTACAGCCGCCACGGCCAGGATAACTTTCTGTACTCCGGCCAGCGCCGCGATAAGCTGCGTCGGGAAGGTCGGAGCTTTAAAGTCGCTGACCGCGAAATAATTTTGGACTGGAGCGTGATACCTGCGCCGACCGTCGCGCTGTTTTTCTAGCGTGCTGATTTGTGACGTAGAACCGGTGCCAGGCTGAATGCGGCGACAATGTTTCCGGGGAGGCTCTGTTTTCGCGGCCTCGGCGAGAGCGCACTGCGGCCTGAGTGTTAGCCAGGGCGCAAACTTGAGTTGCTGCTATATACGGGCGCTACTAACTTGTATGCTTTGAGGGCGTACGGAAAGTGGAGAATCGGATGAGCGCGAAAAAGACTTCCAGTGGCACTAAGCAGGGCGCAGCTAAGTCAGCGAAGGCTGATGCAGGGGATAATCAAACCACCCCAAGGAGCAAGTCCGCCGCCAAGAGCTCGCTCATAGATCAATTACTGGACTACACCGGCTTGATTACGGGAAGTATCGTTGATGTGGTAAAAACGGGCTCGGCCATTCCCCTGATGTACACCGATGGCTGGTTGAAAGATCTTTATATGAAGTCAATTGACCCCGAGCGTCTGCGGGCGATGGCAGATGCGGGCGAGCTTCTCAAAGATGCCCGTGAAGTTGCGGGTCTTAATCTGCAGGAATTAGCGGAAATACTGGGTCTCAAGGATGAGGAGCTGCTTGAGGCAGTGGAGAGCGGCAGGGCAACCCTGCCATTCGATATGATTTTGCGAATTGCCGCGCTTGTCGCACGGCATGACCCGATACCCTTCATTCTAAAGTTTGTTCGAACCTACAATCCGGCGCTGGAAAGCCGTCTGGATGAGCTGGGGATTCTCCAGTTGCCGAAACAGTATGAGCGTGAGCGTCGCTTCGTAAATCTGCTGCGCAAGCAGGATGAATTGCGGGCCATGAAAGACGAGGAGTTTGATCGCTTTCTGGACTTGCAGGAGGCTGCGGTTGAGTTCTCGCTGGCAGTGTTGCGCTCGGGGACGACAAAGGGGGAGTAGTTGGATCTTGGTGTGTTCTAGAAAAAAGCTCTAAATTCCATTCCGGTATCGGTTAAGCGCAGTACCATTTTCCCGCTCTTGCTGCGCATGATCTCGTCAGAGCTCTCATAGCCGGTGCTGATCCGGGCTCGCGTGTAGCCCGGTTTGCGCCAGGAATCGCGGAGCGCGTGTGGCGCATGAGTCGTGAAGTTGGGTTGCAGCTGTCCCCAAGAGGGGTCATTCACAAATGGATCGTCGGCATAACTGGCGCTGGTCCCTGCAACTGCGAGTATCGCTGCTGCAGCCGCGGACATCAGTTTTTGCTGCAGCTGAAGGCAGTAAGCCAGGGGCTTCAGGCCAATGAAACCGTTCTTTAAAAGAATGCTTCCCAGTGGACTTCTTTTTTTCGATTGTTCGGTGAGTGCGCTGGCCAGCTGATCGGGGGTGATGTCGCCGCAGGTAATTAGCAAGTCTCCCATTCGGCAGCCGAGCTCGCTCACCATTGGCAATTTGTCTTTTTTAAAGGCGCCGCGCAATTTGTTCTGCAGAGAAAGCAGGCTGCGTTTTTCGCAGGACGAGATTTTTTGTTGACTCTGTAGTACCTGACATAGGGGCTGGTGTATCCGTTTTGAGACGTTTAGCGCCTCATCCAGTTCCCGTTTGCGAACAAAACCGCCGGCCAGTAGCAAATCTCCCATCTGGGCGGTTTGGTCTGGATGCGACTCGGCGGCGTTCATAGTATTCTCCCGGTTGTAGTCGCTTTGATTTGGCCCCCATGGCTGTGCGCTGACTACGACCCCACAATAGCGGCATGGTCGCTGTGCTAACAATACGTAAAAGCCGTATGTCACAGTGGTTTATACTATGTGTCGTAGTCGA
>JBFJTG010000148.1:0-7295 GCA_041625575.1 Litorivivens sp.
ATGTTAGGCAAAGTCAGTAAGAGCGCAAGAAAGGGAACAGCCACAGCGAATACCGCGGCGACAGCGACACCCAGTGCGGGATCGTTAGCCTTTTCCATCGCTACCGCGACCGAGCCGGCATTGGCGCTGCCGCCAATAAATCCGGCGGTTAGTATTCCAGCCCAAACACCTTCTTCCGCCCCCAGATCGACCAGTGGCAATGCGATCATGGCGCCGACAACCGTCGCCGAGGCTGCGCCGAGAAAAGCAACGATCACCCTCCCCGACTCCCGCCAAATACGTCGCAGATCTGCCTGAAACAGCAGCATTGGCAAAGACAGCGGCACAAAATCATTTACCACCATGTCATACACGCTTGCATTGCGCGGCAAAACCCCCAATGCGCTTAGCAGAGCAGGGAAGAGAATAATAAATATCACGCCAAACTGACCGATTCGCGGCTTCGATTCCATGGCTATGCCCATGGCCACCAGCGTTACGACAACCGCCAGCAAGCCAAAGTCGTTATCGGGTGAAAATAGCGTCATGCTTCGCATTCCTTTATCAACTCATTATTCTTATTGGCTGCAACACGCCGGTCGCCGCGCGGTGGCTTTGCACATTAACGTCTAGGCCCCGCACTTCGCAAGTGAGCGGTCAAAAGTGCTAAAGTGCCTACTTCATTTTTCGGTCGAAGCTGCTCCAGAGACTTCGGCGACAGCAACAGGTTGCAGGTCTATGCCAACGACGCCACTGGCACCAAAGTTCGATAATAGCTATGCGCGCTTGCCCGCGCAGTTTCACCACCGTCAGCAGGCTGAACCTGTACCGGCGCCCGCCTTCATTCGCGTCAACGACGAACTCGCAACGGAACTCGGGATCGACCCTGACTGGCTAAAGTCGGACGAAGGGCTCGCCATGCTCTGCGGCAATGCCGTTCCCGACAGCGCGGACCCAATCGCCACTGCCTATGCCGGCTATCAATTCGGGTCCTGGAATCCGCAACTTGGCGACGGCCGCGCACTACTAATCGGTGAAGTGATAAGCCCGCAGGGGCAGCGTTTTGATGTTCAACTCAAAGGCTCCGGCCGCACGCCCTATTCTCGCGGTGGCGACGGCAAATCACCGCTAGGGCCGGTGTTGCGAGAATACCTCATCAGTGAAGCAATGGCCTCGCTCAACATTCCCAGCAGCCGTTCACTGGCAGCGGTCACCACTGGTGAAACCGTATACCGCGATAGCGCTCTCCCCGGAGCAATACTGACTCGTGTGGCGAGCAGCCATATTCGCGTGGGCACAATGCAATTTTTTGCTGCCAAGCGCGACAATGAAGCATTGGGCTTGCTCTGCCAGCATGTTATTGAACGCCACTACCCCGACGCCGCCAAAGCAGAAAACCCGGTATTGGCAATGCTCGAGGCCATCATTCAAAAACAGGCCGGGCTAATAGCCCAGTGGCAATTGGTCGGATTCATCCACGGCGTCATGAATACAGACAATATGTTGCTGTGCGGTGAAACGATAGACTACGGCCCCTGCGCCTTTATGGATAGCTATGACCCGGCCACGGTATTCAGCTCTATCGATCATGGCGGCCGCTATGCTTACGGCAATCAGCCCGGCATCGCCCACTGGAATCTCGCCGGTCTTGCACAGGCCGTTTTACCGCTCCTTGATGACGATGAAGAGAAAGCCGTCGGGTTGGCACAAGCCGCGGTAAACACCTTTCCGAACCGTTTTCTGAACGCCTATCAAACAGGGATGGCGCGCAAACTCGGCCTCGCTGATTATCGCGAAGATGATGACGATTTGGTGAAAGATTTGCTGGAACTTATGGTTAGGGAAAAACTGGATTTCACCCAGAGTTTTCTGCGTCTGAGCGAACTGGCAAGCCCGTCAAACGACACCCGCGATTTGCCAATTCCGGAATTACCCGCCAGTTTTAAGGACTGGCTCCAGCGCTGGCAGCAGCGGCTTGACCAAGACAACCAGGATAAATCCGGGCGCACGGCGATGATGCGCTCCGCAAACCCGGTTTTCATTCCGCGTAACCATCGGGTAGAAGCCGCCATTCAAGGGGCGGTCGCACACAATAATTTCGGTGAGTTTAATCAGCTGCTGAATGTGCTCACCCGGCCCTTCGAATATCGAAGCGAGTTCGAAGACTACTTGCACCCCGCAGAAAACCTGCAGGGCTACCAAACCTTTTGTGGCACTTGAGCATTTACTGAAAATATAGCGAGAATTAACGATGGCACTTTTCGGTCCGGACATTCAGATTCACGAAACAAGCTTCATCCACGATAGCGCTCAGCTTTTCGGCAAGATTACGCTCGCAAACGATGTATCGGTATGGCCCAACGTCGTGATGCGTGCAGAAATGTACGATATCAACATCGGCGCCGGCACCAACATCCAGGACTTTGTGATGGTGCATGTGGGCGGCGCCTGTGGCACCAAAGTGGGCAGCAATTGTTCAATCACACACCACGCGACCCTGCACGGCTGCGAAGTTGGAGACAACTGTCTGATAGGCATCAATGCAACATTGATGGATGGCGTAAAGATCGGCAACAACTGCATTGTTGCCGGCCACGCGATACTCACCGAAGGCAGCGAATTTCCCGACAATGCGATTATTGCCGGTGTGCCCGCCAAGCAGGTAGGTAGCAACGACAACAGTGCCGCCAACATCATCAATGCCCGCTTCTACCAGGTTAACGCGCGCAACTACCGCAAGGGAATTTATCGCTTTAGCGAGGCCGACATTGAATGGGGCTTTAGCTCAAGCGACGACTAAACCAATCAACAAACCAGTGCAGCGCCCGGCCAGACGCCGCGCCGCTGCCAGTAATTCCCTGCCCTCGCTCAGCAGCAATTGACCCGCCGGCGTCATCACCGAGCGCCGCTCTTCTTTACCAAACAGGCTTACCCACAGGTCCTGCTCGAGTTTGTGCACCGAATAGGTCACCGCCGAGGGCACCTTGTGCAGCTTCTCGGCCGCAGCGGCAATACTGCCCTGACGGTCAATTGCATCAAGGATTTCCAAACTAATTCCGGGTTTCATACACAAGCAATCTATTCAAATAAACCGAACAATATAAGCAAATATCTTCGCTTTTTATTCACAGTACAAGAACTAAAATACACCACATCAAGCCCTAAGGGGCATGCAGTGAGGAGGCATGCGATGTCTGACACAAGAGACCATATCCGCAGCGTACAAGCAGTCTACCCCGCCCGCGCCACCAGCGATGGCGACGGTGTGAGCCTGAAACGCGCTTTACCACCCGGCCAATTCGGCGCGCTGGACCCTTTTCTCATGCTGGATGAAATTGCCAGCGACGAGGCGGCCGAATACATCGGCGGTTTTCCCGAGCATCCGCACCGAGGCTTTGAAACCGTCACCTTCATGCTCGAAGGTCGCATGCGTCACCGCGACCACATGGGCAACGAAGGTGTGATTGAGCCCGGTGGTGTGCAATGGATGAGCGCTGCGCGTGGCATTCTTCACTCCGAAATGCCCGAACAACAATCCGGTCGCCTGCACGGCTTCCAGCTCTGGATCAATCTGCCAGCCACCGACAAAATGAAGCCCGCGCAGTATCAGGAATTCGACGCCAGTGAGATTCCGCTATGGCAACCCGCTGTGGATGCAAGTGCGCGCGTCATCGCTGGCCGCGTTGGCGATGTCTGCGGACCAGTACAAGGCGCTGCCACCAAACCCCTGGTACTGGATATCACTCTGGCAGGCGAAGCACGCATAGAACTGCCTGTATCTGCCAGCGCGACCGTCATTACATACGTCTATGCCGGCAGCGTAGGCATACCTGCCGCGGGGGGCACGAGAGTCGTCCAACAACAAGAGCTCGCTCGCTTACATAAGGGGAGCAAAGTGCTTCTGACAGGCACATCAAAGGGTAGCAACCGGGTGCTCTTCCTAGCCGCAGAGCCTCTCAATGAACCCATCGCTCATTACGGGCCCTTCGTCATGAATACCGCCGAAGAAATTGAGCAGGCCATTGCCGACTATCGCAACGGCCGATTAACAGCCTAATGACTATGCGCACTCGCATGTAAATTCACGAGGAATGGAACACCTTATGAAAATTTTGGGAATCAACGGCAGTCTGCGCCGCGACTCACTCAATCTTAAACTGCTAAAAGCAGCGGGCGACTATTTCGGAAAAGACGTCAATTTTGAAATTGTAAATCTGGGTGGTATACCACTTTACAATCAGGACCTGGACGGCGATAACAAGCCAGCTCCGGTTATTAACTTCAAACAAATAATTAGCGAGGCTGATGCATTATTATTTGCCCTGCCTGAGTTTAACCACAGCGTGCCTGGTGTGGTGCAAAACGCCATCGACTGGGCCTCTCGCCCCGCATTTGCCTCACCATTGGCGGGCAAACCGGTTGGCATGGTCAGCGCGTCGATGAGCCCTATTGGTGGAGCGCGTGCCCAAGCTCAACTGCGCACAATAATGAACAGCGCACTGTCGCCGATTTTTCCAAGCATCGAATATCTGCTTGGCAATGCACACAGTGCCTTCGACGCTCAGGGACTACTCGTGGACGAAAGCGCGGCGAGTCGTTTGCAACGATATATTTCTGGTTTTGAGCAATGGCTGCAAGCCTAACAAAAACCACGTCAGGCTGGCTCTGCCTACTTGTTTAAGGTAGAGCCAGCGACTATCGATTTAATCCACGATCAAATTTCCGCCAGCCATCAGGTTATTGATAATATCCTGATTCGCCACCGTACCTCCGGCCATGAGATCAACGTCGATCAATGTTATGTGTTGCTCGGGCGATCCAGAACCACCGCCATAGGCGTTGATATTAATGATCGTGCCACCACTACCATCACTCTGAAAGTTTAAGTAGTCGGCCAGAGGACCATTCTCTTCACCCTGCAGAATGTCGGCCAAGTGCAGAACGTCGCCGCCCACGCCAACTTCAAAATCCGTAATAACATCGTGCGCAGGATCTAGAGCACTACCTTTGTCGCTGGCACTCCACACAAAGGTGTCTTGATGCTTGCCACCTGTGAGCACATCATCGCCGGAGCCGCCTTGCAGTCGATCTGAGCCATCATCACCAAATAGCTCGTCGTTTCCCGCACCGCCCATTAAGGAATCGTCGCCCTCGCCTCCGCGGAGAACATCTGCCCCACTGCCGCCAAAGAGTTGATCATTTCCGGAACCGCCGTTAAGAACGTCGTTACCGCTGCCGCCGTCAAGGACGTCATCACCAGCACCGCCATTCAAGTAGTCAGCGTCCGCACCACCATTTAAGTAATCCGCGCCCTCACCTCCGGACAAATGATCCAGACCGTAACCACCTACGAGTGAGTCGTCGCCTGCGCCACCACTCAGCACATCAGAGCCCATGCCGCCGCTTAATATGTCATTGCCGTCGCCGCCAACTATTGAATCATTCAGCAAACCTCCAGCAATGCTGTCTGGTCCAGACGTGCCGACCAGGTGGTTATTTATATTGTAGATGTTCAGTTGCGCCGAATCAGTCTGCGAATCTGCATCCGTTAGGGTATATCCAATAACCTCGGGAATAAGTGCGGAAGGCGTCACCGACGGCTGCGGTTTATAAGAAACATTAAACAGTCCAGACTCTTTACCTAAGCCGGTATATTCGATGTCAACCGACGTCACTCTCGAATACTGAGACAAATCGAGTGATTCGGGATAATTTGTTTGTGCCGAAAATACGACAATATCTGTACTAAACACGCCATCGCCGTCGCTATCATGCGTGACAATAACTGTAACCCTATCGTCGTATTTTTCTTTGAAATCGTCAAAGGTCAACACTAAGTCGCGAACACCGTGGGGCAATACTGCACTGTCAAAGGTAACGAGAATCGCCTCACCGTTGTCCAGCAGTTCACCGTAGCCTCCCTCTACACCCACACCGTCACTGTTATACCCAAGCTGGGGATCTGTACCCCCTCCGGCACGAACAGTGATATCGAAATCAGCAGAATCTACATTCTGCTGCGAGGTTGTGTTTACCGAATACTGCGTATCCGCAGTAGCATCCGGGTTGAATTTATAATAGCCCTGACTATTAAAAGTCAGCTGAGCGTTATCGCTACTATCTGCTACAAATACTTGTGCGATTTCATTACCGAACACATCCGCTGTCAGGCTATAAGTCCAGCTTAGCGTTCCGGCAAATCCGGCGCCCGGCGCCGTGCCGCTAAAACTCAGATCAAATACGTGGCCACGGAAAGTCATTTGTGTGACGTCCGCGTTGTCAACGATCGTATCTATTCCGCCACCCTGAGCAGAGAAAGGGGATAGATTCGGACCGTAGATAGGTCCGCCATCAGTGCCCAATGCATTGATCACATTACCTTCGGCAACAGCAACTGCATCAACCGTATGTAAGTCATCGTTAGCAATGGGCCGGCCGTCAACTATATTGATGGTGGCTGTAGCCGAAGCAATATCACCATCACCATCAATAACGCTGTAATCAAAGATAAGCTGCTGGCCAGCATTCCCCTCAGGCGAGCTCAGCGTGTATTCCGCCTCGGCAAAGTCGAAGCTAAAAGTACCCAAGGTAAATCCCGCAACAGTGGGGCCAACTTTAAACGTCGCCCCATCTATCACCACCCCACTCAGCGCTGGCGAAACGCTGATTGCAGCGCCATCGTAGCTAAACGCGTACTGGGTTCCATTGATAGTTAGAACCACATCGCTGACATAGCCGTCATCGGCTCCAAACTCGATATTGCGAACGCTACCTGTGGTCACGAGTGAGCCACCAAAACCGACAGGCATAGTGTTGAGCAACTCAGTTTCTAGCTGAGCGATATTCTCAACGAAGATGGCATCATCTGACGTACCGCCCTGCTGGAGTGCATCAATATTATGTATAAAGTTTAGGTCGGCACTTCCGGCTAACACGGAGCCGCCGATGCCGATGGCGTAAGATGATATATCGTGACTGTTGACGAAATCATCAAATCCACCACCAATGGGGGACGAGCTAGAAACACCGTCAGAGATAAAGTAAGAAATATTCTGCACATTATCTAATGGGTCCTGCGCATCTAGATCACTTTTGAATTCGGATTCAAGTAAATCGAGAGCGTCAACATAATCGGTTGAACCGCCGGCGGTCAGCCCGCCAATCGCGGCCTCGATATCGGTCAGGCTTGTATAGGTACCCACTAGCGACGGACTACCTGCGAAGGTCATCAAGGTGATGGTAACTTGTGACGATTGATTGAAGAACTCAGAGGCCAGAGTCTCGAGTGCATCCTTGGAGACATCCAGGCGCGTCGG
>JBFJTG010000149.1:0-7204 GCA_041625575.1 Litorivivens sp.
AAAGCGGGTGGCTTGATCAGCAATTTCAATAGACCACTGTTTCTGCCGGATGGCCTGTTCGGTAAACACCACCGGCAGGTCGTGCAAGATCATGTAGTTTTGGGTAAAAGCCATATCGTGAGGCAAGCGTGGCCCCGGCAATTCGATGGTTTTGAAATGGGACAAATTATTGTGTTTATCAACCACGCCGTAACTCATCCACGGTTCGTACAAGGCGTAATCAAAAAACAGGAACTCACCGTTTAGAGGATCGGTTTTCGAGTGAGCCGACACATGGCGGGGGAGTTTGCCGCCAAAATTGTCTTCGCCAATCGTAGCGAGTGTGCGCGGATCCAGCCTTACAGGGTTACCGCTGATATACCACAAGCCCATTAGCTGGCCGTTGTGCAGTATAACGTCGGTATTTGCAGTGTCTTTATAGACTTTGGGAGCGCGCTCTATGTTAGCGCGCTCCATAACGCCACCCACTGCACAGTGTCCGGCTTCATCAGCAAGAAAGTCGGCGGAGCGTACGTAACGATTGCGATATTCCGCTTTACCATTTTCAAAGTACACACCGTGCATCATGCCATCGCCATCAAACCAGTGATGCATGCCTTGAGGTGGCGTGCGCGGGTTAGGCCCGTTGCGCACATAGCTTCCGCAAAAATCTTTGGGTATCTCCCCCACCACCTTTAAATTCAGCAGCGTGGATTCCTCTGCCACCGCCTTATACATGCCCTGCAAATAGGGGTTTTGCTTGTTAAGGCTAGCGGCATCAATGGCTACTGACATGGGTTTCTCCTGTGCGATCTTAATTGCCCGCCTTGCGCTGACTTTCGCCAACTTGCGCTAACTTCGGCAAATGCTGCGCCTATTGACAGGTTCTGTAATGCAAGCTTAGGATTGTATTGTAGGACGATAAATATGACTGTCAAGCAATCTCAATGCAGCACTGACAGCGCCAAACTCGCAGCAGTTTAGAAAGCTCACGTAACAGAAAGAGGCGAATATTCGCCTGGGCAGTGTTAAGGGCACCACAATGAAATCGGATCTCGCCAACATCCACAGCGTATGGGAATTATTTGAACGAGCGGTTCAGGGCAACGAGCAGCGCGAAGCCCTTGTGGACCCTTTCAATCGCAGCTCGCTCTGCGCCACAGCGCCACAGCGTTGGCGCTATGGCGAATTGCGTGAACACGCGCTCGGCATAGCCTCGCTTTTGCATTCGCAAGGTGTACGAGCCGGTGACCGCGTGCTGGTGCAGCTGCCCAACATCGTTGAATTGCTGGCGGTTTATCTGGCAGTTGCGCGCATCGGCGCCGTTATTTCGCCGGTGCCCATGCAATATCGTCGCCACGAATTGAGCAAGATTATTAGTCAATGCGAACCGCACGCTGCTATCTGTATCGACCGCTTTAAAGACACTGAAGCCCTTGCCGAACTGTATCCGCTCTTACCGAACAATACGCCCTGTCTGGTTGTGGGCAAGACATCACACGCCGAGCAATTGAGCCTGATGCCAAACGCCAGGGTAGCGCGCTTAGCTGACGATATTCCCAGCCCAAACGCAGAACAGCTATACACCCTGTGCTGGACCTCCGGCACCACCGGCACCCCAAAAGCCGTACCCCGACGCCATCGTCATTGGCTGGCAATGATTCCCGTGTTTGAAGATGCCACCGAGCTGGCTGAACACGCCACTATGCTCGGGCCCTTCCCCATGACCAATATGGCCGCCATCAGTACCTTTTTGCTGTATTGGCTTTCGGTAAAGGGCCGACTGGTTCTGCACCACCCTTTAGACCTTCCCGTCTTTTTAAAGCAAATAGAACAGGAAAAAGCCGAATATACCGTAGCGCCGCCCGCACTACTGACACTGTTACTTGCCAAGCCGGAGCTGATGGAGTCCGTCGACATGACAAGTTTGCGTGTTATCGGTTCCGGTAGTGCGCCGCTAGCGCCCAGCATGATTCAGGGCTTCAAAGATAAGCTGAGCGTCGACATCGTGAATATGTTTGGCTCCAACGAAGGCTGTTGTCTGGTTGCCGATGCGGCCGACGTCCCCGATCCGGAAGACCGCGCCACCCGCTTTCCCCGATTTGGCTATCCGGAATTTGGCTGGCGCAACAGAATGGCAAACTCGCTATTGACCAGGTTAGTGGATACCGACAGTGAAGAGCTGATCAGTTCAGCCGGGCGCCCCGGAGAACTGCGTATCAAAGGGCCAACCGTTTTCGAGGGCTACTGGAACAGCGAGGCTGACAATAAAACGGTATTTGATGAGGATGGCTATTTTCGGACGGGCGACCTTTTCGAAATTACCGGAACGAACAATCAGTTCTACCGTTTTGTAGGCCGCTGTAAAGACATCATCGTACGCGGCGGCATGAAAATATCGCCGGAAGAAATCGACCAACTGCTGGCTGAACATCCCGAATTACAGGAAGCCGCCGTTGTCGGGATCGCCGACGAAGTGCTCGGTCAGAAAATCTGCGCGGCGGTAGTGCCCCGCCCTGATAGCAAGCCCACGCTCGAATCCGTATGCAAATACCTGAGTGATCGAGGCATCGCCAAATTTAAGCTACCCGAACGGCTCGTCTATTGCGAATCGCTGCCTCGCAATCCGCTTGGGAAGGTTGTCCGCAGTCAACTAGAGGAAATAATTCAGTGAGTGCATCACCACTGCAAGCTGCCAGTTCAAACACACGCTTCGAAACATTGTGTAGCGCCCTGCGCCTGCCGGTTGTACAAGCCCCGATGTTTCTGGTGTCCGGCCCCGACATGGTCATTGCCGCAGCCAATGCCGGCATTCTCGGGTCATTTCCAACACAGAATGCTCGTACGGCCGAGATACTCAAAGACTGGCTGGAAGAAATTAATAATGGCTGCGCGGGTAAACCCTGGGCTGCGAATTTGATTGTGCACCCCACTTACCAACGCCGCGACCGGGACCTTGAGCTTTTACTGGAATACAAACCCGACCTGCTAGTAACCGCATTGGGAAGCCCAAGTCATGTGATTGAGGCTGTGCACAAGCAAGGGGGACTGGTTTTCGCCGACGTCATCAACCCACTATTCGCACGCAAGGCGATTGATGCGGGAGTCGACGGACTCGTGCTGGTCTGCGCGGGCGCAGGTGGTCACACCGGCCCGCTGAGTCCTTTCGCCTTTGTCGATGCGGTCCGCGAGTTCTGGGACGGCCCACTGATTCTCGGCGGCGGAATCGCCAGCGGCCGGGGAATTAATGCGGCGCAGGCCTTAGGCGTCGGTCTTGCCTATCTTGGCACGCGATTTCTTGCAACCGACGAAAGCATGGTCGCCCGGGACTATAAACAGATGGTCGTAGACAGCGGCGTGGACGATATCGTTTGCTCCGACGCGATTACCGGCGTAAAAGCCAACTGGTTGCGTAACTCACTCATAAGCGCGGGTCTCGACCCTGACAATATGCCTGAAAAATCTGCCATCGACGTTTCTGCCAGCGTCGATGCCAAGCGCTGGAAGGATATTTGGGCGGCAGGTCAGTCTGTAGGCCCCGTAAAATCTATTCAAGCTTTAGCCGCTGTCGTAGACGATTTACACCGCGAGTGGCAAAGCGCTAAAACATTTCACTACAAAAACTGACGCATTGAAAAACGGGAGACAATAACAATGAAACGCTCTCATACATACTCCGCCGCACTGCTGGCTGCCGGCCTACACAGTGCTGCACTGTACGCGCAGCCGGTATTGGAAGAGGTTATTGTTACCGCTCAATTACGCGCGCAAAGCCTGCAAGATGTGCCGGTTTCGGTGAATGCCCTGTCCGGTGACAAACTGCTGGAAGCGGGCATCGACAAAATTGAAAACCTCCAAGCCTATATCCCCAACTTCACCATGTCGGAAACCGGCATTGGCACCAATATCTATATTCGCGGTATAGGTTCAGGCATCAACCAGGGTTTTGAACAATCCGTGGGTATGTATTTTGACGGCGTTTACTACGGCCGCGCCCAGCTTTCGCGTGCGCCCTTTCTCGATCTGGCCCGAGTCGAAGTACTGCGAGGCCCGCAAAATATTTTGTACGGTAAAAACAGTATTGCCGGAGCGGTCAGCCTTTTGTCACAACGCCCCTCCGAAGAAGGCGAAGGCAAGGTATCGCTACTCATTGAACCGGACCACGGCGAGCAAATTGCCGATTTTATTGTGTCCGGCCCGATCACAGACACCGTCGGCGCACGCATCGCACTGCGTTATCGCAGCATGGACGGCTATATCGAAAACCTGACACTGAAACGCGATGAACCCGCACGCGACGAGCTTACTGCACGGGTCATATTTGACTGGGCGGCGAGTGATAAACTCCAAATACTTGCCAAGTTCGAAGCGGGCAGCTTCGATGTCACGGGACGACAGGTAGAAGTCGTCGTCGACAAAATATCAAACTCCAGCAACGCCCTATTTGCCGGGCGCACCTACGCGCAAATATTGGACAACACCCAGGTTCCTTTCGCACTGAATATGGACGCTGACGCTTCGGTACTCAACAACTACCAGGATTACAAACGATCTTCCAACGGCGACTACAGCAACAACGATACACGCAATTTCACCTTGCACGCCGACTACGATCGCGATGGCCATATACTGAGTTTTATCACAGGGCTAATGCGCTATGAATTTGAGGAAGTTGCCGACGTAGATTTCACTGGTGCCGAAGTATTTGACGCGATTTTACAGGAAGAATTCCAACAGTTTAGTCAGGAATTTCGCTGGGTTTCTCCCGTCGGCGACGATTTCGAGTTTATCGCCGGCGCCTACTACCAACAAAGCGAACTCGACTATTTTGATGCGGTTCGCATAGACAGCAACATTCTGCCTGAATTGCTTAATCTCGCCGACGCCATTACCCGCGATCCTGCCACTGGCGCACCCAACCCCGGCGGGCTAGGTGACCGCCCGGCCGACGGCGATGTTTTCGGGGGCGCAGGCGGTGTCGGGGACGCCGGTGAACATTTGCGGGGATTGCGCACGCCACGCGTATTCACGACTGATACACAATTGTGGTCGGTATTTTTTCAAGGCACCTGGCATTTCAGCGAGGCGCTGCGGGCCACCTTCGGGGCGCGCTTTTCATATGAAGACAAAGACGGTAGCCGCTCTATTCATTTAACCAATGATGGCAGCCAACCCGACTCACAAGAGGTCCGCACGGTACTGGCCAAAAACCTTTCAGTTGAAGAGCAGGACCTCAAGGGCAGCCGCAGCTCCACCAATTTATCGCCCTCTCTCACGATTCAATACGACTGGAGTGAGGACAGTATGCTCTATGCCACATTGAGTCAGGGCTTCAAGTCCGGCGGCTTTGATGCGCGCTCGAATCAATCTCCGGAGGCAGACGACCCCGCGCCCCACAACCCCAACTACGGCGACACACCGGATGAGCAATTTATCGGCTCTTTTGAATTTGAAGAGGAGGAAGCTTTAACGCTGGAGTTGGGAAACAAAAGCACCCTATTCGATGGTCGCGCCACCATGAATATCGCGGCCTTCTATACCGAATACGATGACCTGCAAGTGAGTATTTTCGATGGCACCCTGGGCTTCAATGTAGGCAATGCGGGAGCCGCCACCACGATGGGAATTGAAATGGATGGTCGCGTTGCTCTGACTGATTACCTCACGCTCAGCGCCGCCCTTGCCTGGCTGGATTTCGAATTTACCGATTTCAAAAATGGCCAGTGCTTCCAACAGCAGGCCGACCCGGAAGACGATGGCCTGTGCGATTTCACCGGCCAGACCAACCAATATGTGGCTGATTATTCTGGCAATATCTCGCTCAGTTATCGCAGGCCGGTCGCGACGTCCCTGGAATTTAGCAGCGCCTTGGACGTAGTATTTACCGACGACTACAATCCTACCCAAGATCTCGATCCGCGCCTCCTGCAAGACGGCTATCAGAAGGTGAACTTGCGGCTTGCCTTGGCTGACATTGACGCAGGCTGGGAAGCCGCCCTTATTGGTAAAAACCTGACGGACGAAGTTGTTATTACCTACGCCAATAGCATGTCGCTCGCGAACAGCATTTTCGGCAGCATTGGTCACTATGCCTTTATCGAACGCCCGCGCAGTATTGCGGCGCAAGTCACATATCGCTGGTAAGCCTGAACAGCCACGGAGTCACCATGAGCAAAGCCGTTTTTATACTGGGGCACTCGCAAACAGATTTCGCCCGTCACTGGGGGCGAGAAGGCGCAGGTCTATTTGAAATCATGGGCGAGGCTGTTGGCAGTGTTCTGGACGCCAGCGCAATTCCTGCTACGGCGATTGAGGCCGCCCACGTCGGCAACTTTATGGGCGAACTTACCAACGGCCAGGGCCAACTCGGCGGCGTATTGGCCGCGGTTGATCCGGCATTTCACGGCTTGCCCATTTCCCGCCACGAAGCCGCCTGTGCCTCGGGCAGCATGGCTGTGCTTGCCGCCATGGCCGACATTGAATCTGGCCGCTACGACTGCGTATTGGTTGTTGGTGTGGAACAGGAACGCCACCTCGGCGGTGAAATTGCGGCGCGTCATATGGGCAGCGCCTCGTGGGCTGTGGAAGAATCAGAAGCCGCTAAGTTCTGCTGGCCCTGGATGTTCGATGGCTTGGCAGCAGAATATGAGCGGCGCTACGGACTCAATGAAGCCGCGATGCGCGAGATCGGCAAGATCAACTTTACCAATGCCAAGGACAACCCGCTTGCCCAAACCCGCGACTGGCAATTTCCCGAAGACAGCTTTGTGGCCAACGATGAGCGCAACCCACCGGTAGAAGGTCGATTGCGTCGCAACGACTGCGCAGGTTTTACCGATGGCGCCGCTGCCGTCATTCTGGTGAGCGAATCCGCAGCGCGAAAGTTTGGTGCCAAAACTGAATCCTTGCCGCAAATACTCGGCTGGGGCCACACTACCGGCACCATGCGCCAACGCGACAAACTCGCCTTAAGCAAAAACGAGGCACTGATATTTCCGCACGTGAGCAAAGCGATACAGGACGCACAGCGCCGCGCCGCTCTGAACAGCACGGCCGATGTGGATGTCATCGAAACGCACGACTGCTTTACGATTACCGAGTATATGGCGATAGATCACTTCGGCATTACCCCGCCCGGTCAAAGCTGGCAGGCTATTGAGGACGGTCGCATTACTCGCAGCGGCAGCATCCCGATTAATCCGGGCGGCGGTTTGATGGGTCAAGG
>JBFJTG010000150.1:0-7097 GCA_041625575.1 Litorivivens sp.
GACAACAAGCCGCTGGACATAAAAGAAAGCGACTTTAACTGCGTGACTGATATGACCCCGGTTCGGGGCTTCTTTGTCGACAACCTGACGGGTGACCTGGACGCAACGCTCGCTGTAGCCAACTCACCCGAAGGCGGAAGTTACCCTCCAGGCTCGGTGGTTCAGCTGGTTCCCGGTGAAGTGATGGTTAAACACCCTGAAGGCGTGAGCCCAGCCACCAAGGATTGGGAGTTTTTTGAGTTGGACGTGTCGAAGGACGGAACAACTATCGCAAAACGGGGCTTTGTCGATGTGGTCAACCGCTTTGGCGGCAATTGTCTGGGCTGTCACGCCAAAGCCGAGCCGCAGTGGGACCTGATATGCGAAACAGGTCGTGGCTGCGACCCTATTCCGCTGACCAAGCCGATGGTCAAGGTGATCCAGAAAACCGACCCACGCTGTGCAAGCACGCCGGATTTGAGCCCCGAAGAAATGCAACTGCTCGGGCAGCTACAGAAGATGCTGTCTCGCTAATATTGGTAACGCCCGCTACAGGGCGGCCTTCAACATCACAAGGCCGCGATGGCCTCGGCCGCCCTATTCACTTCATCCGGATCAATACTGGTGGGAACCAGTAGCAGCTCATCACAACCCGCATCTCTGAATTGCTTGAGTCTGTCGGTCAGTGCTTGCTTATTTCCCCTGAAACCGCAGGTATCCGCCATTACATCGCGTGATGCCCCATCCAGCCAATTGAAGTAACGCGTCAAATGAGTCTTGGCTTGAGCGTTGGCATCTTCACCCAAGGCAAACCAAAATGACGACATCAGATAAGGCGTTTCTGAATTGCCGGCGTTCGTCCACGCTTGCTTGATACCTGCAAAGGCATCGATAGCTTCCTGCACTTGGCTGCTCATGCTCATTCCAGCCAGACCACTGGCCCAACCTGCGGCGCTTGCCATCCCTTTAGGGCCGAAGACACCTGCCAGTATCGGAGGGCCGTCCTTCTGAATGGGAAAAGGATCAACGGGGCGCAGTGCGCCCTCGACCACGTTTTCGCCCGCCCAGACCCGGCGCATAATGGCAAGCTGCTCTTCCATCACCGCCAATCGCTTGCGATTCAGAGGCGTTGAGCTGGCACGATAATCTTCTTCACGCCCGCCACTGCCCACGCCGACGGTCAGGCGTCCTTCGCTAAAAACATCGATCGTGGCAAGTTGCTTGGCAAGTACCACGGGGTCGTGGATTGGCAGCACAATAACCGTTGCATGCAGCCTCACCCGCTCGGTCAACACCGCGCAGGCCGACAGCGTGGCAATAACCTCGGGGCTGGGAAAGCAAATCCGCTCGCCCAGAGCCAGACTGGCAAAGGGCCCATCTTCGATATTGCGACACCAATCTTTCAGTATGCTTCTTGTCCAGCCTGGCTCAGTGACCGGCAATGTCATTCCAACTTTCATATTACACCTTAATTTTTACTCTACGGATCAGTGTACGCGACGTCGCGCTAAAGAAATATTCCCTTGAATTGGGTAAACTTCGCCCCCACAAATTGGTACTACTATTTAAACCCACCTGCCCATTAGCTATTGGAGTCACTCTTGGAACGTTTTTTTGAAAACCTGATGTACGGCGCGCGCTGGATACTCGCGCCAATTTATATTGGTTTGAGCTTGGCGCTTTTTATGCTGGGGCTGAAGTTCTTTCAGGAAATTTTTCACTACATGCCGATAATCTTCGAAATGAAGGAGTCTGATCTGGTACTACTGGTCTTGTCGCTAGTCGACATGGCCTTGGTGGGCGGACTGCTCGTCATGGTGATGTTTAGCGGCTACGAGAACTTCGTTTCCCAGCTGGACATTAGTGAAGAGAAAGAGAAACTGAGCTGGTTAGGCAAAGTAGATTCCGGCACCTTAAAGAACAAGGTGGCCGCCTCCATCGTGGCTATATCGTCCATCCACCTGCTGAAAGTATTTGTGAACACAGAAAATATCACCCCCACCTATCTCAAGTGGTACGTGATCATCCATCTCACCTTTGTGGTGTCTGCCTTTGCGATGGGTTATCTGGATAAAATCACCAGAAACAATCACGCATAAAAAAGGCCTCCTTAGGAGGCCTTATACAATTGCACTCTGCTTTTATTTCAGATCAAAGCGATCCAGGGCCATCACTTTGGTCCACGCGGCAACAAAGTCTTTTACAAACTTCTCTTCCACGCCATTTACCGCGTAAGCTTCCGCCACCGCACGCAGCTCCGAATTCGAACCAAAGATCAAATCCACGGGCGTAGCTGTCCACTTCAGTTCTCCGGTATTGCGATCGCGACCTTCGTAAATACCTTTGGCCTGCGCTGCCTTGGACCATGCCGTAGACATATCCAGCAGATTCACAAAGAAGTCGTTGCTCAGGGTACCGGGTCGCGTGGTCAGTACACCATGCTTGGCATCGCCCGTATTGGCGCCCAGACTGCGCAGACCACCCACCAGCACGCTCATTTCCGGCACGCTTAAATTTAGCAAGCTGGCCCGGTCTACCAGTGCTTCCGTGGGCGAGTAGCGGCTCGCTTTGCTGTAGTAATTCCTGAAACCATCGGCTTTGGGTTCAAGCACGGCAAATGACTCAACATCAGTCTGGGCCTGCAATGCGTCAGTTCGACCGGGTTTAACCGGCACATTGATCGAGTGCCCTGCATCTTTTGCCGCCTTTTCTATCGCGGCCGCACCACCGATTACAATCATATCGGCCATGGATACACGGTTATCAGACCATTTTGAGTCGTTAAACTCCTTACGGATTGCCTCAAGTTTTGCGAGAACTTTCTCAACTTCAGCGGGATTGTTAACTGCCCAGCTTTTCTGCGGTTCAAGGCGCAAGCGGGCGCCGTTGGCACCACCGCGCATATCCGTAGCGCGATAGCTGGCCGCCGAAGCCCAAGCCGTTCGCACCAATTCAGACACGCTCAGACCGGAATCCAGAATCTTGGCCTTGAGCTTTTTGATGTCGCCGTTGCTTATCAAACCATGTTCCGGAGCGGGCAGCGGGTCTTGCCATAAGAGGGCTTCGTCGGGGAGCCCAACAGCGATATAGCGCGCACGTGGCCCCATGTCGCGATGGGTCAGCTTAAACCAGGCGCGGGCAAATGCCTTCTCGAACTCCTCCGGGTTTTCTTTAAAACGCATCGCGATTTCACGGTAGGAGGGATCGAACTTCAGCGACAGGTCAGTGGTAAACATGATGGGCGCATGGCGCTTACCTTCAATGTGGGCATCGGGCACGAGGTTTGCGGCCTGTCCGTCCTTAGGTACCCACTGAGTCGCGCCGGCAGGGCTTTGAGTTTTCACCCAGTCAAAGGCAAACAGATTGTCCAGGTATTGGGTCGTCCACTGCGTTGGGCTCATTGTCCACGCGCCTTCCAGACCACTGGTCACCGTATCTTCGGCATTGCCTTTACCACATTTATTTTTCCAGCCCAGAGCCTGCTGCTCAATGGGCGCCGAGGCCGGGTCTGCGCCGACACATTTATCCGGCTTGTGAGCACCGTGAGCCTTACCAAAGGTGTGACCACCTGCAATCAGGGCTACCGTTTCTTCGTCGTTCATCGCCATACGGCCAAACGTTTCACGAATATCTTTGGCGGCAGCCAAGGCATCAGGCTTGCCATTCGGGCCTTCCGGGTTGACGTAGATCAAACCCATTTGCACGGCGGCCAGTGGCTTTTCCAGCTTGCGCTTGCCGTGATAGCGCTCTGCGGCCAGCCATTTCTTTTCCGAGCCCCAGTAAACGTGATCGGGTTCCCAGTCGTCCTGACGACCGCCGGCAAAGCCATAGGTTTTAAAACCCATAGACTCCAGCGCGACATTACCCGTGAGCACCATCAGGTCGGCCCAGGAAATCTGGTTGCCGTATTTTTGCTTGATGGGCCAAAGCAGGCGGCGTGCCTTATCCAGACTCACATTGTCCGGCCAGCTATTGAGTGGCTCGAAACGCTGCTGCCCTCCTCCGGCACCGCCACGGCCATCACCGGCGCGATAGGTTCCCGCGCTGTGCCAGGCCATTCGAATAAAGAAGGGACCATAGTGGCCGTAATCTGCGGGCCACCAGTCCTGCGATGACGTCATGAGTATTTCGAGATCTTTCTTGAGCGCCGCAATGTCGAGCTTTCTGAACTCATCGGCGTAATTAAAGTTCTCGCCCAAGGGATTAGATTGCGCCGAATGCTGGCGCAGTGGAGACAGATCCAGTTTGTCCGGCCACCAAAAATCGTTGGTCGTGGCCTGTTTTCCGGTACTGCCGGCATGGCCAAACGTGGAGAGAGAAAGTACTGCAGCCAGTAACGCTAGTCGCGGTTTCGCGGACTTGTACATGGTGTTCTCCTTATCGTGAGATGAACGGCATCAAAAGGAACAGGTCATTGATGACGTGTTTTTTATCGTGAGCTAGTGAAACATGCGCGCCGAAATTAGAAGTGACAGCATTCACGCAGCGTTGACGATGAAGGAAGTATAGTCGCCACCCAGTGATAGGTATAACTACAAAAATCTAACACTACGATAGCTTTTAGCAATCGATGTGCAGACTCAGGATAAATAGGGATGACTCCGGCAATCAATACACGAGGTCGCCTGTTTTGAAGGCCAAAAGCGGCGGGAGTACAGGCCTACCGAAATACGATAGGCCTAATCTGGTCGACGGAGCGATCAGTCCAGATCGCTGGCACTATGACGCTCCGCCAGCTGCTCGCTTTCATCACCCCAGGCACGATTGACACGTCGTCCACGCTTGACCGCCGGGCGATCATGGATTTCTTTCGCCCAGCGTACAACGTGAGTGTAGGACTTCACATCGAGGAATTCGGCGGCGTCATACAGCGTGCCCTCCACCAGACCGCCATACCAGGGGTACACTGCCATATCGGCAATGGTGTAGATGTCGCCGCACAGAAACTTGCGCTCAGCCAGCGTGCGATCGAGCAAATCCAATTGGCGTTTGACTTCCATCGCGTAGCGATCAATCGGGTATTCCAGCTTCACGGGAGCATAGGCGTAAAAGTGCCCAAAGCCACCGCCCAGGAATGGGGTGCTGCCCATTTGCCAAAACAACCAGGATAAACACTCAGCCCTATTGGCTGCGTCTACCGGTAGAAAGGCCTCATACTTTTCCGCCAGATAAACCATAATAGCCCCGGATTCAAATATCCGAATGGGCGGTGTGGCGCTACGATCCAGCATGGCAGGGATCTTTGAGTTCGGGTTTATCTCAGTGAATCCGCTGCTAAACTGATCGCCGTCAAGAATATTAATTAACCACGCATCGTACTCCGCATCACTTTTACCGAGCGCTAGCAATTCTTCCAGTAAAATGGTGACTTTCACGCCATTGGGCGTCGCCAGTGAATACAGTTGCAGCGGGTGCTCGCCTACGGGAAGAGCCTTGTCGTGAGTCGGACCGGCTATGGGCCGATTAATACTGGCAAACTTACCGCCGCTCTCTCGATTCCATGTCCATACTTTTGGCGGCGTATACTCATTGCCTTCGCTCATACCGGTTTCCCTGTTGTGTGCTAAATAGATGCCCGAAGGGTAATGGGTTTTCGTCTAAGCCGCCATACCCGCGAGCGATACGCTTGCTCGAAAGCGCCAGTCCAGTCCTGCCTGGCGCTCAGCCCCTTTCCGCCCGAGGAAAATCGCCCGTGCTCACGCTAGACTTTGCAAGAAGGCGCAGCGCTCTAGAATTGCAGAAGCGCTGTGCAATTCCGGATATGGAATAGCCTCAGCTCCAATACTAATATTTGGCATGCCTAAAACTACCGTGCTTACCAATTATTCACGCAGCAATGCGGTGGAGACCAACGAAGTGCGTATTGTGACTGCGGATGCGAGTGCTTTCGCGCATGAGTGGATAGCCGCCTGGAATTCTCACGACCTGGACAGGGTTCTATCCCACTACACCAATGATTTTGAAATTACATCACCCATGATTCGCCTAACTACAGGTGCCGATAGCGGCACACTCTTTGGCAAACCCGCCATCCGCAGCTATTGGGAAATAGCCTTGGCCGCGGTGCCAAATCTTCACTTCGAATTGCTCGATGTTGCAACCGGCGTAGATTCAATCGCCCTGTACTACAAGTCGGTGATGGGCAAGATAGCGATTGAAGTCATGCACTTTAATCACTCGGGTTTAATTAAAAATGTCGTAGCGCACTATCGTTAACGATGGGCGCTGTTCCACGGTCCCAGGACCTACCTAGCCAGCCAACAATGGAGGAATGCTATGCTGAGCGGCGGATGTTTGTGTGATGCAGTCAATTTTGAAATTGCCGGCGAGGTAAACCTAGCGGGCAATTGCCACTGTTCAGTTTGTCGCAGGGCACACGGCGCGGCCTTTGTCAGTTGGGCCCTCATCAATCCCGAAAGCTTCCGCTGGACCCGGGGCGAAGACTTGCTCGCAAGCTATGATTCTTCACCGGCGACCCGACGACTCTTCTGTTCACGATGCGGCTCACATCTCGCTGCAAAACACGGTGATAACGTAAGCGAGGTGGTGCTCGCTAACCTTCACGGCGAACCCGGTATAAAACCTGCGGAGCATATTTTCGTGGGATCAAAGGCCAGTTGGTATGAAATCAACGACAACCTGAACCAGCACGTCGGCTGGCCCCCGGGCATGGGCGCATAGTCCACTCGCGGCTTTAAGCCACTCGCTATTCGATGGGAGGCAGGCCCACCCGGTCCTGTCTTCTGCTTTTTTGCACCGACCATCTGCAAATATCACTAGTCCACCTTCCGCATAGACCCTACCCTAGTGTTACCCTATGCGCCCCAGGTATTAAGGAGAATGGCATGAGTCAAACACAGCCGGAAACGGGTCTGCAGTTGCGTTCACTTGTCACCGAAGACGGTCATCTAAAGCTATTATTGCAGGAAGCCCCGGTGCCGGAACCCGGCGATGACGAAGTGGTGGTGAGAATTGAAGCCACGCCAATCAACCCCTCCGACCAAGCCACGCTCATAGCCCCGGCCGACGTTTCCACCGGCGAAACCACGGGCAGCGGCGCGGATACCGTATACACCGCCAAATTGCGTGAAGGGGTAGAAAGCCTCGTTAAACCCCGC
>JBFJTG010000151.1:0-7067 GCA_041625575.1 Litorivivens sp.
AGCGGCAATTTCTGGTAGTAGTCATCGCCGATATCGGGCAGCTTAGTGCCGCCTTGGGCGAGAAAATCGACCTTGATCTGATAAGGCCACTTGATTGAATCGAGTACCAGTATGGGTTTCTGTAGTGCCAGAAGTTCATCGGACAGACTTTTCAGCTGCTCGCGGTAAGTCACTCATTCTCCCGTTTATCTAATGTCACTTTGTCCAGCACTAACAGAGCGCGCAATTTGCGACGCCCGAATGATGCCATGCGTACGAAGTTTTCGACCGGAATCGGTGCGCGACGATAGTCGTCGGCTTGCCAAGGCGCATCGGGCGGATCCGGGTCATTGATGTAGACAAAATCTTCGTTGGCGTTGCTCACAAATACCCAGTGCGGTGCCTTGCTGCGGTTCAGCATCCAGGTACTGATCAAGGCTACCACGGGTAAATTCTTAGACAAAATACCTTTGATTTCCGTGCCGGTCAGGTTTTGTAAGCGTACTTCGATATTGGCTGCTTCGATCTGCTCTTCAAAGCTTTTGTGAACCAGGCTCAATACACGCTTCTTATCCTCTCCGCGCACAGAGTCGAGAAAGGGCGTTTCGTCGGTATTGATGTACAGAATGGGCTTGTAGCCACGGTGATGCGCGCTTACGGCCAAGCCATGGGGCGAGCAGCCGCCGTGACCTGCCGTCATAAAAATGGTGGTGGCTTCGCGCCAGATTTGCAGTTCTTCCTGTGCGGTGGGCTGATAATCTTTGGTCAGCGCCTGCATCGCCATCATCAGTGAGGCGGGTCCGCAGGTAAATTCTGTTGTTTGCTGATAGTAGGGCGCCGGCGCAGTGGAGCGTGGTGTTGGCAGCAGCAGTCGTTTCTCTAGCTGCTCGGCATCGCCACCGTCTTCATAGTACTGTTTCAGTCGCGTAAAACTTTTATAGCCAAACTTCTCGTACAGCGCCAGCGCGGCGGTATTGTTGGTATGGACCTCCAGCCGAATAAACAGGCAGTAGCGCTTGTCGGCAATCAGTTCGGCGTGGGTGAGCAGTTTGCTGGCAACGCCCTGACCGCGGGCTGCATCCGCCACGGCGATTGAATATATTCGCGCCAGACTGGTACCGGAGCGAAACAGTACCAGCACGTAGCCGAGTATTTCGCCGGCCTTATCGGCGACCAATAAGCTGTGGGCACCTTTGGTGACGAAGCGCATAAAGCTACGCCGCGAAATGCGATCGGTGCTAAAGCTGTTTTGTTCCAGCGCCAGTAAGGCGTCGATATCAAAGCGAGTGCCGGCTCGAATAGAAATTGTCACGCTCTGTTTAATCCGTTGATGGCCATATCAATCATCTGGCGCGCACGCAGCAATGATGCCTGCTGCCAGCTGGGACCGGCGGGGTAAAAGAAATCTCGCAAGGCCAGTACGCTCGGATCGCTCATGTTTCGTGCGATGTCGGCATCCCGGCAATGTCGGAAGTAACGCTGTTCGGCAATTAATACGTCGATCATCTCCTTGTCAGAATAGGTACCGAACTCCAGTGTGACAAAGCAGCCGCGATCGCCCAGTAATTTGTGCCAGAAAAAATCCATCAGGCCGGTTTTGGGTGCTGACACGGATTCTCCCAATTCGCTGGACATAGCGTTTGCCCCGTACCAGTTTTGGGCCAGTTCAAAGCCCGCTGTATAGCGTGGGTGGTCGCTAATCACTTCGCCGTAGCCGAAGGGGCCCAGACCACTATGAATATCGATTACGGCGATGTGCTTGAGTTTGGTAAGAATCGTTGAATGCTTTCGTGAATCCAGCCACTGCCGGGACCAACTGGGGCCGTGGCCGCCAAAATACAAACCTTGGGGATACTGGTACTGACCGCGAGTAATCGCATCGAGCGGCAGGGGAGCATGCCCATTGAGCACACTCTCTGCTGGTTGGCTTAACAAGCGGTGCATGGTGGCATAGGCGCCATTGTTGGGGAGCCCGCCCTTAAAGTCGACAAAGTTGCGATTCAGGTCTATGCCTTCATGGTCACAGCGGCGCAGCCAGGCAAAGCCCCAGGGGTTGAGCGCATGAATCATGAGTATGGCCAGTGACTCGTCTTCCAGCAGCTGGGCTACGCCATTGCCCAGCAGGTCGCATTGTATTGCCGAGCCGACAAAACCCTCGACACCGTGGGTACCGGAAATGAGTACTAGCAGCTTGCTGGGGTTCTCTGTTTTGGAAAGTAATAGCCAGTCCGCATACAGCGCTTTTCCGTCCGGGCCGGTCTCCGGATGGCGGTGGTGAATATGCTCAACCAGCCCCAGTTCGGGTAGGGCCTGAAAGCGCTGCAAGAACTCCCGGCGTGCGGCTTGATAGTCGCTGGCAAAGGCGCTTAGGTCTAGGGAGGGCAGCAGTTGATGCATGACCGGATACCTGAACAGGTGGTTGCGGGAAGCTGAATCATACGCCGCTTTTCACCTGTGTAAATAAGTATTGAAAGCGTATTGTGATGTGCGATGATTGGCTCGACAATGCGCCGCTTTTTACATTTTTCATGAGACCCAAGCATGCCCCGTTTCTTTGTGGTTGTGGATGAACTTTCCGACTGGTCACCTTACTACCCTAGTCAGGATGTCATTACCTTTCAAGACTACCTGTCACAGGTTGCCACGCTGAAGGCTGAACGCGTGCGCGTCATCAATCTTTGTCGCAACTACAAGTATCTCGGCAGCGCCTGGTATTGCGCCCTGTTAGCGGAAGCGCGCGGCCACCATGTTTTTCCTTCGGTGCGAACACTCAGTGATTTTCGCTCGCGCTCGCTGTCATCCATTCAGCTCGATGGCATCGACCCGTCGCTGAAGAAATTGCCGCATACCAGCGGCGAGAACGAACTGGTTGTGCGTATTTGGTTTGGTGAGTGTGAAGACGAGAGGTTTTCGCCTTTGGCCAAAACCTTGTTTGAGCGTTTTCCCTGTCCGCTGATGGAAGTATCGCTGGAATACGACAAAGGCTGGGAGGTTGAAAAGATACGCCCTATCTCCCTGCGCGACTTGAAAAGCAGTGCCGAGCAGGAAGCCTTTGCCACCGTATTTGAACGCTTCAGCAGTAAACTCTGGCGCAAGCCCAAAGCGGGAAAACGTTTTCGCTACGATCTGGCGATACTCGCTAATGAAAAAGAAGAGATGCCGCCAAGCGATCGGGTTGCTCTGAAGAAGTTTATCAAGGCAGCGGAAGAGCAAGGCATATCGGCCGAGCTGATTAGCGCCAAAGACTACATGCGTCTTCCCGAGTACGACGGCTTGTTTATTCGGGAGACGACCTCGGTGGGGCATCACACTTACCAGTTTGCGAAAAAGGCCGAAGCCGAAGGTATGGTCGTTATCGACGACCCTACCTCGATTCTGCGTTGTACCAACAAAGTCTATTTGGCTGAGTTGCTGAATAAGCAGAACATACCCACACCCCACACGCGCATATTGCACAAAAGCGATGCCCCTATGCTGGCCGAGAAATTGGCCGACATGGAATTCCCCTTGGTGCTCAAAGTGCCAGACGGTTCTTTTTCCCGCGGCGTGGTGAGGGTGGCAAATCGCAAAGAGTTGGAAATAGAGGGCGGCAAGTTGCTGAAAAGCTCGGCGCTAATGCTGGTTCAGGAATATATGTACACCGAGTACGACTGGCGTATCGGTGTGCTTAACAACAAGGCCCTGTATGCCTGTCGTTATTACATGGTGAAAGACCACTGGCAAATATACAAACATGGTGCAGACAGCAGCGTGAAATCAGGCGGCTTTGATGCCATGCCGACCTTCGAAGCGCCAAAGGCCGTAGTCGATGCAGCGCTCAGTGCCTGTAAATTGATTGGCGACGGTTTCTACGGTGTCGACCTTAAGCAGGCGGGTAAGCGGGTAGCGGTGATTGAGGTTAACGATAACCCGAGTATTGATTCCGCTGTTGAAGATCAGTATCTGGGGAATCAGTTATACAGCTCCTTCATGGAGGATTTTTTACGGCGCCTGGAATACCGCCGCCGTAAATAGAAACCCCGCTCGCGTAGGACTATTTTGATCTAGTGATATAGCCGTATGGAATATGCGGCTGCACCTTTGTTTTCCACTTCTACTGTCAGCACGCCTCACTCAGTGTCGCACCTTCTTGTCGACCTGGAAAATAATCATTACAAATCAATTGGTTGAGGTATTTCCCGGGCGGATGGTCGGCGAGTTGACGCACCGAGCTGCGCAAACAGGCTGAACTTCTGACATCGGCACTATGTCTTGGCGTTCTGCCACTTTACAAAGTGGTAAATTTTCATTGCTCTCCCCTTTCACTACAATGCGCGCTGCTAATTTCCCTACTATTCCAACACTTAGGTATACCGCATTGAACGCCAGACCTAACGCGCTCGCCCTCCTTGCCGCCCTAACGATAATGGCCGGGTCTTCAATGGCCCAGATTGCCGAAACTGACGAAGAGCGCTCTGAGTTTCGCAGCCGCATGAAGATGGAAGAAGTTGTGGTTCGGGCGCAGCGCCGGGATCAAGACGTTACCGACGTGCCTATTGCAGTAACCGCACTGTCCGGTGAACAGCTCAAAACTTTAGGTGTGAGTGATGCCCGCGAACTCGGCGGTGTGGTACCCGGCCTTGTGGTATCGGAAGGTGGGCAGGGCGCGCCGGTTTATACCCTGCGCGGCGTCGGCTTTACCGACAGTAGCTACTTTGCAACGCCAACGACGGCGGTTTATCTCGACGAGGTTAACCTTCCATACTCGATAATGTCCAAGGGCGCTATTTTCGACGTCGAACAGGTGGAAGTGCTAAAGGGCCCGCAAGGCACTTTGTTCGGGCGCAGCACTACCGGCGGCGCAATCAACTTTATCGCCAATAAACCCACGCAGGAACTGCAGGCAGGGTTAACGGCAAGCTCCAGCCGCTTTGAAACTCAAGATATTGAAGCCTATGTCAGCGGCTCAATCTTTGATTCCTTGCGCTATCGCATTGCTGCCCGCGATATACAGCGCGACGAGGGCTGGCAGTACAGCAACACAAATAAAGACAAAACGCTGGGCGAGCAAGACCGCTCGGCCTATCGGATTGCTCTCGAGTGGGAGCCCAGTGAAGCACTCAGCTTCTATTTGGTAGGAACCCAGTGGAGCGATAAAAGTGATGCTCAAGCGGGTCAGCCGATTGCTTTGGTACCGCAAAACCCCTATGCCAATCAGGCAACACTTCCCGGTGCCGGCTCCGGTGTTGTTGCGCAAAGTGTAAAAGATTATCCGCTGGTCAATCGCAATACCAAGGACAACCGGGTTGCCGAGTGGTGTACCGGTCATCCCGAGTGCGTTCGCTCCGACGGGCGGCCAATGGACTTCGCTTTGGACGAAACCTTCAAACAATTGTCCCTGCAAACCCGCTGGAATATCGCAGAGCGCCTGCAACTCGATTTACTCGGCTCCTATACTGAATTCGTCAGTGATGACTCTGAAATCCCCACAGGTGCATTCAACCAGCGCCACGCCGAATTGGCGGTAGACGTGACGATGACGGTTGTCGACTATGAAGCACGTCTGAGTGGCTGGAATGAATCGGAACGCCTGCGCTGGCTGATTGGTTACCACAGCACTCCGCGCGATGTGGTGGACGAAGATCTGGACCTCATTATGAGCGGCAATGCCAGTGTGGTTTTCCCGGCTCCGCTCGTAGAAGAAAGCCTGCTGGTTACCGACGATTATTATTCGGTGGCGGATCTGAGCTATGAATCCAAAGCGCCCTACGCCAATGTTGAGTGGGAGTTTATCGACGACTTCACCTTGGTGCTCGGAGCGCGCTATACCGAAGAAGAGCGCGAATATACCGGCTGCTCGGGCTCCGAGAGCCCGATGAACGGCATGTACGTTCTGTTTCAGTCGCTGGCTACCCAGCGCGCGCTGGAAGCGGGCACCACGCCAGAAACCGTCGATGTAAACGGATGCTTTAGTGTAGGTGAGGGCGGCAAAGTCGGTGCCTACACAGAAACCCTCGAAGAGGACAGCCTCTCCTACCGCGCGGTGCTCGATTGGACACCCGCCGACGAATACCTGATTTACACCTCTTATACCCGCGGCTTCAAGTCCGGTTCCTTCCCCCTGTTTCAAACCTCCGATCACGCCCAGCTCAAGGCCGTTAAGCAAGAGCAGGTCGACGCCTATGAAATAGGTGCCAAGGTCGATGTGTGGGATCGCCGCGCCCACATCAACAGCGCGCTCTTCTACTATAGATATCGCGACAAGCAGCTGTTGTCGCGCTTCAACGACGCGGTATTCGGCCCGCTGCCGGCACTGCGCAATGCGCCCAAGTCCGAAGTTAAAGGCATCGAGCTCGATTTTACTGTTACACCTATCGAAGGCTTGTACCTCGCAGGTGCTATCGCTTACCTGATAACCGAAATACTCGAATTTCAGGCAATCAACAACCAGGGCGATGAAGTAGACCTTGCCGGTCAGGAATTCAATTACGCTCCAAAGCTGTCGTATTCGCTCACCGGCGATTACAGCTTTCTCGTTGGCGATATATACGAGTTCGGTGTTGGTGTGGATTACCAATACGTAGACGAGACCAACTCCAGCATTGAGAGCGACCCAATCTTCGCCCATCCCGACTACGGCGTGACCAATGCGCGCCTGCGCTTCGGGCGCCGCTCCAACGAATGGATGGTGACCTTATGGGGCAAGAACATTCTCAATGAGTACGTTGTTAACAGCGTGCACCAAGGGGTGGGGGATCTGAAATATCGTATTACCGGCATGCCCCAAACCTACGGCGTGACACTGTCGTTGAATTATTGATCAAACTAGCTGGAAACCTGTCTATCTCTGGGTTTGAGGGCGGGTTTTGAGGTTGACACTAACCGGCAGCTTCCCTATAGTACGCGCCTCAATCAGTACGCTGATTACGCGCCCGTAGCTCAGCTGGATAGAGTACCTGGCTACGAACCAGGGGGTCGCACGTTCGAATCGTGCCGGGCGCACCATACATAAGTCTTTGACTTAAAACTGAAACCCGATGTTTACGCATCGGGTTTTTTTATGCCTGAAATTTGGCTGTGCCCAAATCGTGGGCTCTACCCAATAAACG
>JBFJTG010000152.1:0-6991 GCA_041625575.1 Litorivivens sp.
AACAACCCTGTGATAGGGCTGGAAAAGCTTGAAGAGGGCTTTGATCAGCTGATGCAGGCGGTGAACACGGCCAACGAAACCATGGCTAACAGTACTGCGAAAGCCCGCGAAGCCAGTGACCGCCTCGCCGACATGAGCGGTGAGCTAGAGCCTGTTGCTGCCGGCATGCGCGCCGCGCGCGACGAGCAGACAGAATTAAAGAATGCCAAAGCCCTGGGCAACAACCGCGAGGGCGAGCAGGCATGATACAGCCGACACAGGATGTCAATCGCCGGCTGTCGGCGATTCGGGGGCTGGAGTTGCCCCCACCAGACAAGCGTAAGTCACTAGCTATTCAACACCTGAAGCCGGGAGGTTACCTGGATCTTGATGGAGAAACCTATCAGGTTTTGGATGTATTCCGTTATTTGGAAGTGAAGTGGAACAACTTTGGCAAACCCAAAAAGCAATATTGGGTCACTGAACTGCAATTGATGCACCTGCTAAGTGGTACTACACGCTTCATTGAATGGGAAGTCGACGACAAGCTGGAGCTTAGCCAGACATTGAGCGAAGTGGCATTGCGCGATATCCACTGCGAAGGCCGCCCGTTAACGCGTGCAGTTCTTGAAGCAATAGCTGAAGAAGAATATGGCGTCGTCGAATGCCAGGGTAAATCATTTCGCTATAGCGACGACGACTCCTGGGCCGCTCTCTTTTACCGCAATGCTGAAGATGAGCCACTGCCTGTGAGGCTGTATGAGTTCAGCTCTGATGATGGAAGCTACTTGACGATTGAGCTCTGGCAGGAAGAGGGATCGAAACCTGCCAGGGAGGCGTTTGTAAGCCGCGAGCTTGACGGCAGGCAGGTTGTCGTGCTGCAGGCGGACGCACTGGGTGCGGGCAGTAGTGAGGTGGGCAATGCGCGCAGTTAATGGAGTCATTGCCCTGGTGGTCTTGCTGGCCGGGTACTCGATGTACAAATGGGTGGTTAGTATGCCTAACGAGTACGTGCGAGAGGCCGAAGCTCTGGCGAAACGGATCGAGATGGAGCATAGCCGCCTGGCGGCAAGCAATAAAGAGTTTTCGGCGCTCAAGCGTTCTGACGACTGGAAGTTTCTGGCGCCATATTCAGAGCGAGAAAACTGGGAGAGCTACTTGGATCGGGCCAGCGTCGTGATGGCCAGTATAGATCAGCGGTACAAGAATGAAGTGGCCCCTATTTTGAAGCGTGATCACGAAGAGGATGCCCAGAAGCTGAGCGCTCTGGTGAGTCAGTTACTGGGTGAGGTGGGCAAAGTGAAAGAGGCCCGAATTTTTCCCGTAGAACGCTCCCAGATTGTACTCGACGCTCGTGATAACAAGGAGGCATTTCACAGGCAGGCCACCCGGGTTTTGTCTGAATTGATCGACAAAACAGCAGCATTCAAGGTGGCGGCGGCCAACTCCAGCGGCAGCCATCCGGGTAAAAAGGGCGATATCGCTACAAAGGCCGAAGAGGCCGAAGCCAACCTGGCGAAAGTTCGAAAGGATTTCGAAACACTTGAGAGCGAATACGCAGCCAGGCAGACAAATTATGCGAGTTACGCTGACGCCTATCGCGACCTGAAAAAGCACCGCGAGGCATCGCTAGAATACCTCGGTAATAGCACTGAGTTATTGGGTCAGCTCGATCGCAGTTACGTCAAGGTGCTGGTTGATCAGAGAATTGACCATTATGTTGTGGTCGGACGTTCGAGCTGGTGTGAACGGGATTCCTGCTATGGCGAAAATAACTATCGTTATCCCCCTGTCAAGGTAGACGCAGACACCTATGACTACCTGGATGGCTTGCGCGAAGGAACCTTGGCTAAAGAAAGAAGCGGTTGGGGTGGCAGAAAGTTTGACATTATCGTCCCGCGAGCTCGCTGGGATTCCTTGGGCATAGATCGCAATGTGCGTCGTAGCTGGAGCGATGACTATGCTGATTTCTGGGTCGAAAAAACCTTTTCGGAGGCTTTTCACAGGTACCAGATTATCGAGGGGGGCAATGTAGAAGAAACCGAATGGATTGCTGTTAGTGAGGATACTTTCTGGAAGTACCAGGAAAACCTGGGTATGGCGATAGCAACCAAGCCGTACGGCTTCTACGAATCCGAGACAATTACAACCGCAGAACCGGTGGGAATGGCCACCATTGCCGAGCCCACCATGGTAAACGGCGTGGCGACGGGCTCGAATCGGTATGGCGAATGGCGCCACGAGAACGGTCAGTCGTTCTGGTACTACTACAGTATGTATCGCATATTCGGCGATTTTGTATTGCCGGGTCGCTATTACTATCACGATTGGAATGGCTACCACAGTCATGGGCGCAGATCGCCGTACTACGGGCGCAAGGAAGAATACGGCACCTATGGCTATAGCACTTACAGCAGTGGTCGCTATCGAAACAGCGACTACGCCAGGCGAAATCCCAAATTGCTCAGCCAGGTATCTACCGGGAATCGAAGCGCTGTGCAGTACTCGATTCGTGGCGCGGGCCCGTACAGCCGCGGGCGCGGTCCATCCGGCGGCGGCAAGTAATTCCATTAAAGGTAATGCATATGAACATTGAGCAATACGGTATCTATATTCTGTACACACTGATCTATATCGGTTGTGCCGTCATTCTGAAATACACACTTAATGTGTTAGCGAGCAAACAGTATCTGGCAGATGCGGAGTTGGCGGGCGGCAATGTCGCCGTCGGCCTGCGGCGTACTGGCGCACAGTTTGGCCTTGCTATCGCCATGATGGGTGTTCTGGCCGGCAGTGCGGCAGATTCGCTGATGCATGACCTGATGATTACTGGGCTCTACGGGTTGATTGCCGTCGTTTTTGTGGCCAGCGCGCTAGTGACTGCCGACAAGTGGGTGCTTCCCGGTATCGATAACCTGTCTGAACTGAAAAGCGCCAATGTGGCGGTGGGTTTCGTCGAGCTGGGAATGCTCACCGCTACTGGTATCATGGCTTACGCCAGCATCGTCGGCGACTCAGGTGGGTTGGGTGCGAGCGTGGCCTACTTTGTTGCCGGCCAGCTCACACTAGTGGCACTGGTACTGTTTTATGAAAAACTGGTATTACGCCACCACAATATTGTCGAGAGCATCGGCAAAGGTAAAGTGACTTCAGGTATCTACCTGGGTGGAAAAATGATTGCCTACGCGCTTATCTTGAAAAGCGCGATTGTGGGTAACGGCGGGGACGTTTCGTTGTTGCAGCAGGTGGAGGAGTACTTGCTGGTAGCGGTCTCTGGAATGCTGCTGCTGTACCTTTTCGAAGTCATTATTGATGTATTGATCATTACCTCTTCGAAGCTTGCAGACATTCTCGCAGAAAACCGTATGGTTCCGGCAATGCAATTAGCCGGGATGAAAATCGGTGTGGCCTTGATTTTGAGCAATGCCGTACTGTAAGTGATGAATCAAGCGCGATTGCTGCCCCTTTTGCTGGCGTTCTGTATGTTCTCAACAGGCGCCAGCGGCTTGGTGAATGAGTATGTGCTGGCCACCATCACCACATACATCTTGGGCAACTCGATTGAACAGTTCTCCATCGTTATCGCCTGCATGATGTTTATGATGGGGGTGTCGGGTTTCGTTCAGAGCAAGATGTCTGATGAAAACCTGCTGCACAAGTTCATTGCCGTGGAAGTGCTTATGGCGCTAATGGGTGGATTTGCACCATTGGCAATCTACGGCGCATATGGTTATCTGGAAAGTCACTTCCAGCTGGTGCATTACTTTTTTGTACTTTCTGTGGGTTTCCTTATTGGATTTGAAATTCCCCTTGTCATGCGCATTATTGCGCAGCAGAAAATAGCGCTGAAGACCAACCTGACGATTGTCTACGCAATGGACTACATCGGAGCTTTCGTCGGTGCGGTTATTTGGGTCAATTTCCTTCTGAAAGCCTTCCCGCTAACTGAGATCAGTTTTATCGTTGCTGGTTTTAACTTTCTGGTGGCAACGGTCACCATTTTGTACTTTCTGCGACTCAAGATTATTGCCAGGCCATGGGTGCAGGGCTTTGCGCTGGCGACGACTGCTGCCTTGATGGTTTTCGGTTTTGCTAACAATCGCGATTTGAGCAACCTGATGGAGCAGCGCTTTTACGATGATCCAATCGTCTATAAAGCTACCACCAAGTATCAGCACCTGGTAATTACGCATAATTCAGCTATTAACGACACCCGGCTGTATATCAATGGCAATACGCAGTTTTCCTCGCTTGATGAGGCGCGTTATCACGACTTTTTGGTGCACCCGTTGCTGGAAGCATCGCCCGGCGTGAAGAACCTGTTGATTCTTGGTGGCGGAGATGGGCTGGCACTGCGAGAAGTGAATAAATACCGTAGTATTGAACGCGTTACGTTGGTGGATCTTGACCCGGAAATGGTGAGAATTGCGTCCACCAACCCCTATCTGACAGCGATGAATCAGCGTGCCTTTGATAACGCCAAGGTGCAGGTTGAGTCTATGCGGCTCGATGAGCCCGGCGCCAAGGCGGGTGTATATCTAAATGAAGGAAGCGAGGAGGTGGGTCAATCTAAGTACATCGCTTCCGTGACTGTGTTCAATGTCGACGCGGATCAATTCCTCAGGCGTGAACATCGAGAGCGATGGGATACTGTCATTATCGACTTGCCTGATCCGTCTTCAATTGAATTGAGCAAGCTATACAGTAAGCAGTTTTATCAGTCGCTACGCCGCTATTTGACACCGGATGCGTATCTATCGGTACAGTCCACCTCGCCTTATCACGCCAAAGAAGCCTACCTGGCAATTGGCGAAACGCTGAAAGCGGCCGGCTATCAGGTTTTACCCTATCGTCAGAATATTCCTTCCTTTGGCGACTGGGGTTACTACCTGGCGTGGACAAACTCTGAGCCACCCGAAGCGTTAAAGCAGCGCCTTTCCCGTCTGAGTGAATTTCAGGTGGAAACACCGTTTATTACCCCGGAGTTACTAGCGGCGTCGTTTGCCTTTGGTAGGAATGAGCTCGTAGCGGAGCAGCGCTGTGTCAATACACTGATGCAGCCCTGTCTGCTACACAGATACGTGGAAACTGGCTGGATGATCGAATGATGTCGTTACTCATGCGTAGACTGTTTAGACAGGTGTTCAGCCGCATTTATGAGCACACTTGGGCCTTTATAGCGGCGGTGATAGTTGTTCTGTACTGCGTGGGTTTGGTTGGTATGCTGGCTTTCGGCGAACGAGATATTGTCGATAACTACACCTGGTGGTTTTCGGTCACGATTACCACCGTAGGTTATGGAGACTACGCCCCTGCCAGTACTGAGGCCCGGTTTCTGGCTGGAATTATTATGTTCTTTGGTATCGGCATCCTAGGTCTGGTGATCGGCAAGGTGTCGGAACTTATTATTCAGATGGCAAATAGAAAAATGAAAGGACTGGGCGCGATGAGTGGCGAACAACACACGGTGATCATGGGGTACCGCGAGGGCAGTACTGAGAAGGTCATAGCCGAACTCAAGGCGAATAACCCCGACGAAAAAATCGTGCTGTGTTCCTATGATACAGAAAGCAACCCGTTGACCAACAATGGCGTGGCATTTGTCAGGGGAGAGCTGGCCTCGGCAGACGTGCTGGGCCGGGCCAATGCCGGGCGGGCCAAAAACGTGATCATTCACGGCTCCGATGACAACCAGACCTTCATTACCGCTTTTGCCCTGCGCGAAGTCAACACGGCTGCACACCTGGTCTGTTACCTGAAAAACGAGGCCCACGCTGAGAAGATTCGGAATCTACCGGCTGACGAACCCTCGTTGAATCAGGTGATTCTACCAGCCAATGTCTATCTGATGGCCCAGGAGCTACAGGATCGTGAATCCAGCGAAGTTGTCCAACAGCTGATATCAAATCTCAGCGGTGACAACCTGTATCGTTTTGACCTGCCGGAAGGGGAGGATTTTTCCTGCCCGTTCATGGATATATTTCTTGCGATGAAGCTGCGCTATGAGGCGACAGTTATCGCCATCAAGGACGGAGAGGTCAAGCTCAATCCTGGGCGGGATTTTGAAATCAGGGAGGGCATGTCGATTTTCTATTCAGCTGCGGAACGGCTGCGGAATATCGACCTCGACTCCCTGAAGGGCGCAAGTGCCTGACATCACGTGTATCGTTTTGGTGGCGCTGGTTTTTTCTCCGTTTTGGCTCTCGCTGGCGAGAAGCATGGGCTGGCCTGAAGGGGCTGAGCTCCTGCCCATGCGTTGCCCTGGGTATGTTGCTAGCGCGCAAGTTCAAAAGGATTGAACTGCCTGCAGCCGCCCTGTCCCAATTCCTCGTACTCCTGCTGGTTCCAGAAATCGGTGGTCTGGAATCCGGTCAGAAATAGGCTGACATAGAGTTGGCAGCGCTGTTTCTGGCTTTCAAGGCTCGTATCGGCTGCCAGGCGATCTTTAAGCGATTGCGCTGTTACCTGGCTCTGTGCCATTCGCAGCCCACCATCGATTTCGGTGTCGAGTAGCATGAGTGCAGGTTTGTCATGATGCCAGGGCGTCCATTCCGGCAAGTTTCCGCTGCGCCCGCGCGCCGGAGTGCCGTGGTAGGCAAACTCGGCCCAATAGCTCATCATCGCCGCTGACAGCTGCAGTCGGCCGGCTTCGTTCTCTGCGGTCATCAAATCGCGCATGCTGGACGGGCCTTCAAAGTCACCAAACACGAAGCTGACGTCGATGCCATGGCCCGCGCCGATTAATTCCTGCAGGTTAACCAGCCAGTTGGCGGGTGCCTCGTCCCAGTCGAAACGGTAGGCGTACACATGGGAGGCCGCATGACGGCTGATGACGGCTGCGGGCTCGTCCACTGACAGCGCGCGCCAGGTGTCGGATTGGTAGGCCGCGATGCGGTTGTAGGTGTCCAGGTCCCGAATTCTGGGAATCACCCCAAACAGTAAGTCGACCCATTGCGGGTCAAGGGCCATGAACAGTTTTTCTTCATCTCGCGTGGTGCCCAGCAGCAAGGGT
>JBFJTG010000153.1:0-6722 GCA_041625575.1 Litorivivens sp.
ATAGCGGGAGCGCCAGGCATTGCCATGGGTACGGCCATGCTGGTTATTCCCGAGGCGGATCTCTACGCCGTGCCGAGCCGGGCCTGTGAAAATATCGACAAGGAGGTCGCCTTTTTCTTCCAGTGCCTGCAGGCGGTACGCGAAGATATTACTGACATTAAACTCAGGCTGGAAAGCCGGCTTGCAAAAGAAGAGCAGGCCCTCTTTGACGTCTATCTCAGTATGCTCGATGACCGGGCATTAGGTTTGGAGATTGAAGGCCGGATTCGCGAAGGCGAGTGGGCTCAGGGGGCGCTCGCCCAGGTTGTGATCAGTCATGTGCGCACTTTTGAAAGCATGGAGGATGCCTACCTAAAAGAGCGGGCAACCGATGTTAAAGATTTGGGTAGGCGAGTGCTTGCTTACTTGCAAACAGCTAACGTGCGCGATGTGGTGTACCCGGATAGGACTATTTTGGTCGGCGAGGAATTAACTGCCTCGGTGTTGGCGGAAGTGCCGAGAGAAAAGTTGGTTGGTCTGGTTAGCGTGCGGGGTTCCAGCAATTCCCATGTGGCCATCTTGGCGCGGGCGATGGGCGTGCCCACCATTATGGGTGCGGTCGATTTGCCATTTACCCAGGTGGAAGGCGCCAATCTGGTGGTGGACGGTTACAACGGCATTGTTCACTACAACCCTGCGCCGGAGCTGTACGCCCGTTTTGAGGCGATTCACGAAGAGCAGCAGCAGCTCAGTAAGGGCCTCGAGGCTCTGCGCGATGTGCCCTGCGAAACACTGGATGGGCGACGCATTCCGCTGTGGGTCAATACCGGTCTGATGATTGACGTAGCCAAATCACTGGATCACGGCGCGGAAGGTGTTGGTTTATACCGCACTGAAATTCCCTTCTTGTTGCGCGAGCGCTTTCCCAGTGAGGAAGAGCAGCGGGTGATTTATCGCGAGCAGTTGCAGGCCTTTTCACCGCTGCCGGTGACCATGCGCACGCTGGATATCGGTGGTGACAAATCGCTCCCTTATTTCCCCATTGAGGAAGAAAACCCCTTTCTGGGTTGGCGCGGTATCAGGGTGACTCTGGATCACCCCGAGATTTTTCTGGTGCAGGTGAGGGCGATGCTCAAGGCCAGTGTCGGTTTGGATAACCTGCGCATTATGCTGCCCATGATCAGCAATGTGCCCGAGCTGGAAGAAGCCCTGGAGTTGATCTATCGAGCGCACAGCGAGCTGAAGGACGAGGGCATCAAGGTTAGCTTGCCGCCTATAGGCGTAATGATTGAAGTGCCCGCAGCGGTTTATCAGGCCAGAGAGCTGGCCCGTAGAGTCGATTTTCTATCCGTGGGTTCCAACGACCTGACCCAGTATTTGTTGGCGGTTGATCGCAATAATTCGCGCGTAGCTGATCTTTATCACCCCCTGCACCCAGCGGTTTTGTGTGCCTTGCGCGATGTTGCGGCGGCGGCTCAGGCCGAAGGCAAACCGGTGGGTATTTGCGGAGAGCTGGCAGGCGACCCGGCGGCAGCGATTTTATTGATTGCGATGGGTTACGACATGCTGTCGATGAACTCGAACAGCTTGCTGAAAGTGAAATCTGTTATTCGCAGTCATACCATTGAGGCCGCCGAGAATGTGCTTGAGCAAGCCCTGAAGGCATCCTCGGCCATACAAGTGAAAGAGCTGGTTCGGCGTTCCTTGGCCGACGCTGGTGTGGGGCGAATGTTACAACCGATTATCAGCGACGGGCTGGGTTTGGATCGTCACTGAGCGGGCAAGGCATTGCTCAAGCCAAGCTCAAAGCGCTTGTTCGTACCGATGGGGCCTTTTGCGTCGAACTGTTGTTCGCAAAATATCGCCTGCCCCTTGCTGCCTTGCAGGTACAGGCTTGATGCGCGCGTGCCATAGTCGTGCTCGGGCGCGCGAATGAAAACAGACGACAGGCTCTCGATCATGGCGTCTTCGTTTTTTTCGGTCGGCGCGGTATTGGCGAGTAAGTCGAATAAACGCTCTTCCGAGATGTCCCCCTGCAAGCTTTTGGCCATTTCAGCGCGGGCTACATTGATTTTTTGGTTGTCGCTATTGAGGCGGTCATTGCCAATGACGTGAATGCCGGGCGTCAGTAGTTCAAACGATGCGTGGTCTTCGCTGGTGTAGGCCAGCTGCTCGCCGTCGCTAATCAGTAAGTTAAAGGGGTTGTAGGACGCCCGGTCGCGATCGATTTCGGCCATAAAGTCCTCGCAGGAGAGATCGCTGAGCAGGTAGCGGGCGACCAGCTCGCCGCGCGAACGGCCCTTACGCTCCAGCGACCCACCGCGGAAATTGGTGATGGCCGCGAAATGCCCCCTGCGATTGACGCCAAACCACGTACCTCCCTTTTCCAGATCGCGCCCGCCAAGTACGTCGGGCGATTCTTTCCAGAAGTGGGCGGCAATACTGGGGCGCTTGTAGAATTCATCGCGGTTGGCGGCGACAATCAAGGGGTAGTCGGAATGGTTTTTCCAGGCGACGGCAATCAGACACATGAGTAAGAGTTTACTTTGATAATGTGGTCGCCATAATAGCAAGCTTTTGGTGTCGTCCTTAAGCGCTGATGCCTAATTAATCTGGGGTGCCCCAATGCAGCCGCGCTTGTCGCTTTGGCTTTGCCGATGATCATTCTTGCCTACTTGGTGTTGGGCGCCGTCGCGGGCCTCGCTGCCGGCCTCTTTGGTGTTGGCGGTGGCTTGATCATTGTGCCGGCACTGGTATTCAGCTTTACCTTTCTTGAGGTGTCGCCGGCGGTTCTCACGCAGCTGGCCATCGGCACTTCACTGACAACGATTGTAATGACCTCCATAAGCTCCGTGCGAGCCCACCATGGCTACGGCAATGTGGACTGGCGCCTGTGGTACCGGCTGGCGCCGGCGATTGCCCTGGGTGTTGTGCTGGGTGTGTATACTGCGGCGGGCATGGCAGGCGCGCTATTGCAGATGTTGTTTGGTGTGTTTGCCATTCTAATCGCCCTGCAGCTAGCCCTGCGCTTTCAGCCACGCGCCGGGCGCGAAGTGCCCGGGATTGCGGGGCTGGGTGTGTTCGGCGTGATTATCGGTTATGCCTCGGCCTTGTTTGGCATTGGTGGCGGCTCGCTCACCGTGCCTTTTTTAAGCTGGTGCAACGTGAAAATGCAAAAGGCGGTGGGGTTGTCAGCTGCGTGTGGTTTGCCGATTGCCCTTGTTGGCTGTGTCGCCAATGTATGGGCGGGTTGGGGGCATCCGGAGCTGCCGCAATACAGTACCGGCTTTGTATACTGGCCCGCTTTTTTGGGCATTGTGCTTACCAGCACACTGTTTGCAAAATTTGGCGCTAGTCTGGCCCAGCGATTACCTGAAGCTCGCCTGAAGCAGGCCTTTGCTTTGTTTCTGGCTATTATTGGCTCGCAGTTTATTCTCAGGAATATGTAAATGAATCCAGTCTCGGGAACAATAATTTCATGTTGACTCATCCCGCAATCGATCCCGTTGCCCTTCAGCTCGGCCCCATCGCCATTCACTGGTATGGGCTTATGTATCTCGGGGCCTTTGCTTCGGCATGGTGGCTGGCCGTAAAACGCAGTGAGCAGGGCTGGCGTCCCGTCCAGCGCAAGCATGTTGATGACATCATTTTTTACGGCGCACTGGGTGTGGTTTTGGGTGGGCGCCTTGGCTATGTGCTGTTCTATGGCCTGGATCGCTTTTTGGCTGAGCCACTGTGGTTGTTCAAGGTGAACGAGGGTGGTATGTCTTTTCACGGCGGCCTTCTGGGGGTTATCGCTGCGCAGTGGTGGTATGCGCGCTCCCAGGGTCTGCGATTTGGGCAGCTCATGGATTTCGTGGCGCCCATTGTTCCCCTTGGCCTGGGTCTGGGGCGCTTGGGTAACTTTATCGGTCAGGAGTTGTGGGGGCGAGCCAGCGATTTGCCTTGGGCCATGGTGTTTCCGCGCGATCCTTTGTTACTGCCGCGCCACCCGTCACAGCTTTACCAGTTTTTACTTGAAGGCGTAGTATTATTCGCCATTGTGTTTTGGTTTACCCGCAAGCCGAGGCCTGAGTGGTCGGCAGGAGCCGTGTTCGTCATTTTTTACGGGCTGTTCCGCTTTCTGGTGGAGTTTGTGCGCGAGCCTGATGCCCATATTGGCTTTGTGGCCTTTGGCTGGATGACGCGCGGGCAGCTATTGTGCCTGCCAATGATCGCCGTCGGTGTGGCAGTTCTGCTTTGGACATATCGCCGCGAGACCGCGAAAGCTAGATAAAAAGATTCGAGATAGATTTAAAGGGAAATCATGAAGCAGTATCTGGATTTAATGCAGGATGTGATCGATAACGGTACCGACAAGTCGGATCGTACCGGCGTGGGCACACGCTCGGTGTTTGGGCGGCAGTTGCGTTTTGATTTGCGCGCAGGTTTTCCTTTGCTCACCACAAAAAAAGTACATCTGCGCAGTATCATTTACGAATTGATTTGGTTCCTCAATGGCAGCTGTGACAACAACTGGTTAAGAGAACGCGGGGTTTCGATTTGGGATGAGTGGGCGCTGGAAAATGGCGATCTGGGGCCTATTTATGGCAAGCAGTGGCGCAGCTGGTCCTGCCCTGACGGCTCGACCGTTGATCAAATCAGTGAATTAATTCGTATGATTAAAGCCAAGCCCGATTCGCGCCGATTGATTGTCAGTGGTTGGAATCCGGCGGATCTGCCTGACGAAACACTCAGTCCGCAGGAGAATGCGAGAAGGGGAAAGGCAGCGCTCCCGCCTTGCCACACCCTATTCCAGTTTTATGTTGCTGATGGGAGACTGTCTTGCCAGCTCTACCAGCGCAGTGCCGATTTGTTTCTGGGCGTGCCTTTCAATATCGCCAGCTATGCCTTACTTACGCATATGGTCGCGCAGCAGTGTGATTTGGATGTAGGTGAATTTGTGCATACCTTTGGCGATTGTCATCTTTATCTTAATCACTTGACGGATGACATCGTATTCGAGCAGCTGAAACGTGAGCCGACCGTGCTGCCTACGCTGAAGATCAAGCGTAGACCGGAATCAATTTTTGACTATGATTTCGACGATTTCGAGGTTCAAAACTATACACCGCAGGCGGCTATCAAGGCGCCGATCGCGGTATGAGCGAGTCTTTGGAAAAGCAGCCCTGCCTGGCCATGATTGCCGCGATGGCGAGTAATCGTGTTATTGGTCGCGACAATCAGTTGCCGTGGCATATCTCGGCGGACCTGAAGCATTTCAAGCGTACGACCTTGGGTAAGCCTATAGTGATGGGCCGCAAGACCTTTGAATCCATTGGTCGGGCCTTACCCGGGCGCACCAATATCGTCGTTAGCCGTCAGGCGGGCTATCAGCCAGAGGGTGTAATGGTTGTTTCGAGCACTGAGGCGGCGGTGCAGGCCGCTCTGGACGTCGCCAGAAGGGATCTTGCCGAAGAGGTGATGGTCATCGGGGGTGAGCAGCTATACCGCAGTCTGCTGCCCTTCGCTCGCCGCCTCTATCTGACCCAGGTCGATTGCGATATCGAGGGTGATGCCTGGTTTCCGGCGCTGGAAAGCGGCGATTGGTGTGAGCTGGACCGGCAAGAGCAGCAGGAGGGGGATTGGCGCTTCAGTTTTGTGTTGTTAGAGCGCAAGGCTGGCGAGCTGTAAATTCGTATTTATACCTCTAGCACTTCGTAGTTGTGCGAATAAAGGTGTTACCGCAAAAAAAAGCCTCCGCCTGTCATTAAATAATTCTGTGTATTTTGGCGGTTTTTGCCGCGACTTTATGGTGGTTTTGAGATTGCACACGACTAGTGTTGTGCGTTTAGTGATCACCTCCGCCTTGGGTTGAGTGATTTTTAGGCGTTCTGTTACCCCACTCCTTGCTTGTGTTACCGAAAAATAACAAATCGTAACCTCGATACACGCGCGCCTTTTAAATTCAATCGTATGAATTAGATTTGCCTTAGCCGTTGATTCTTCAGAATGCTCGTGATTAAAATGGAGATCGCTGTATCAAATTACAGGTTTGTAACTTGCAGCTTGTTATTACAATAAAACGGTCTGCTTTACACACATGTCCCTAATAGGAATAGCAATCCCCATGAATATGCATCGATTGAAATCAGTCGCGCTGGCAGTCTCACTGTCCATGTTGGCCCTGACCGGCGCACAAGTTCATGCTGCATCGTCTGATGAAGAAGAAGACGCAGCAGAAGTGGCGCCGCCGGTACCGAAGGTACCTGTCAGTGCTGTACTCTCAGTTGGCCTCAAGAAAAACGAAGCTGCGAAGGTGTCGCAGGTCCGTATCGACAAGCTCGCCGCAGAGACACGCGATTTGTTGGCAGACTATAAAACGGTAATGAAACAGGTCGATGGCCTGAAGATTTACAACGCCCGGCTCGAAAAGCAGATCACTAACCAGATTCGGCGCATCAAGGAGTTGGAAGCCTCAATCGGTGAAGCGACTGTTATCCAGCGCCAAATGATGCCCACCATCATCACTATGATTGATGGCCTGGAAGAATTTGTTCGTTTGGATGTGCCTTTTCATCTGGAAGAGCGCGAGAAGCGAATTGAGTTTTTACGCAACAACCTAGACCGCTCGGACGTTTCCATCGCCGAGAAATTCCGTCAGGTTCTTGAAGCCTACAAAATCGAAACCGAATACGGCCGCAAAATTGATAACTACGCTGGTAAGGCGAAAGTTGATGGCGTTGACCGTGACGTTAACTTCC
>JBFJTG010000154.1:0-6678 GCA_041625575.1 Litorivivens sp.
GCCCGAGTCTGAGCTTCAAACAGCTCTGCTATTCCGGCTTCCGCCAAGTCGAGCATAGCGTTCAGCGCTTCACGGCCAAAGGGCGCCGCTTCTGCCGTACCCTGCACTTCAATAAAGCCACCGCCAGAACCCATCACCACATTCATGTCAGTGTCGGCACCTGAATCCTCCGGATAATCCAAATCCAAAACCGGGCTGCCCTTGTAAACACCCACGGAAATCGCCGCAACCTGCTGCACAATCGGGTTTTCGGTAATGCGCCCACTTTCCAGTAACTTGGCCACGGCGTCAGCCAGGGCAATATAGGCTCCGGTAATGGACGCCGTGCGCGTGCCACCGTCAGCCTGAATCACGTCGCAATCGATTTGGATGGTATTTTCGCCAAGCTTTTTCATGTCCATTGCCGCTCGCAGGGAGCGGCCAATCAGGCGTTGAATTTCCTGTGTACGGCCGCTCTGTTTGCCACGGGCTGCCTCACGCCCCATACGCTCAGCGGTTGAACGAGGCAGCATGCCGTATTCTGCCGTTACCCAGCCCTGACCTTTACCGCGCAAGAAGGGCGGTACGGAGTGATCGACCGACGCCGTACAAATCACTTTGGTGTTTCCCATTTCAATCAACACCGATCCCTCGGCATGGCACGTAAAATGGCGGGTAAGTCTGAGTTCCCGCAATTGCTGCGCGTTTCGCCCACTAGGTCGATTCATAAAAGCTCCTGCTGCCGTTCAATAATAAAGTGGCGGTGAGTATAACAGCCACATCCCGACAATAGGTCGCAATGCACACCCCGATGAACTGATCAAAACCGGCAGACGGGTTACAATAAGCAATAAACCCGCCCCAGGAGAATCAACATTGTCCGTTCGCAGCATGACCTCGTTCGCGCACCAACGTCAGGAATTTCCTTGGGGAAGCTGTGCGTGGGAAATTCGCTCCGTCAATCAGCGCTATCTGGACCTGAGTTTCAAGCTCCCGGAGCTTTGGCGTGGACTGGAACCCGTACTGCGCGAGCCACTGCGCAAGGCACTTGCCCGAGGCAAAGTGGAAGTCATTTTGCGCCTGCAATTACAAAATCAGAGCAATGCCAAACTGCAAATCAATCAGGATCTTGCAGGGCAACTCATCAGAGCCGCTGAGGGCATTGGCGAAAAGCTACAGCATCCGTCTAACATCGACCCGCTGGCGATTTTGCAATGGCCTGGCGTCGTTGGCGAGGCACAAGTGGATACCGACGAAATTCAGCAAGCCCTGCTCGGCCAGTTCACGCTGGCCTTGCAGGAATTGCAGGCCGGCCGTGAACGTGAAGGCAGCGAGCTGAAAGTAATGATCGAACAACGCCTCGAACAGATTAAGGACATTACCCAAAAGCTGCGCGGCTACATGCCGCAACTGGTCCAGGTCCAGCGCGACAAACTCCATCAACGGCTGGAAGCGCTTCAGGTTCAACTCGACAGTGATCGGCTCGAAGCCGAAATTGCCCTGCTAGCCCAAAAAATCGATGTTGCCGAAGAACTCGACCGTCTGGATACGCACGTGCAAGAGGTGCAACGCATTCTTGCTGCCGGCGGTGCCTGTGGTCGCAAGCTGGATTTTCTAATGCAGGAACTCAACCGCGAAGCCAATACCCTGTCATCAAAGGCGGTCGTCGCCGACAGCACTCAGGCAGCAGTAGAGTTGAAAGTACTTATAGAACAAATGCGCGAGCAGATCCAAAATATCGAGTAGGCGATATTTGCTGCTATTATGGCAACCTCGCCCTCGCCAATAACAACAGACTTCAGCAACGGGACTTGAACGCGCTCATGGCAACGCAAGGAATTCTTTACACCATTTCAGCACCTTCCGGTGCCGGCAAAACCAGCCTGGTCAGGGCTCTCTTGGAAGCCCTTGACGATATCCGCGTATCCGTCTCGCATACCACAAGGCGCCAGCGCCCGGGCGAAATCAACGGTACCGACTACCACTTTATTGACCTGGACACCTTTAAAAACATGCTCGGCGAAGCCGCCTTTCTCGAGCACGCTCAAGTTTTCGACAATTACTACGGCACATCACAAACCTGGGTAAATGAACAACTAAGCACCGGCACCGACGTGATTCTAGAGATTGACTGGCAAGGTGCCGCCCAAGTTCGGCGCCTAATGCCCGAGACCCGCTCAATCTTTATTCTGCCGCCTTCGCAAGCAACCTTGCTGGAGCGATTGCAGGGCCGCGGCCAGGACGATGAGGCTACCATTCGCCGTCGCATGACCGCCGCCGTCGATGAAATGTCACACTTTCCGGAAGCTGAGTACATCATCATCAACGATGATTTTGAGACCGCTCTGGCCGACCTGATTGCTGTTGTTCGCTGCCAACGCCTCAGTCTTGGCTCGCAACAGCTTCGACACCAAGCTTTATTAGCCAACCTACTGTCGCGCTCTGATCAATTTTGATACACTCCCCCGCCCGCTGGAATGCTTGCATTCTGCGGGTCAATTGCCTTTACTATCTATAAGGCTGATTTCCCAAGATTTTGCAGGATTTTACGCATGGCCCGAATTACTGTTGAAGATTGCCTAGACCACGTCGATAACCGTTTTGAACTGGTTATGATTGCCAGCAAACGCGCCCGCGCTATTGCCACTGGCGGCAAAAGCCCACTGGTCAGTGAAGACGGCGACAAACCAACTGTACTGGCGCTAAGGGAAATTGCCGAGCGCAAAATTACTCCCGCCGAGATTATGGCTGCCAGCGTTGAACGCGAAGAGCCTGAACTGGATCTCTCGGAGCTGGAATCCACTATAGGCTAAGACACTGTTGAGGGTTGGATGCTTCAGTATTCTATTTTCCATACCCACAACGGTCAGCAGCCGGAACGCTCCATTACCGCGCTTGCGGCCACGCTAGCGGACTACCTTTCTCCCGAACAGGTTAACCTCGTCCAGCGAGCGTACTACTATGCCGAACAGGCTCACGAGGGCCAACGCCGCCGCAGTGGCGAGCCCTACGTTACCCATCCGCTCGCCGTAGCCACCATTCTCGCCGAAATGCACATGGACCATCAGAGCCTGATGGCCGCCATGCTCCATGACGTGATTGAAGACACCGCCATCAACAAGAAGACACTGAGCGACCAGTTCGGCAGCACGGTTGCCGAATTGGTCGATGGGGTCTCCAAGCTTTCCCGCATTGAGTTCCAGTCCCGCGCCGAGCAACAGGCTGAGAATTTCCAAAAAATGGCGCTCGCGATGGCACGCGATATCCGCGTGATTCTGGTCAAACTCGCCGACCGACTGCACAACATGCGCACGCTGGGTGTCTTACAACCCGCAAAGCGCCGCCGAATCGCCCGCGAAACGCTGGAAATCTACGCTCCTATCGCCCAGCGCCTCGGCATGCACAATACCCGCCTGGAATTTGAGGACCTCGGCTTTAGCGCAATGTACCCGATGCGCGCCGAACGCATTCGCGCGGCCGTCAAAAAGAAGCGCGGTGATCGCATCGAAATCGTCGAGAATATTCGCGAAGCCATCGAAAACTACCTTGCCGAAGAAGGTATCAAGGCTCGCGTGCTGGGTCGTGAGAAACACCTCTACAGCATTTACCAAAAAATGCGCGCCAAGCGAAAATCCTTTAACGAAATTGTAGACCTCTACGCCTTTCGCATCGTGGTCGATACAGTCGACAATTGCTACCGTGTGCTTGGCTGTGTGCACAGCCTCTACAAACCCGTACCGGGACAATTCAAAGACTATATCGCCATCCCAAAAGCCAACGGCTACCAATCCCTGCACACCGGCTTGTTCGGACTGCACGGTGTCCCCATTGAAATCCAGATTCGCACGGAAGAAATGGAAGAAATGGCCAACAACGGTATCTCGGCGCACTGGTTGTACAAAGCCGATGGTGAAGCTCACGGTTCCAGCAGCCACGCACGTGCACGGCAATGGGTGCAGGGTTTGCTGGAAATGCAGCAGCGTGCCGGGAACTCGCTGGAGTTTATCGAGAACGTCAAAATCGACTTGTTCCCCGACGAGATTTACGTCTTTACCCCGCGCGGCGAAATCCTTGAATTGCCCGCCGGCGCAACACCCGTCGATTTTGCCTATGCCGTACACAGTGATATTGGCAACAATTGCGTAGCCTGCCGTATCAACCGCCGACTGGCGCCATTGTCGGAAATACTACAGAGTGGCCAGACCGTCGAAATCATTACCGCCCAGGGCGCACAGCCCAACCCCGGTTGGCTAAACTATGTCGTGACCGCCAAAGCGCGCTCTTCGATTCGCCACTTCCTGAAGCACCAGCGTCGCACCGAAGCCGTCGAGCTGGGCCAACGGATGCTGGAGAAAGCGCTGGCAGGCTTGGGCAGCCAGCTCAAGGATATTCCGCCCTCACAACTGGAACAATTAGTGTTGCGAACGGGTGTAGACCGCTTTGACACCATTTTGGAAGAAATTGGCCTGGGCAACCGCGTTGCATTCTTGACTGCCAGACAACTGCTCAATGCACCCACTGCGGAACCGGAACAGGCGCCGCTGATGCAGCACTCAATGGTGATCAACGGCACCGAAGGCTTTCTCGTTAATTTTGCAAAGTGCTGTTATCCCATTCCGGGCGACCCCATTATCGGCCTGATCAGCTCGGAAAAAGGCGTGGTCGTCCATACCGACAATTGCCACAACAGTATCGAGATGCGCAGCAAGCCCGAAAAAGTTGTGCCCCTATCCTGGGCGGAAGACGCCAGCAAGGATTTTACCGTTGAACTCAAAGTTGAATTGTCCAAACAGCGCGGCATTATTGCCGTGTTAGCTACGCGAGTGAACGGTGCCGATGCCAGCATCGAAAAAATCAGCGTGGAAGACGACACTTCTAAAATCACCTGTGTGAACTTGCTCATTGGCGTGCGCTCGCGGGTGCATTTGGCCAACATCATGCGACGCATTCGCCATATACCCGCAACGCTGCGCGTTACCCGGGTTCGGCACTAGCCGCTTACGCTAACGCAGTTGCCACCAGGCCTGACGGCCCAACTCGCCCGCACTACCGCGTTCGGTGGAAACGTTAATTCCCCCTCGCGAGCCCGACATATATTTGTATTCCTTTTCACCGGCACTAATAATTCCCGGTCGCGATACAAGCTGATCAAACTTTTTACCGCTGGGTGGCATGTCATTGCTGTCGCTACCAAGCAAGTCGGCACCATCAATCAGGCCATCTCCATTGACGTCTAATACGGAATAAGCCAAGCGGCTACCGTGCAAGGCGTCCAGCTCCATCAACCAGGCCGTACCACCAAAATTGCACGGATCAGCGGAAGGAACCAAGGTCGTGAAAATCACTCTATCGTAACGCAGTATCGCTTGATCAATGACACGCTCACCGCCACCGTGTGCTGCACTCGATAGCTTCAAATCCAGATACCAACCCTGCTTCGCGCTGTAATCAACAGCGTTATTGGACACAAGACGCAGCTGGGAATCTGCGTCATTGTTTTCATCCCTGAGCGACAACTCGCCCTGCCTGTCGATGGTTTGCGCCTGCAATACAGATCTTCCCGACACACGCTCTCCCTTGTCGCGAATACCGTAAAAACTTTGCGTTTGCGGCGAGTCACCGACAACGGCGTCAGAAGTCTCAAAATATTTCCCCGTGCCGAAATACACCATCACTCCCTCTTCGGGATGCCGGCCAATGGCCATGCGTCCGGTAATAGACTGCGCAGCCCCACTTGCGTCAGTGGCCGTAAACAAGGGTGCCGGATGCCCACTCGCGCTATAGGCCACATCCCACTGCGAACCACTGGTATGCCTTAAATCAAACTTCCAGACATTGCCTTCGAGATCGCCCGCGTAGACATAGTCGGTAATGCGATCGTCGTCGACATCGACCGGGACAACATCGCCTAGCCCATTGTTATCACCGGACACCCCGGTATCGATTGCCGCGAGTAAAGTGCCATCACTAAGCTTTACAACAAACAGTTTCAGGTTGTCACCACTGTTGTAACCGTTACCAAAAATCGCGGCCCAGTCACCGCTATTTAATCTCGCGATAACCGGCTCGCTCATCGCCAGACCCAATTTGTCGCTCACATCATTGGCGGTATGAAAGTCCCACAAAACATCTCTGGCACTGACGCTGTCCGGCTCCGTGACGTCAATCGCAAACACTGAACCGCCACCCGCTCCGGTCGCGCCCACTAAAACGGAATGCCATTGCCCGTCAAAGTAGGCGTCGAGCACCCTCGGCGAAGCATCGACAAAATACCGATGCGCATAATCGGGACCGACGAGATGACGAAGTCCGGGATAAACAGCGTAGGGGACGTAGGCAAACTGCTCTTCGCCGTCACCGGCTTTAAAAGCATGCAACATGCCATCGTTTGCGCCGACGTAAAGCATTGCAGGCTTACTCGCTTTCGCCGCGAGAAAGGTAGCATAGCTACTGCCCTCTTCACCGCCCAAACGTGCAAAACCAAAATTCTGCTGCCAGTGGTAAACCGGGTTTGAATTAACAATGTCGCCCAGAAGCTTTGATCGAATTCTGTATTGGGAATCCAAACCTTCCCTGCCTTGATCACCACGAAGCCAGGCCAATCGAAGTGGCCCTGCTACCTCGCGTTCGTCCGCGTCGAGATCAGCCGTCAATGCCAGTTTCTGCTGCGCGTCGAGCTGATCCCACTGAAAATTTACC
>JBFJTG010000155.1:0-6661 GCA_041625575.1 Litorivivens sp.
CATATCGGCATGAGCAAGGCTTCAGAGCTGGCTTCAGCCATCGAGCGTTTTAAAACCAGCGGCAAGTCGGTGATCGCTACGTCTAATGCCTATGATCAGGATAGTTATCTTGTTGCCAGTCAGGCTGACGAGATTTATCTGGACATGATGGGCGGCGTTGTCATTGAAGGTTTTGGGATATACCGCAACTACTTTCGCTCTGCTCTGGAGAAGCTAGGCATCAATGTGCATGTCTTTCGGGTTGGCGAGTTCAAGTCAGCCATGGAGCCGCTAATGCGCGACTCTATGTCGGATGACGCGAAAGAGGCCAATCAGGCCTGGCTGGGACAATTGTGGGCGAACTACACAGAGATTGTGAGCACAAACCGCGGTATAAAAGCGGAGCAATTGGAGCATTATGTTAACCACATTGATGAGGTGATGGTCGAGAATCGTGGAGATCTCGCCGCGGCGGCCTACAATCAGAATCTGGTTGATAAATTGAGTACCCGGCGCGAATGGCGCGAAACGATGGCCGCGCAGGTGGGCACAGATAAAAACGGCGATTTTCGCCGTGTGAAGCACTCGCGCTACCTTCAGCTTAGTCCGGAGTCGCAGCCCGAGACGGGTGATGCCGTCGGAATTTTGGTGGCGCAAGGCACCATTGTTGACGGCGAAGTGTCAGGAAGCGGCATTGGCGGCGAAAGTTTTTCCGAGCTGATTCGTCGCGCGCATGAAGATGACAGCATTAAGTCGGTGGTGCTGCGCGTTGATAGCGGTGGTGGCTCGGCCTTCGCCTCCGAGCAAATCAGGCAGGAACTGTTGGCTTTGAAACAGTCGGGTAAGCCGCTGGTGGTGTCCATGGGCTCCGCTGCGGCATCGGGTGGCTACTGGATTGCGGCTAATGCCGATGAAATCTGGGCAACGCCGGCGACGATTACCGGATCAATCGGGATTTTCGGGGCCTTCCCTACGATAGAGAAAAGCCTGGCAAAACTCGGTATTTTTACTGACGGTGTTGCGACTACGGATATTGCGGGCGGCTTACGCCCGGATCGACCGCTAAATCCGGTTGTTAAGCGTGCGCTGCAGTCGGGAATCGAGCACGGCTACAGGCAGTTTTTGACTATTGTTGCCGAGGGGCGGGATATGCTGCCGGAGCAAGTAGACAAAATCGCGCAGGGCCGTGTGTGGACCGGTATTGATGCCAAGCAGCTCGGGCTGGTTGACGAGTTGGGCGGTTTGGACGAAGCCGTCGCGGCGGCGGCCAGCTTGGCCGGGCTGAGCGAGTATAGAAGAACGTGGATAGAGCCGACGATACCGCCGATGCAGGCGCTGCTTGCACACATGCTGGAGACAGCTGGCTTGGAATCTGCCGTGTCATTGCCGCGAGTCTGGTGGCAGCCAGTGGCCAAGCAAGTGCAGGCCATATTGCAATTACGTGACCCTGGCGGAGTCTATGCCTTCTGCTCCGAGTGCACGGCCCCTTAGGTAAATGAGACTACAGCTACAGCTCTTGGCGCCAGGCCTCAAAGCCGCCGTCAACGCTGTAGACTCGTTTAAACTGCTGTCCGGCAAAGTACTGGGCGGCGCTTTGGCTGCTGTTGCCGTGATAGCAGTAGATCACGAGCGGTAACTCCCGGTCGCTGGACGCCAGAAATTCGTCAACGCGGTTTCCGTCCAGATGTTTCGCTTCAGGAACATGCGCCTCGGCATAGGATTGAGCGTCTCTAATATCGAGAACGTTGCAGGTTTCGGCTGCGATAAGTGCCTTGGCTTGAGCAATGGATATACGTTCGAACATGGTTTTGGCTGTGCTTGATTGCGAATAACTTATGTTAACCGCTATTCTCGTGCAGCTAAACGAATTTAGGAGAAAAACATTGTCTCGCTCACCTAGCTCAAAGCCCTTTGCACTCTCCGACAGAGCCGCGAGCTTCGTGCACGCCTTGCGCGGTTTGCTGATGCTGGTGCGCGAGCAACATAACGCCCGCATTCATCTCTTCGCGGCCCTGCTGGTTGTAGTTTTAAGCCTTGCGCTTGAGCTCAGTCTCAACGAGTGGATTACGGTGACGCTCCTGATTGGCTGGGTGTTATGCATGGAGGCTTTCAATTCGGCGCTTGAATACCTGTGTGATCTGGTGAGCCGCGAAGAGCATCCTCTTATTGCAAAGGCGAAAGATGTCGCGGCGGCTGCGGTTTTGCTCAGTGCGTTAACAGCGGCTGTAATTGCACTACTGATTTTCCTTCCCAAAATGCAGCTGTTACTGGATATTTAGAACTCTGCTAATTTTCGTAGGAGTTTCTCGTGGCTGATTATTGCGCGGACATTATTTGGCAGCGTGGTGCAGACGAAGATTTTATCGGAGATAAGTATAGCCGCGCTCACGAATGGCATTTTGATGGTGGCGCGATCGTGCCCGCCTCTGCCTCACCGCAAATCGTAGCCCTGCCGCAGTCCGTCGCTGAGCATGTAGACCCGGAAGAAGCATTTGTCGCTGCATTGTCGAGTTGTCACATGCTGTTTTTTCTGTCGTTGGCGGCAAAGAAGCGCCTGGTGGTTGATCGATACAATGACACAGCTGTCGGTACGCTGGCTGAGGGCAGAGATGGTCGCTGGTGTATGACCGTGGTGAGTCTATGCCCGACTGTCGTTGTCTCCGGGGCACCCGTATCATTTGAGAAGATAGAAGCTTTACATCACAAGGCGCATGAGCTTTGTTTTATCGCTAATTCCGTGACCAGCGAAATTCGGCTGGATCTATCAGTACAGAAGGCCTTGTTATCGTGAGCGGCTAATTCCGCACTTTTCTAAGTGCTCGCTGAGACAGGTGGCTGCTCCAATCCCGCATCATGCGCTCTAAAATCTTCCAGAATAACGTAAAGGCAGGGTATCAAAACCAGCGTGATTACGGTCGCGAATATAATGCCGAAACCCAAAGACACGGCCATCGGAATTAGAAATTGTGCCTGGGTGCTGGTTTCGAGCAGCATCGGCGCGAGGCCGAAAAAGGTGGTCAGCGAAGTGAGCATTATCGCGCGATAGCGCTGGGTGCCCGATTGCACGACAGCGTCGATAATGCTGCTACCTTTGCTAACTGCGCGATTGATGAAATCAACCATAATCAGACTGTCGTTAACGACGACACCTGATAGCGCGATAATGCCAAAGAGCGACATCATGTCCAGTGGTATATCCATCCATAGGTGGCCGATGATGGCGCCAATAATACCGAAGGGAATAACGCCCATAATAATCAAGGGTTGCAGATAGGACTTTAGCGGCACCGCTAACAAAGCGTAAATGCCAAACATTGCTAAGCCAAATCCGACAAACAGGCTTTTGAATATCTTGGCTGACTCTTCCGTCATACCATCCATCTTGAATTTGAGTCCTGGATATTTTGCTGTCAATTGCGGCAGGTAACTTTCTTTGAGCTGCATGGCAATGTTATCGGGTTCGGCATAGAGCCGATTCACCGCGCCACCGACAGTGACCGCGCGCTCTCCGTTAATGCGAGTCAACTTGCTGTAGCCTGGTTGAATTTCCGCGTTTGCTAAAACGGTAAAAGGCACGGCAACGCCATCGGGTGTGTGCAGGTACATGTTCTCAAGATCTGAAACCGATTTACGCTCACTTTTTGGCAGGCGCACCATGACCTTGATTTCGTCATTCGCGCGCTGCATGCGTTGGGCTTCTGCGCCATAAAAAGCGTGGCGAATTTCGGTTGCCATTCCTGCCAGTGAAACGCCCATTGCGTCCGCCATAGGTTTCAGGCTGAGCACGATTTCATCCTGGGCAGAGTCCGAGCCATTTCTTACATCATAGACTCCGTCGAAAGTGGCCAGATGTTCGGCAAAGTCTCTGGAGGCGGCTTTGAGTTGGTCGGGACGTGAACTGATCAGCTTGAACTGTACGTCCTGACCGCCACCCATGTCCTGGGCGCTGGATACCGCTATGACACGCGCGCCGGGAATGTCGCCAATTTTGGAGCGCCAGTTTTCGGCCAACTCGTCACTTTCCATAGTGCGGGTTTCGTTTTTGGTGAGCTCGGCCATGAAATTAACGAAGCGACCGTCGTAAGCATAGGCAAAGACATGTTTGAGCAAACCATTAGCGTGGCCGGTTTCCTCAATATATTCGCGCTCGACTGCATACAGAGCTTCGTTAAATTGGCGGTAGCCTGCGAGCATTTGCTCTTCTGTTGTGCCCTCAACCATTTCCAGTGAGGCCTGCAGAAAATCGTTTGGTAGCGAGGGCATCATAATGACGCGAACGAGCCCGCCGGCGACCAGACCGCCGGCCAATATCATAATGGCGATAAAGCTGGAGGCCGTGATATAGCGATTGCGAATGGCCTTAACCAGAAAGGGCTGATAGAACTTTCGAATAAAGGCTTGCAGCAGACCGTTACAGAAGGTCTGAAGTGCGTGGGTAAATTTAAATAGGCCTTTGCGGGAGGGCACACTGTGAACCAAATGTGCGGGCAAAATCAGTTTGGACTCAACCAGTGAAAAAGTGAGACATAACAGTACGACCCAGCCGAAAGATGCGGGGAAGGGCGCGAATATACCCTCGGCAAAAAGTGTCGGTAGAAATGCGACGATGGTGGTCAGCACCCCAAAGGTAGCGGGCGTGGCGACGCGCTTTGCGCCGCCTATTACCGAATCAATACTGTGCCCGTACTTTTCCGAAAAATTGCCGGCGCTTTCACCAATAATAATGGCGTCATCGACGACTATCCCCAATACCAGAATAAAGCCAAATAGACTGATCATGTTTAGGCTGATATCGACCATGGGTGTGGTCATCATCGCGAAGGTACCAAGAAAGCACAGTGGCAAACCAACCATGACCCAGAAAGCCAGCTTGATATCGAGAAACAGCGTAAGCACGACAAAGACTAGCAGGGCGCCCATGCCCAGGTTTTTCACCATCATGCCGAGGCGGCCTTTGAGGTAGTGAGTGATGTCGGCCCAGTAGTCGATGTTTACGCCTTCGGGCAATTCGGCGCGCTTGCGTTCAACATAGGCTTTGGCAGCGTCAGCGACTTTGATCAAGTCTTGGTCGCCAACGGCATACACCGTAGCTCCCATGCTAAAACCCCCGTTAAAAAGCGAAAAGCCAGTGGCCTCTTCAAAGCCGTCTTTGATGGTGGCAATGTCGCCCACGGTAAGGCGGGTGCCATCGGGGTAGCTGATCAGGGGGATGCGTTCGAAATCATGCTGTTGGTAGGCTTGGCCCTTGGTGCGCAGCATAATTTCGCCATTGTCGGTCTTGATGGCGCCGCCCGGTAAATTCAGCGATGAGCTGCGTATGGCTTGCGCCACCTGATTCAGTGTAAGGCCGTATTTGTGCAAATTTGCTTCCGGAACTTCAATGGCGACTTCGTAGTTCCTGCCGCCAAAGGTCGTTACATATCCGATATCGGGGTCTTGCAATAATTCACTTTTGATTTGATCGATTAGCGACTTCATGTCGCGTTCACTGAGATTGCCCCACAGCTGAATGTTTACTGCGTGGTCACGCATTTCCAGGTGTTTAACAACAGGTTTTTCAGATTCTTCGGGCATGTTAGAGATGCCGTCAATGGCGCTTTTTACTTCGTCGAGCACGTTGTTAATCTCGGCTTCCTCGTCAATTTCCAGACGAATTGTCGCGATGGATTCCTGTGCAGTAGACTGGATTTTTTGAATGCTATCGATGTCTTTTAGCGCTTCTTCAACCTTCAGAATAACGCCAAGCTCAACTTCATCGGGAGACGCGCCGGGGTAGGGCACCATGATTTGGATGGTGTTGCTGATAAACTCGGGGTTTACGGTTCGCGGCATCGACACCGCCGCCATCAAGCCGGTGCTTAGAATTAGGAACATCAGCAGATTGGCGGCAACGGGATTGCGGGCAAACCAGGCGATCAGGCCGCTTTTGGTATCAATATTTTCTCCGATCATCCCTGTGCGCTCTTGGCCTTACCTGAGATGGCCGGTTGCACGGTTTTATTCGTGGCGGCATCCGGAGGGAGTAGGGTGCTTGTTTTTACTGTGCTGTTTTGATTTATTTCCGTGCCGGCCACCGCGTGGGGGATTGTTGAAAGCGCGACGCGCTCACCGAGTTCCAGCCCGCTGTGGATGTACACCAGATCTCCCTCGGTTCTTAGGACCCCAACCACCCTGTTTATGAGTCGGTTTTTAGCGTCGATGACCCAAACCTGATTGCCGGTGCGCAGTACATGGCGAGGTAGTACAACAATGTTCGGCATGGTTTTACCGGAAATGTCAGCCTGTACGAAAGTCCCAACACGCAGGGGAGCGTCGCGTTCGGTTTCCAGGCCATAGGGGTCTAGAACTTCAGCAACAGCGAACAATACGCGGCTGCGTTCGTCGAGCACGCCTTCAGTCCTGACTAACTCCGCCTGCCATTCATAGGTGCTGTCACCCTGGCGTGAGCTTAGGGTTACCTGCGTTTTTGGCGTTGTGCTTTCGCTTTGGTTAAGAGCGGGCAGATTTAAATAGCTCAAACGATCATCGGGTAGCGGCAAGCGCACTTCAACGCGATCTATGGCAAAGGTTTTTCCCAGTTGGGTGCCAACGCTAACGTATTGGCCAATATCGGCGTCTTTACTGCGAACCATGCCTGTGTAGGGTAATCGGATGGTGGTGCGATCGAGATTGTCGCGCGCTC
>JBFJTG010000156.1:0-6518 GCA_041625575.1 Litorivivens sp.
TAGAAAAATGCCCACTCTTCGACAACGTCAGAACCTGCCGGTGGTTCAACTACCGCCGGCGCATAGCTCGCGTAGGGTTCATCGAACCCCAAGCCGTAGCCATAGTGCTTGTTGCCTTCGCACAATTGCGTGGTTGCCGGGGTTTCAAGCGATAACTTGGGCGGTATCACGTAGTGAGCTAACTCGGCTGTAGCCGTCATGTGATAATCGAGTACCACCAGCAGTTCCAGATTTTGTAGGGCTTTGTAGGTTTTGTTTTGGTCAGGCCATGCCATCATCGGATTGCCGGCCAGACAGATCAGGACTTTTACCTGACCTTCGCCCTCGAGCAACATTTCGTCGGCCAGTGCTGCGGTGGGCATGCCACTTGCTGTTTTAGCCAAATTCCTAACGCGCATCTTTTCCGGGTAATCCCAGCCAAGATAGGGTGGGCGCGCCTGCGCTTTTGCATGGTAAGCGGGGGTAAGAACATTGGGCTTTGTAACCTTGTCGCCTTCTCTCGGCCAGTACCCGCATACCGACATCAAGCAATAGCCCAAATACTCACTCAAACTGCCATGTAGCGACATGTTTGGGCCGGTGCCTAAGGTGACCGCGCCACCACGGCCCTTGCGGCCAACGGCTGCAGCGTAAGTTCTTGCAGCTGCAGTCAGTTGATCCGAATCAATCTGCGCGCGCTGCGCTACATAGTCCGGCGTGAATGGCGCGACGCCTTCTTTGAGCGCTTGAAAACCCTCCACGTCTTCTTCAATAAAGGCCTGGTCGTGCAAGCCTTCACTGATAATGATGTTAATAAGGCCCGCGAGAATAGTGGGATCTTCACCCGGCTTCGCCTGCAGGTGAATATGAGCGCGTTTTGCGGTTTCTGTGACTCTAGGGTCTATCACAATGAGTTTGGTGCCGCGTTCTTCAGCCTCCTTTAGGCGCTGAGCCGGGTTATTACCCGGCGCGCCACTCGCTTTTGATATGACGGGATTTGCGCCAACAATAATCCAGCTGTCAGCGCTATTAAAATTCAGTTCGCCCGCACTCCAAAGTCCGTGGGCAGCCATGGCGATATGTTTGCCGGGCTGGTCGATGGTGCTGGACGTGAAATGCATGGGCGAGCCAATACCCATCAAAAAGGAGACAGCTACCGAGGGCGCAACCGGGGTCGACACTTGGCCAGTGCCACCATAAAGGGCCACTGATCGAGGGCCGTGCTCTTCAATAATCGCTTTTATCTTATCGGCGATTTCATCCATTGCCGTTTCGCTTGGAATGTCTGCAAAGGCGCCACTTTCCGCCCGCTTCTTACAATGCAATAAGCGTTTGGGGTTGTTATGTTGCTCAGGCAGGGCGCGGCCTTTGGGGCAGGTGTAGCCCTTAAAATACGGGTCGTTTTTGTCGCCCGTGACTTTCGTCAGTTTTCCGTTGTCAACATGGGCAATTATCTGGCAATAAGCCGGGCAAACTCGACATATGGCGGAATGCGTTTCAGTCAACGGTTTAGCCCCTTCTTTAAATAGACAGTGTACGTTTCGATGAAAGGACTATACATTCGGACCTATGGACTGTCATTACCAATACCTAAAAGCGAACCTGGATTAAAAGATGAAGTGCGTAGCAGACTGGAACACTTACCTATGGTTCGCCAGAGCCCCGCATGAAGGTGGAGCAACTATAGGGACATTTTTTAGATGATAGGGGATATATTTCTCGAGTGGATTGACAAGTATGGAGACTATGCACTCTTCATTGTACCTGTTATCGCGTTTCTGGAAGCCTGCGTCGGAATCGGTTTGTTTATATCTGGCGCTATTCTGTTAAGCGTGTGTACGGTGTTGTATTCGCAAAACGTCGCCTCCTTGTACCAGATAATTCCTCTGGCATTCATAGGAGCGGCAAGCTCTGACCATTTGGGCTATTTTCTGGGGCGCTGGCTAGGCCCGCAGTTTCATCACAGTCGTTTTGCAAAAAGACACGCAAGCAGTCTCGCCAAAACAGAGCAGCTCATACTAAAACACGGAGAAATGTCGATCATTCTGGGTCGGCTGATTCCCGCGGTTCGCAGCGTGGTGCCACTGTTAACCGGTATTAGCGGCCTTTCACGGCTTAAATACAGTGTTTACGACCTGATCGCCTGTTCGATCTGGAGTCTGGGGTTAGGAGGTTTGATGGTTGGCCTAGGACAAGCTTTTAAATAGCAGAGCGCTGCAGAGATGTTTACTTGTCCTGGTATTGGCGACGCATGTCCGTAGGAGACATACCTGTCCATTTTCGAAATGCACGAGTGAAATTTTCCGGGGCGGTATAGCCAAGCTCCTGCGCTATGCCTGCGACGCTCCGTCGTGGGTCCTTGAGGAGTTGTTTCGCTAGCCGTTCACGGTGCTGGTCTACCAATAGCTGGTAGCTGGAGCGCTCAGCATTGAGTTTGCGTTTAAGGCTGCGCGGGGACATATGCAGGTAATTAGCGGCTTCGCCGAGTGAAGGTGGCGCAACTGTATCCTGAAAAAAGCGTGTTAAAGCCGCAGTAAGGCTACCGGATTTGCTACCGGTACGAGCCTTTTCGCGTTCACACTCTTGGGAAGCCAACTGTGCGGCCATATCGTCGGCCGTAGCTAAAGGCAGGTCGAGGTAGTGGCTTGGGAAGCGCAGCTGATTGGCCGGTGACGAGAAGTGACAAGCCGGCAGGCGCGAGCGGTATTGATCGTGGCAGGGTGGTTTTTGGTGTTCAAAATACAGTTCAAAAATATCCGCGGGGAAATTAGATGTTTTCACCAACATCTCACCGATGCGCCATACGCCGATCAGGTAATGCTCCATACAAACTTGACGGGTAGGGCCCAAGTCAAATGTTTCGCGTGCCTCGATAATACCGGTGTCGTTCTCTTGGCGAACGCTAAGAGTGATGAATGGGGTGCGCAATTCGCCGAAGCGTATCCCGAAGTCGATGGCGTCTTTGAATGTGGGATTGGTGAGTACGCCGTATCCGACGAGTCCGTGTGAGGTCAGTTGGGTGTTTAACCCAATTTCGTAGCCAATGGCCTCGTCCAGCAAAAATGCTTGGTACAGCAGCGCGCCAACGTCCAGGAGCTTGAATCGCCCGTTGGGGTCTCGCAGCACATTCCGATCAAATTGCCGAGCCGCCTGCTGGATGTCGACCCCTCGAGCCTCGCAAAGGTCAACAATCAGGCGGGTGTAGGCTGCCGGAATGGTCAGTGATTCAACTTGCACGATGGAATAGACCTTTGGCCTCATATGATAGATATAATGGCACGATGCCCTATCACCTGCAAGGCGAGCAATCTGTAACAATCCCGCTACTATAATTAAAGCTGGGGCTCTAAACATGCGTCACATCATATTGCGCCTAATGATTGCCGTTATTCTAGCGGGCACTTTAGGTGCTTGCAGGGCTGGTAGTAGCGATGGTCAGCCCTACGGCGCGAACCCGGCAGGAGACAGCAATGGAGGTGGCGCTGCCCAGTTTGAGTCGACCGAGGCTTTTTTTACGTCGGCAGTCGGCCCCAATTTGGACTTTTGTCGTAACTGCCATGTTGCTGGCGGCGTTGCCGATGTCGAAGGCGGCAGAGGATTTATGCTGTCTAAAGACGGCAGCAATGATTATGAGCGAGTTTTTGAGGCCTGGGGGCAACTCGGCGGCGGTGTGGACGATAATAAAATTTTGTTGATGGCGTCCGGAGCGGACGGGCAAAAGCATTCTGGCGGCGCGCCGTGGCCGAGAGGCAGTGAAGCTTATTTGGCAATGCAGTCGGTTTTCGCATGCTGGGATAACCCAAGTAATTGCGACGGCTGGGTAGGCGGCGGTGACTCTGAAACCCTGCCATTGCTGGGGAATCCGGGTAAACATTATTTTGTTAATCAAATCTGTGATGGAGCGCCAGATGCCACTCCCATCGATTGGAGTCAGGATCCACGCAGGCTGCTTCAGGCAGATGGCTTTCCCGGTTCAGCTAATTTGATCGACAGTGAAGAATACGCTGTGCACTTCAATGACCCGTATGAGCTTTGCCATACAGATAAACTTTTTGAAACTCAGGCTCTCCAGAATGATCGAAGAAGGGCTCAGGGCAAAGCACCGATATACTCTGCCAAGCCAGATCCAGCGACCTGTGGCGAATGGCGGGCCGCTGTCCAGCATGGTCATGATTGGGTGGCCATGACGCCTGCGGACCAGCCTCATTCCGGAGCGCATGTCGGTGGTGATTCAGCCATGGCTTGGAACAGCCTCTGGCGCTTGTGGGGTATGTCGGAGCGCCCCGAAAATTTTGACGAGCACCTTTTTGAGCGGTATGGGCACTCACCGCCCCCTGATCACATTCATAACCCCTATCCGATTGTCGATCTCGACAAAGGCATCGATGAGCGCCCGATGCTTACCAAGACCTTTGGTGGTACGGGGAGACTTCCCATGGGCTGGGCGCAAGGTCGCGATGCAGATGGCAATTATCAAGGCACCGTCAATCTGACGTGCTTTAGTTGTCATGCCGGTCAGATTGGGCGTGGCGAAGTGACAAGCCGTGACGGTAACGGCAATAGCGAGAGCTACGGAAGCAATACTTACGGCACCTTTATGGGGCTACCGAATACAAATACCGAACTGGGCGTCATGTACGTTGACCTGATCAACGCGAGTCAATACGACGAGGAGGGCAGGACTGAAGTACCGATTAGCATGCCCGCCGTGGGTTATATCCCCTTGATCAATACGACCCGTGGAACTAACGCGGCGGATACCGAAATTGAAGCGATGGTAATACGCCGAGATTTCGATTCTCTCGAAAATGATGCGCGGCTACTGGCGTATCCACTCCATGGCAACATGGGAGATCAGGATCCGCCGGCCTGGTGGTGGCTCTCGAATAAAACCCGCTACCTCTGGTTTGGAGGGCATTCAACCGATTCGGCGCGCGGCAATATGTACTTTGGCAGTGTGAATGACCTCAGTGGCGAACAGGTTAAAGCACTTGAGGGTACCTACGAAGATGTGCACCAGTGGTCGCTTACCGTAGAGGCGCCAGACTATCCCGCAGGTTATTGCAGTGGCCGCGACGGCGAGCCCTCGGGAACCGATCACCCAGGCTGTATACGCCGGTCTCTTGCGGAGCAGGGCGCTGTCTTGTTCCACGAGAAAGATCTTTGGGACGACGAAGCCAATGCCGGCATTCCGCGCCCCAAGGGCAACGGTTCTTGCGCAGGCTGCCACGGTGCCTACTCCCCGCGGTACGCAAACGACAAACGCTTTTTACCTGATCCGCGGCTTGCCGGTACAGTGGGTTATACGGTGCCCCTTGAGATTATCGACACCGACCCCGCCCAAGCTGAGGGCTGGGCCATGGAAATTCGCGAGCATGTTTCAACCTTCTGGTGGTCATACCCGGATGCGGTAGAAGGCTATGTGTTGCCTGAAGATAAAGACCGGCTCACCGAAACCATGGATGATTACCTGTTTTACGGTGTTTCTGGCGGCGATTTGGCTGATCATCTCGTGCGGCTGTTTGGTCATAGTGGCAATCTTGAGCCACTAGGTGACGGCCTGGATGCGGCGACAACTCCGACCGTAGGGCAAGTTCCCAGTCTGGGAATGGGGGAGTCTGTGGGGCGCGTCAAAGGCGCATGCGGCTTTGAGGAAAAAACCGTCGGCTATGTAACGCCACCCTTGCATGGGGTTTGGGCGAGTGCGCCCTTTTTTCACAATGGTTCGGTACCCAACATTTGGGGCGTGCTTGATCCGGCCTCAAGGCCCGAAGTTTGGCGGCGCCAGCGCACAACAACAGCTGTTCACTTTAATGCTTTTGAAACCCGAGTCAGCGGGGAGTCCGACGGTTACGACTGGGATCGTTTGGGCTGGAATTATGACTTGATGAACTGTGACGATGGCGGGAATGGCATTCCTTACTACACCTGTCAGCCAGATCAAGCGATGCCGCAAGAAGTACAGTGGGGCGCTGACATACTGCTAGGCGGTTTGTTATGGCCAAGCTGGATAGTTCCTCCACCGGTCGGTGAAAAGGGGCTAGAAGATCGCCTGATTTTCAATACCAACATGTACTCGAAGAAGAACCGGGGGCATGAATGGACACAAGCACTTAGCGATATAGAGCGACGGGCATTACTTGAATATATGAAGACCCTGTAACTGCGAGAGCTTTCGTTTTTTTACGGGGCCGCTGGCCCCGTTATTTTATCGATCTTGCCCAACCACTGAGTATCTTAAGAATATCTTCTCAGTGAGAATGCGAATATCCATGATTTAGTCGCAAGAGTAGGGCGGCCATCCATGTCCTCAAGCTGCCGCCAGACACAGTTCCTCAGGGGCAATCAGAGCTTGGGCCAGACACAGTGAACTCCTCCGATATACCTTCGTAATCACTGAGTATGCTTGACTGATTACTGACACCCATAAACCTGATTCGATAAGTACCCGCTTCAGTATTACGCGGAATGCGCCACAGGATTTCCGCTGTTGAAGTTTGAGTGGCAAGCGCCTGAGGCTGGGACGTGTCTGAATGCCA
>JBFJTG010000157.1:0-6378 GCA_041625575.1 Litorivivens sp.
GGCTGCCAGTTCGGAAATCTGCAGGGGTGTGCCCTGATGCATATGCAAAGCCACATCCGGGTAACTTTTCATAAAACTGCGTATCACAGGTGGTAAGGCATAGCGGGCCTGGGTATGGGTCGTTGCCAGCGACAAAGAGCCCTTGCGCTCGTCGCTAAATTCCTGGGCAACCTGCTTGATGCCTTCAACCTTGCGCAGCACTTCGCCGGCCGATTTGAGTATGGCCTCGCCCGCAGGAGTTACATGGGTCAGGTGCTTGCCGCTGCGCGCGAAAATTTCGACACCCAATTCATCTTCCAGCAAACGAATTTGCTTACTGATGCCTGGCTGCGAGGTGTATAGACTTTGTGCCGTTGCCGACACGTTCAGGTCGTGATGTGCAACTTCCCAGATATAACGCAATTGCTGCAGTTTCATAAGCCCCCGCGGATCAAATTTCAGATCTATTGATCAAGTCCACCGCTGCTTACAATAGTAGTACAGGAATAAGAAAGCCACCCGTTATAACCACGAAATTTTCATTATTCCCGACGGATGCAGTGGCTCAATCGTTGGCGACGCCGTGAGGCACGTGGCCGGTAGCCACATGCTGGCTGGCCGACTGGCAATGCTGGGCCTGATCGTCGAAGAATACGTCTGCACCATAGGACTGCAGGAACTCCCCCTTGTCCAGTCCGCCCAGGAAAAGCGACTCGTCGATCCGTATATTCCAGTCGCGCAAGGTCAGAATGACCCGCTGATGGGCTGGCGCCGAACGCGCAGTCACCAGCGCGGTGCGGATGGGCGCCTCGGACGGCGGAAAACTGGTCTGCAATTTGTTTAAAGCCGACAAAAAGGGCTTAAATGGCCCTCCGGACAAGGGGGTTTTCGCGGAGGCACGCTCGCTGGCCGCAAAAGCTTCCAGACCCTGCTCCTTGTAAATTCGCTCGGCCTCATCCGAAAACAAAACCGCATCGCCATCAAAAGCGAACTTCAATTGATCAGATTCTTCGACCTGCTTCTTGCCGCGCGGCATCAAGGTAGCTGCAGCCACGCCGTTGTTCAACGCATTGCGCACATCCTCGGCATGGGTTGAAAGAAACAGGTGACAGCCAAAGGCGGAGATATAGCGATAAGGGCTCTCACCGCCGCAAAAGGCCGCTCGGGATATTTTAAGCCCGTAATGTTCAATAGAGTTAAAAACCCGCAAACCCGTATCGGCAGAGTTTCTCGACAAGAGTATGACTTCAACGCGCTCCTGCCCCAGGCGCTCATTGATCTTGAGCAATTTTTGCACCAGCGGGTAGGCCTCACCGGGCTCCAGAATTTCCTCTTCGTGCTCTATTTGGTAGGCCTGATAGGCCGCCAAGCCCGATTGCTCATAAACGCGATGGCTCTCATCGAGATCAAACAGAGCGCGCGACGATATGGAGATAACAAGCTTGTCTTCAAAGCCTTTAGGCATAGGGTTCCGCTATCCAGCTATCAATTAATATCATTCTATCTATCATAAAATCTTTGTAGTTCCACAGCATAGCGTCTTTTCTTCATGCTTGGAATTAGCTATTGTAGCGACTCGCCGACCACACTACGGATGTTGGCCGGAGGCTCATCGGGAACTTATTGGTCGCATGCATTCTACAGCCTGGGCAGAAATTGATCGCTCCGCACTTCGCCACAATCTGAATTGTGTTCGCGAATCAGCTCCCGATTCGCGCATTGTCGCAATGATTAAGGCCAATGCCTATGGCCATGGCCTGATCGACGTAGCAAAAACCCTTGCCCCGCATAGTGACAAGCTCGGTATCGCTCGCTTCGACGAAGCCCTGCTGTTGCGAGAAAATGGGCTTGTTTGCCCCTTACTCCTAATGGGCACCCTTCTCAACAGCGATCAGCTGGCCTGGTGTGCCAACAACGACGTCGCCATTGCTGTTCATTCCCTCGAGCTCGCCCGGCTCGTCAGTCAAAGCAGCCTAACCAAGCCGCTGGAAGTTTGGCTTAAACTTGATACCGGCATGAACAGGCTCGGACTCGATCCTAAGGCTTTGCTTGCGACGCATAAGCTCCTCGCCTCTGCTAAACACGTTAACCCCATCAGGTTGATGAGTCACTTTAGCAGTGCTGACGATTTAGGCAGCCCCGCGACTCAAGATCAGATCAAACAATTCGACACGCTAGCCGCGCAACTCCCCCCCATGGAACACAGTCTGGCGAATTCTGCCGGCATACTCGCATGGCCCCAGAGCCAACGGCACTGGGTGAGACCCGGCATCATGCTCTACGGCGACGATCCCACGGACCAGCAGACCATGGGGCTTAAACCCGTTATGCAATTAAAATCCAAAGTCATTGCCATAAAAGAAGTCTCAGCCGGTGACAGCGTTGGCTACAATGCGCGCTGGACGGCCAAGCAAACAAGCCGTATTGCCGCTATCGGCATAGGTTATGGTGACGGTTATCCCCGTCAGTTACCCAACCATACACCGGTGCTTATAAACCAGCAGAGCTTTCCGCTGGTTGGCCGCGTATCGATGGACATATGCAGTGTTGATATCTCCGCGGCTCAGCACCCAATCGCAGTAGGCGATAACGTTACCCTGTGGGGTAAGGGCTTGCCTGCATCCACCATCGCGGCCATGGCAGGCACGATTAGCTACCACCTTTTTACCGGGGTTACGCAACGGGTACAGCGCGTATATTTAGAGACAAACCCATGACAACTGACAGCGAACTGTCGCAATTCTTCCCCTACTATCAGCCCATTGTCGATGTGCTGACTGGCGAGATCGGCGGATTCGAAGCTCTGGCACGTTACAAAGCTGAAGATGGCTCGATAATAAGCGCCTGGCCATTTTTTTGTGATGACGACATTTCAACCAAGCGCAAACTCGAGGTCGATCGACACGTTCGCTCTACCGCACTTTCCACCTTTGGCGCTCAGCAGGGCGATGCTTTTCTGAGCGTTAACATTTCCCCCGCGTTTCTTGACAAGGCCAATAATGATATTGGTAGCGCCACCATCTCGATGCTGGCCGCTTACGACATCCTTCCGAGCCGGGTTGTTACCGAAATTCTGGAAAGTCCCGGTGAACGCGAAACAGTTCAGCACATTAGCAAGCGTTTTCATGACGCCGGTTTGGGCGTGGCCATTGACGATTTCGGTGCCGGCTACTCACATATGGAACGGCTGTTCGATTTAAAGCCCGACTACCTCAAAATAGACATGCATCTGTTTCGGCTGGCAGCACGCGGCGGCGTACGAGCCGACTATCTGCAGGCACTGCGTTATGTGACAGAGCGCAACAATATCCGCGTGGTTTGCGAAGGTGTGGAAACCGATGAAGAATTTATGTTTGCGATGGATTGCGGTGCCCGCTATATCCAGGGCTTTCTCTTTTCGCCTGCCGTTCCGGAAATGCTCCCCGTTGACACCTTTAAAGAACAGGTGGCCGACTTACGCAAGCGCTATCTGGCGCAGCGCATTGAGCGCCTTTCGCGCGCAGCCTTGCACCAGCTTCGAATAGAAGTCGAAATTCGCAAGCTCAGAACACTCATACTTGAGGACGATATAGGCAACGTCCCCATAGACGACCTGCGGAAGCTTGGCGCATTTCGGTTTTTTGCCTGCAAACCAAACGGCGACCAAATATCGTCCAATTACAACATACTGGAAAAAGTGACGGTCGATCGAAAATATTGCGGCTACAACTGGTGCACTCGCCCCTACTTTGCGGAACTCATTGCTACCCGCGCTGCGCTGGATAGCGATGAACACATAATCCACTCGTCGATTTACAAAGACCAGGAACGGAAAGAGTTGTGTCGCACCTACGGAATCGGCTTAAACGACGACCATCTGCTCCTCGTCGACGTAAGAGAGGAAGACATTCTGGCCTATATCAAGGGAAACTAGGCGCCGCAGCGTCAATCAAAAAAGGCCGCTAAGCGGCCTTTTTTATGCGTCACGGGATACCTGCTAATCTTCCAGCTTGAACACCCGGCGAGCATTATCACCCAGGAACTTCGGCCAAACATCGTCATTGAAAGGAACGTTTGGCATGTCCTTGAAAATACGATCCAGAGAAAGACCCATGGGGAAGTAACCGGCGTACATGATCTTGTCGCCGCCACGGCTGTTTGCAAACTTGATGATCTCTTCCGGGTAGTGCTTGGGCGCAAACGCGCTGGTCATGTAATACAGGTTGGGATACTTGAGCATGAGTTTCCAGGCTAACTTCTCCCAGGGCTCAGCGCCGTGACGCATGACAATTTTCAGCTCGGGGAAAAACCAGCAGATCTCATCCAGCAGCTCAACTTTTTGAGGCGCCATCGGTAAACGTGGGCCAGGAACACCAATGCAGGGGCAAAATGGAATATCCAGCTCCACGAGCTTGGCGTAAATCGGGTACCACTTGTTCTCGTTATAAGGAACCTGGGGACACAGGCCGGAAGCAAATGCCGTCACAGCCTTGAGGCCATAATCTTTGTAAAGGCGCTCAATTTTACGCACCTCTTCCATGCCATTATTGGGATTCGCTTCATAGCAGGGGAAAAAACGCTCCGGAAAGCGCTGCAGCGCTTCTTTTGCAACGACATTGGCGTCGTCGATGCCCAGCATAGCTCGATGAATACCGTGCTTGTCCATCTGCTCAATGGTGTAGGCAACGTAATCTTCCTTGCCGCCAACCTGGGGAACATCCTTAAACATATACTGGGCCGGGAACTTAAACATCTCCCGGCTTTCTTGGTCCATCAGCAGGGGCTTCATGAACTCGTACCACTGACTGTTATCTTCGCCCGGCACACTGAGCATCAGATCGATGATCTTGAAATCGCTTGGCATTGGCATGGTGGGTCCCTCTCATTACTTTTGATTGCCCGACGCGGGCCGCAGAATGACACCATTCTGCGCAAAGCCCGGACTGGCCTCAATAGCAAACTACGTCAGATAAACACGCAAAATCGGTCATACGTTAAGAGGAAAAAGAGATAAGCCCCTGATATTAAAACAATCAGGTGGTGACGCCTGTTTCGACGATAGTGCGATTTCGGCCTTGGTTTTTAGCCCGATACAACGCCATGTCGGCGAGTATCATCAGGCTATCCAACTCCTTCTGATCGGTTTTGCCGACCACACCGATGCTCACGGTTACCGGGCGGGCACTGCCATCTTCATTGCTGAAAAATTCTTCTTTCGCCAAGGTCGTTCGCAAGCGCTCCAGGATACTGTAGGCCTGCATGGGTGTGGTGTTGGGCAGGCAAACAGCAAACTCTTCACCGCCAATACGCCCTACTATATCGTGCAAACGCATGCTGCCTTTCAGCAAGGCGCCAAATCTGCGTAAAACATCGTCGCCCGCAGCATGCCCGAAGTTGTCATTGATCTGCTTGAAATGGTCAATATCAAGTATCGAAACCGCCATCGGCTCGCCGGAACTTTTAGCAATCTCGAACTCGGCATTCGCGCGATCAAAAAAAGCCCGGCGATTTAACAGCCCGGTCATGTCATCACGGTAGGCAAGATCGCGCAATTCGGCAACGTCGCGGTTTAGTTCGCGGTTGTCGCTTTGCGTGCGCATGACATTATTAATTCTGGCAATCAGGGTGGTAAAACTGAAGGGCTTGGTTACGTAATCATTGGCGCCGGACTCAAGACAGCGCGCCAGATTGGTGTCTTCGGTGTTTGCGGTCAGAATAATGACCGGCAAGTCACCGTGCTCTTCGCTGAGACGAATTTGTTGCAGTACCTGATGGCCGTCCATTTCAGGCATACCGATATCGAGCAAGACCAAATCCGGGCGCTCTGAATCTATCAGTTCGAGGCCTTTACGCCCGCTAAGTGCGATCAGCATATCAAAGCCTTCGTCTTCGAGTCCGTTTTTCAGGATGTCGAGATTGTAAGGCGTATCATCAATCGCGAGTATTTTGGTCATATCACTCGATTATTTAACAAGCAAATCATGAATAAAGTCCAAGCACCTGATTCTAACAGCAAAACCAAGCATTCGGCCATCGTGCTTTTCAGTAAGAAACATCAAGTTTGCCATGATCCCAGCTTACGATCCGCTCCGGAATAATCCGAATAGCCGTTTTTTTGTGCACCATTGTCCGTGTCGCGTCTACCAGCATCTCTTCCGGATAATCCCGACTGTTATTTCGCAGCAATACCGACATATGCAGGCGGTGCACTTCTTCCGGGTCGCGAATGAGCTCTGCGCGACCATAAATAACCACTGCGCGCAGCTCTTCGTACTCGCTGCCGCTCTCAAATAGTGCGGTAATTCGGTTATCACGTTCCAGGTTTTTTACTTTCTGCGACTTGGTGAAGGTTTCCAGGACGACCTCACCCTCATCGAGAGCAAACCACAGGGTAGTAAGATGCGGCCAGCCATCCCGACC
>JBFJTG010000158.1:0-6274 GCA_041625575.1 Litorivivens sp.
TCTACCGCGACTAGTTCCTGACGATAACCCGGGGGGGCCGGTTTATTACCACCACCGTTGTCGGAATTACCGGCACCATTTCCATTGCCACCACCATTATCGGTCGGTACGCTAGCAGAATCTCCAGCGGCCAGAGGCAGTGTTGATGAAGTGCTGCTTGACTTACAGGCCGTCAAGGCCGCTACGCAGGACACCAGGGCAACTATTCTTATTATGTACAACATTTCCAGGTTCTCCGTCTTTGCTGCGCAGAATCCATTGCGCGGGCAACGATTGGCACTACTTGTCCGCAACGCTGAATTGTAAACCAATACTTTTAAAATTCGTAAACACGCCAAGCACCCGCTTCAAGAGCGGCTTACGCAGGCCTAGGCAGCCGTTCGATCTATCGGTGGCAAGTCTTTGCGCACTAGCGCCCACACCACCAGCGGCAGTTCCAGTACCAGACCCAAGGCAACCAGAATCAGAATAATTCCGCGCGCAACATGGGTGGCAAGCTCGCCTTCCGGCAAGTAGCTGTAAAACAACCACACCGCTATGCCCGTCGGGATAAAACCCATAATCGACATCAACAGAAACTGGGGACGGCTATTAAGCTTTGAGTCGTAAACGAAATTGGAAAAAGAGCCGAGACTTGTGCCGGGCCGCATCACGCTGCGCGATAGCATCCCGCCGAGAATATGGCCCCACTCGTGCGCCGCGTAGGCGCAAAAACCCAAGCCCGCACCCAGCACCACGCCGGCGAAATCCGACCATGCGCCGTGACCCGCAGAATAGGCGGAGAGCTGCCACCAGGCGAGTATCGCCAGACTAGCCAGCCCGGCGTCACGTAAAGCCAGCTGGGAAAAGCCAATTGCTTTTTTCATGTAAGGAGTTCTCGTCTGTTGTGGCGCAAGCGCTCACCCACGCGCAGGAACAACGAGCGAGAATGGCGCCTATCTATCAAGGCCAAGCTGTCTATCACGGACAGCGCCTGAAATTCAAAGCAGCCGATGAACCAAAGCCCCGATATCGTCGGCTATTTCGCAGCCCGGCGCCCTCGCTTCATCGCCATCCTGATACTTACCGGTTTTGACCAGACAGGCGTTGAGACCCACAGCCATGGCACCTGCAACGTCAGCATCCACGTCATCGCCCACCATCAAAACCTGCGAGGCTTTCAAACCCATCGAATCAATCGCGATATTGAAGAAATCTGCCGAGGGCTTGCCCAGAACAGTCGCCGTCTTGCCACTGGCATATTCCAGCGCCTTCATAAACGGGCCCGCATCAAGATTGAAGCGGCCGCGGCCACGAAAATAACGGTTATCACCGACAGCCAGCAATTCCGCACCCTCGTTCATCAAAACCTGAAAGGCCTTGTTCAGCGACTTGTAATCAAAGCGATCGCCGGCATCACACACCACCACCGCATTCGGATTACTGTGATCAAGTCTCGCAAACTCCGCTTCCATACTCGGGTGAATCAGACAGTAGGGGCGCAAGTCGCGCGCCCGAATATAGTCCAGCATCGCTTTCGGCGCGGTGTACAGTTGCTCGGGCTCGATCGCAAAACCCATGCGCTTCAGGTCATAGAATATGGCCTCGGCCGTACGCCTGGATGTATTGGTCACCAGGCGCAAGGCAATACCAGCCTGTTGCAGCGACCGTACCGCGGCAACGGCGCCGGGCAGAACTTCATCGTCCTGGTACAAGACTCCACTAATATCCAGCAATACACCCCGATACATGACTTCTCCACTATTCTGCGCCACACCAGTCTTGCTCGTTCCAGTATACTCAAGACGAATCATAATTCGCGAGCAACTCCGTACTAGGCATGACAGAAAATTGTATTCGCATTCGTCCCGCTACCTCCGCCGATGTGCCACGCATTCGCGAGCTGATACTCGCCCTCGCGCGCTACGAGCGACTTGAGCACGAAATGAAGGCCAGCGAAGCGCAATTGCATGCGGCCTTGTTCGGAGCGCCGCCCGTCGCCGAGGTCGTGATCGCAGAACTTGACGGCGAACGCGTTGGCTTTGCGCTCTTCTTTCACAATTTTTCTACCTTTGTGGGGAAACGCGGCCTCTATCTCGAAGATCTCTTTGTCGAACCCCGGGTGCGCGGTCGCGGCGCTGGCAAACAACTCCTGAGTTACCTGGCCGGGCTTGCCCTGGAGCGCGACTGCGGCCGCTTCGAGTGGAGCGTGCTCGACTGGAATCAGCCGGCCATCGATTTTTATCGCGCGCTGGGCGCGCAAGGTCTGGACGAGTGGACAGTGCAGCGCGTCGACGGCGAAGCACTCAATGAACTGGCAAAACACTATAAAAAGGATTCACCATGAACGAATTATTGGCAAGCTATCACGGTCTTGTATTGAGCTTGGGTGCGCTATCCGCCCTGATGATAGTGCAAATGCTGGTCCTCGATTTTGTTGGCATACGTCACAAACACGTACCGGGCATGCCCATCGTCGAAGGCCACGACACCCTGCTGTTTCGCACGGCCCGTGCTCACGGCAATAGCAACGAGAGTTTGCCCACGTTTTTGCTGATAAGCGCCTTTGCGATTGGCGTGCAAGCGCATCCGCAGTGGCTGAATGCTTTGGCCGCCGTTTTTGTCGCTGCGCGGGCAGGGCATATGGTTTTTTACTATATGAATTACAGTGTAATGCGCAGTGTCAGTTTCGGGATTGGGCTATTAGCAATGATAGGGATGTTGATGTCGGGACTTGCGGCGATTATTTAAGATTTAAACTTGAGGCCGCGCCAAGAAAGATCGCCTGCGGGGCAGGCTCCTACAGCTCACATTTGTTGTTTTTATGTAGGAGCGAGCCCTGCTCGCGAATAGGCCGATTAGTGATCGCGCCGCTTACTGCCGTCACGGGGATCCATTAACTTCACCACATGCACTTCGTCTTCATGCGCCAATGGCGCCTCTCCGACACGCGGCTGATTAACCCGGGTTTTGGGCTCGGCCGGCGCATCCTCGTCCCGAATGCTTTCTTTAAAACCGCAGCGCACGCACTCACGCACCTGCTCGCTTTCACTAACGCGGTACATCACGGTTTTATCCAGCTCTGCACATTTGGGACAAACCGCTCCGGCTATAAAACGTCGCGGCCCATATTGCGTGCTCATGCCGCCTCTCCAATAATGCCGGTATCACGCAACATCGCTTCAGGGCTTGGCTCGCGCCCACGAAAACGCACGAACAACGTCATGGGATCTTCGGAGCCACCGCGCGATAACAAGGTACGCACAAATTCCCGACCCAACTCAGCATTCATGACACCCTCTTCGACGAAGCGGGAAAAGACATCCGCCGATAACACTTCCGCCCACTTATAACTGTAGTATCCAGCCGCGTAACCACCGGCAAATATATGAGCAAAGCCATGTTGAAAACGATTAAAGTCCGGCACCGCATAAACTGCCAGTTCGGCGCGAACCGCGTTGATTAAATCCTGAATTTGTTGCGCGTTTTCCGGCGGAGCTTGCGTGTGCAAGAGCATATCAAACAGGGAAAATTCCAGCTGCCTGACGGTCTGCATACCAGACTGAAAATTCTTTGCGGCCAACAAGCGCTCAAGCATTTCTGCGGGCAGTGGTTCACCGTTTTCGTAATGCCCCGAGATAAGCGGAATCACCTCGGCCTGCCAGCACCAGTTTTCCAACAGCTGGCTGGGCAACTCAACGGCATCCCAGGCCACGCCATTGATTCCCGACACCGGCAGTGCGTCCACTTCCGTAAGCATATGGTGCAGCGCATGGCCAAACTCATGAAACAGGGTGGTGACTTCATTGTGGGTCAGCAGGGAGGGGCGGCTACTGGTCGGAGCAGAAAAATTGCATGCGACAAAGGCCACCGGCAGTTGATGGCCGCTTTGAGTTTTACAGCGCCCGCAATAGTCCGCCATCCAGGCACCGCCGCGCTTGTTGCTGCGCGCAAAAAGATCCGTGTAGACGCTGGCGATTTCGACGCCCTCGCGTCGCAGGCGATAGCAGCGCACGTCCGCATGCCACACCGATGCATCTGCATTAAGCTCGAATTCAACCCCGAACAAGGTCGCCACGACGTTGAACAAGCCGTCTTGTACCCGGTCAACCGGAAAGTAGGGGCGCAGCTCTTCCTGGGAAATGGCGTAACGCTCGTTTTTTAATTGTTCGCTGTAGTAGGGTACATCCCAGGCCTGCAAATCAGCGCAGCCTTTTTCTGCAGCAAAGGCCTTGAGCTCTGCGTACTCCCGCTCAGCACCGGCTTTGCTCTGCTGCCCCAAGCCACGCAAAAAGTCGATAACCTGCTGCGGTGTATCCGCCATCTTGGGAGCCAGAGACAACTCGGCGTAATTCGCGAAGCCCAACAAAGCCGCCAATTCTGCGCGGCGCGCAAGAATATCGACCATCACCGGAGAGTTGTCCCACTGCCCGGCCTGCGGACCCTGCTCGGAAGCGCGGGTGGTGAAGGCCTCATAGAGCTCGCGGCGCAGGGCACGATTATCGGCGTACTGCATTACCGGAATATAGGCGGGAGCCTCCAGACTCAAACGGTAGCCATTCTCATCTTTAGCTTTTGCCGCTTCGGCAAAACTATCCAAGATGGATTCGGGCACACCCGCCAAATCAGCCTTGTCGATAATCAACTTGCTCCAAGCTTGGGTTGCGTCGAGCAACTGGTTCTGAAAACGCGTTGTCAGTTCACTCAATTCCAGCTTCAGGGTTTTGAAGCGCTCTTTTTCTTCGCCTTCGAGGGCAACGCCGGCCAGTTTGAAATCGCGCAATAAATTATCCAGCGCCCGCGCCTGTTCCCCGGACAACTTGTTGGCTTCTACCTTTAACGCTTGGGCTTTTTCATACAGCGCGCGGTTTTGACCCATTTCATTACTGAATTCGGTCATTTTCGGCTGGCAGAGCGCGTATACATCCCGCAACTCGGGGCTGTTCATAACGCCATTCAGATGACTCACGACAGACCAGAATTTTTCCAGCCTGTCGTCGATCGCCTCAAGGCCCGGCAAGAGCGCGTCCGGCGCCGCCGTTTCCAGCTCTTTTGCGGCGACGCGCGCCTGCGCAAGCAGTGCGTCAAGCTGGGCGGGAAACTCGTCGATGTTTAACTGGGAAAAATCCGGCAATTCACTAACAGTCATTCTTACTCTCTACCTGGGGTCAAATCAGTCAGCCATTGTAACGCGAGCCACGGTGAATTCCTTTATTATGCGCGTATTCACACAGATTGGACGAGAGCATGAGCTACGACCCCGGACAATACACCCGTACCTTTGAAGGCAGGACCCCGCAACTTGCTGAGGCCGTGTTTGTAGACCCCAGCGCGGTCGTCATCGGCGATGTCAGCATTGGCGAGCACAGCTCAGTGTGGCCCAACACCACCATCCGCGGCGATATGCACCGTATTCGCATCGGCGCGCGCAGCAGTATTCAGGACAACAGCATTCTCCACATCACCCACGCCGGCCCCTTTAACCCCGACGGCTACCCGCTGACCATTGGCGACGACGTAACCGTGGCCCACAGCGTGACGCTGCACGGCTGTGCCATTGGCAATCGCGTGCTAATTGGCATGGGCTGTATTGTGATGGACGGGGCGGTTATTGAGGACGAGGTGGTCTTGGGGGCGAATAGTCTGGTGCCGCCGGGCAAACGCTTGGAGAGTGGCAAGCTATACGTGGGGAGTCCGGCGAAGCCGGTGAGGGACTTAACGCCGAAGGAGTTGGAGTATTTTACCTATAGCGCGAATAATTACGCGAAGCTCAAGGATAGGCATATCGCCGAGCTTTCAAAATAGGCTACGAAGTGCGGGGGTTGCTTCCCCCTTGGAAGCGCCGAGAAGCGCAGATCAGCGCCGGATAGAGTGAGCACTGTTCGAGTCCCGTAGCGGCGCAGCCGCGAAGGTCGAGTTGCGCAGCGACCGGCGGTGATCGAGCATCGCAGGGGACCCGCGACTAGCGGGCGCTGGAACGGGGGTGCCTTTTTTCTTGGTTACTTCTTCTTGGGCATGCAAAAAGAAGTGACTCGCCCAGCGGGGCGAAACCCGGATTCGATTTACAGTGAGATTTCTTTAGATCGATTTCGCCTGAAGGCGAGTTACCTTTGCTAAAGCCCTTCGGGTCGCCATCAAGTGGCGCCCAAGTTGCGCACAACTTGTCTTGCGTGCCCAAGAAAGGTAACCCAAAGAAGGGCACCCCCGTTCCGCAGTCGGCGCTCACTGCGCTCCCACCGATCCCCTGCGCGCTTCGCATCCGGCGGCGCAAACGGAAACTCGGCCTGCGGCCTCA
>JBFJTG010000159.1:0-6202 GCA_041625575.1 Litorivivens sp.
CTCACCCATCAAAATAGTGAGGGCTTTGTGGAGCGTAAAACCTGGGACGCCACCCTGACCATGAACTGGAATGTGCTGGATGGCCATATCCTGACCAATGTCACCAATATGGCCGGAATGGATGAAGAGGTTTTTTTTGATGCGGATTTCTCGCCGATCCCCTTTTTGACGCTGAATAATAATGAAGATTACCGGCAGATCAGCCAGGAGTTCCGGATCACTTCACCGCCCGGTGAATTGGAGTTTGTCGCAGGCCTGTTCTATTTTCAAAGCGATATTCAGGCTACTTACAATGTGACCTCCTTTCTTGAATTGGTCGAAATGGCGAGCATCACCGGTAATGCCGAAGCTGACGGTAACCCCGGTGCTTATGATGATGAAGATGCAGGCACCCTTGCGGCTACGCTGGCAAAAACCCGACAGGATGCAGAAGGTACGCCGGTCATTGAAACCAGCGACACCACGATGGATCAGGTGTCCAATAGCTATGCCGCTTTTGGGCAAGCGACGTGGCATGTCACTGAGCGCTTTCAAGCAACGCTAGGGCTGCGGGTCACCAATGAAGAAAAAGAATTGGACTACGATCATCGTCTGACCAACGGACGTACCGGCGGTAACGGAGAGGCAAGCCTGAGCAACCCTCTTGGCTCGCCGGCCTTCCCAGTGATTCAGCCCGGCAATATTCAATTTCAGGCCAAGCGGAAACGTGACGAGACCGATATCAGCCCGAAACTGTCGGCGACCTACAATTGGACCCGCGAGGTTATGACCTATGTCACCGTCGCTCAGGCCTTCAAGTCCGGCGGCTACAACGCGCAGGCGATCAACCCTGCCAGGCTTGAGTTCGAGGAAGAAAACTCGGTCACTTACGAAGCCGGGTTGAAATCCGAATTTCTATCGGGCGCGGCGCGCTTCAACCTTTCTACCTTCCAGACTGAATTTTCCGACCTGCAGGTGACGGCCTTTGACGGGGTAAGCTTTGTTGTTACCAATGCCGCTACCGCCACCGTGAAAGGTGTTGAAATTGACGCCATGTTGATCACCCCCTGGAACCTCTTGTTCAGCTTGAACGGCGCCTATATTGACGCGACCTATGACAGTTTCCCTAGCGGACCCTGCGGTGCGGAGACCGGCATGGATAGCTGTGACCTTTCCGGCAGGCGCCTGTCTTATGCGCCACGATGGAATGGCACATTCAGCGTTGGTTATGATGCACAAATGTTCGACTGGCCGGTGCATCTGCATTGGGGACTGTCGATGGCGTATAGCTCCTTAACTAATTTCACTGAGGATCTGGACCCGGCTGACGTGCGTGAAGCCAACAGCCAGGTGAGGGGGCGGATTGGCGTGCGTGGTATTGATGACAACTGGCATGTGATGTTGTTTGGCACCAACCTGACCGATTCAGAAGTATTAGCAGGCAACAATGACGTGCCAACCTTTGTGGGGTCACACTTTGGTGGCCGAGTGCCGACCACTGCATATCAGTTGGAGTTTGGCTTGAGATTGTAATTTAGTAGAAATGCAATTCCCCGTCGTCGCTAGCGCTGACGATGGGGAAATGTAGGTGGAGCTGGTGGGCTTATTAGGTCTTGGTTGGGGCGGCTTGCCGCCTAGTAGCAATCGCTTATGAAGCGCAGTTGGCTTTCTGGGCACTTACAGCGCCGGTGAAAACAAGGCTGATATCGCGATCCCAGGTGCAATTTTGGGCAGTTCTATAAGAGAGAACAAACTGTGAACCGGCCACCGCATCCAAAAAGCCTTCCGAGGTGTAGCTAAAAGAAGCGGTTTCGCTGGCTTCGGTCATTGTCGCTTTTGAAGAAAATGCCGCAGCGTCCAGAATCTCTTCGCCAGCGTCGATGGTGTTGTTGCCATTCTGGTCAGTCCAGATTACAAAACCTGAAGCCCAGTTGGCGCCGTTCTTGGCGGAGACGGTAACGGTCTCGCCTCGAGTGATCGCTTCCGAGCGGGCAAATTGCAGGCCCGTGTAAAGCTCACGGTATTCGCTGGCTGAGCGCGAAGAGCCGACAAAGTCAATGAAGCTGGGAACTGCCGTTCCCATTAGTATCGAAGCCACTGACAAGGCAGTGATCAGTTCGATGAGTGAGAAACCCTGGTTGCGTTTTGAAGTGTTCATGTGTGTAACCCCCGTTACCTTTTCTTTTTTGGCCCTTCCGTCTAAAGCGGTTGGTGCCGTCTGTAGTGCTATGGTTCCCATGTTACGTATTCGGGGCTTTGTGAATAATCGGGAGTTCTACCTATTGGTCTCCGCAATAAGCGCAGGATAAGCATAAGCTGCTAATAAATAAGCATTTTTTGTTGGTCTTTGTCGAAAAAACTGCGCGGCAGACGCGTTTTGCCAGTTTTGGCTCCGATGCAGGGTTTTGTGGGGTGGATTAGAAGCTCGGGGGTTTAGCGGAAATTTTGATTCAAGCGTTCCAACTGGGCCGCCTTACTGGCAGCCTGCGGCTTTTACAACAACCCGGCCGGTGAATTTGATGCGAATGTCCTGATCGAAGTCGCAACCGCCTTCGGCCTGGTAGCTAAACGCAATGGCCTGTTTGTCAGAAGATTTCGCAAGGCCTTGTTTTGTAAAATAAAAGTTTGTTTTTTCGTTTTTCTCGACCAGCTGTGCCGTGGTCTGCAGAGCCGGCAGTACGTGCAGCACTTCAGTTTGCTCGGCGCTACCGTTGTTGTTGTGGTCTGCCCAGATGATCAGGCCCTGAGTCCACTCACCGTCTTTTTCAGCACTGACCTGGATGTTCATGCGGCGGGTTACGGCCTCCGAGCGAGCCAAAGAGAAGGCATTGGCAATTTCGGTGTATTCGGTTGAGGCGCGTGATTCGAGCACCATCGCAGTAACGGTAGGGATAACCGAGCCAAAGAGAACGCCGATAACGGCCAGTGAGATCATGCCGTTGATCAGTGAAAATCCCTGCTGTCGTTTTGAAGTGTTCATGTGCGTAACCCCCGTTACATTTTCCTTGTTGGCCCTTCCGTCTGAAGCGGTGGGTGCCGTCCGTATTGATATGCTGGCTATGTTACGTATCGGCGGCTTTGTGAATAATCGGGGCTTGTACCTAGGCGCATCCGCACTAGTCTCAAAAGGGGGGTATCTGCATGAAATATAGGAACTTTGCTAGTACTGTCCGCACAATTAAACGGCCCGCTTGCTTGTACTTTGCCGTGGCGGCCCTATATACAGAGCTTATGGCTGTGAATTGATGGGGGATCTATGGCTGACAATCAGGTTTCGGATGCGACGCTCGACGGCGAGATGATGAGTGATGCGGGTACTGGGCTCGTCATACCGGACTCGGTGCTGCCCTCGATGCTCTATTTGCTGCCGGTTCCCAAGCGTCCGTTTTTTCCGGCGCAGGTTCAGCCGATTTTACTGGAGCGCGCCCTCTGGCAGGAGACCCTGGAAAAGGTCGGTGACAAGCCGAATCACATCATGGGCTTGCTCTACTGTGCCGACCGGCCGCAGGCGGCGCTCGACCCCGACGACCTGCCCAGTATCGGTTGCGCGGTGCGCGTCCACCATGCCCACCAGGAGCAGGACACAGCCCAGATTGTGGTGCAGGGCCTTAAGCGTTTTCGCATTCGTCGCTGGCTCAGCCGCCAGCCGCCTTATCTGGTTGAGGTGGATTACCCCGATAACATTGGGGAGCGCGACAGCGACGAGGTAAAAGCCTATGCCATGGCGATTATTCGTGCGATTAAAGAACTGCTGGCAATCAATCCCCTGTATAGCGAGGAGCTTAAACATTACCTATCCCGCTTTAGTCCTAATGAACCCTCGTTGCTGGTCGACTTCGCCGCTGCCATAACCAGCAGCGCCAGCGGTGACGATCTGCAGGACATTATGGACACCCTGCCCTTGCTGCGGCGCATGGAAAAAGTGCTGATACTCCTCAAGCGCGAGCGCGAGGTTGCCGAACTACAGGGCAAAATCAGTGAGCAGGTAAACGAAAAAATAAGCTCCAACCAGCGGGAGTTTTTCCTGCGTGAACAGCTCAAGGTGATCCAGAAAGAGCTGGGCATTTCCAAGGACGATCGTACCGCCGATGCCGAGGAGTTTCGGGCCCGGTTAGCAGGAAAGGAATTATCCGCAAGCGCCCAAAAACGCATTGATGATGAGCTCAACAAGCTGGAAGTGCTGGAGACGGGCTCGCCGGAGTACGCGGTTACGCGCAATTATCTGGACTGGGCGACGGCCATGCCCTGGGGTGTGTATTCCGACGACAAGCTGGATTTAAAGCGCGCCCGAAATGTGCTGAACCTTCATCATCAGGGCCTGGATGATGTGAAGGAGCGCATTATCGAATTTCTTGCCGTGGGTAAATTCAAGGGTACCGTTGCCGGTTCTATCATTTTGCTGGTCGGGCCACCGGGGGTGGGAAAAACCTCGATAGGTCGTTCGATCGCAGAGGCGCTGGGTCGCAAGTTCTATCGCTTCAGTTTGGGCGGCATGCGCGACGAAGCTGAAATTAAAGGGCACCGCCGCACCTATATTGGCGCGATGCCCGGTAAGCTGGTGCAGGCGCTCAAGGATGTAGAAACGTCCAACCCCGTTATTATGCTGGATGAGATCGACAAGGTTGGTGCTTCGTATCAGGGCGACCCCGCATCGGCCTTACTGGAAGTGCTCGACCCCGAGCAGAACAGCGAATTCCTGGATCATTATCTGGATATGCGCTTGGACCTGTCCAAGGTTTTGTTTGTGTGCACGGCCAATCAGCTCGATACCATTCCGGGGCCGCTGCTCGATCGCATGGAAATGATCCGGCTCGCGGGTTATCTCGCGGAAGAAAAGCTGGCCATAGCCCGCCAACATTTGTGGCCGCGGCTGCTAACGCGCAACGGCATCGATAAGGGCAGGCTCAGCATCAATGTTGCGGCGTTGCGGCATGTCATCGACGGCTATGCCCGCGAGGCCGGCGTGCGCAACCTGGAGAAGCAGCTGGGCCGGATTGTGCGCAAGGCAGCGGTTCAGTTACTGGAAGACGATAGCCTGAAGCTCAAGGTGGGCAAGGACCAGGTAGAAGCTTTTCTCGGAAAGCCGCTCTTTAAGGCCGACAAACTGCAGCAGGGAATTGGCATCGTCACGGGGCTTGCGTGGACCTCGATGGGAGGCGCAACCTTGAGCGTTGAATGCTCGCGCATCCACAGTCTCACCCGAGGCTTTAAATTGTCCGGGCAGCTCGGGGATGTGATGAAAGAATCCGCCGACATCGCCTACAGCTATGTGATGTCGCACCTGCGTGAGTTTGGCGCCGACCCGATGTTCTTCAACGAATCCATGGTGCACCTGCACGTACCGGAAGGCGCAACCCCGAAAGACGGGCCCAGTGCCGGTGTAACCATGGCAAGTGCTTTGCTGTCGCTGGCCCTGAACAAAGCCCCCAAGGCAGGTTACGCGATGACGGGCGAATTAACGCTGACGGGTAGGGTTTTGCCGGTTGGGGGTATTCGGGAAAAAGTAATTGCGGCGAAACGCCTGGGGCTGAAAAGACTGATTCTTCCCGAAGACAACCGTCGTGACTATGACGAGCTGCCTGATTACGTCAGAAAAGGCGTGAAGGTAAATTTTGCCGACACCTTCGATGATGTGAGGCAGTTATTGTTTAGCTAGGCCTACATCGTCGCTAGGTGGCACTTCTTGTACTTGCGGCCACTGCCGCACCAGCAGGGATCGTTGCGGCCCATCGGGACCGGCGGTAAAGGCTCGCCGTCGAGGTAAAGCCAGCCGTCCTTTTCGCGAACAAAACGCGAACGCTCATGCAGTTGGCCAATGTTGGCCCCCTGTTTTGAATCGGCTGTGTCGCGGTAATAGGCGGTAAACTCGACAATGCCGGTTTTGTCCTGAGCTTGCCCTTGCTCGGTGTCGAGTATGCGCAGGCCAAGCCACGCTTGCCCCTTTGTGTCGGCCTTTAGTTGTTCCACTTGTCTGTCTGAAAACTGCCCGGCGCTAGCTTTGTGGCTGGCGAGGAGGTGGCGGGCTTCGCCGGTGGCAAAGGCGGTGTAGCGAGAGCGCATCAGTTGTTCGGCGGTCTGTGCGGCACTGGGGTCCGCTATCACGGGGCCGCAACAGTGTCGGAGTTCGGATCCCGAGCCGCAGGGGCAGGGGGCTGCACTAGAACGATCTGATGTCATTGGGCTTTGCAGTGGCTGGCGTGTCTGCATGGTAGGGACGCTGCGC
>JBFJTG010000160.1:0-6103 GCA_041625575.1 Litorivivens sp.
ACCACAGGTGTTGACCCGAACCTGAGAGGAGCAGCATAGCAATATTGGGCCCCAAAATCATCGATTGTTATTAACGCTGAATAGGCAAGGCAGTCACTCGCGATAGTCGCCGGGTGAACGCCCCGTCCAGCGTTTAAAGGAGCGGTGAAAAGCGCTGGGGTCGGAAAAACCCAACAATTCCGCCACGTCACTGACGGTCATTTCAGGGTTGGCCAGATAGGCAATGGCCGCCTCACGGCGCACAGTATCCTTAATACGCTGATAGGACGTTCCTTCTCGGTCAAGACGCCGTCGCAGCGTACGCTCCGACATATTCAGCTGCCGCGCCAGGTCATTAAAGCTTGGCAGGTCGCTGCGAAAATCATCGCCCAGAAAGCGACGGATGCGTGCCGCAATACCCTGATCCGTCACGAGAGGCTTAATGACAACATGATAGGGGGCAAACTTGAGAAAGCGTTCCAACTCTGACTCATCGCGCTTTATGGGCGATTGTAAAACGGACTCTGAAAATTCGACCCAATTGCAGGCTTGTGAAAACTCGATGGGACAGTGAAAAAAATGATCCAAACCCGTGCCTTTAGACGGCCGTTCCGACGCGCAGCCCGCCGCCAAAATGTCGATTGGCTGGTCGATCAGCCAGGCACAAAAGCGCATCCACATGGCAAGACTGCACAGCGCACTGCCCTGCAATCCGCGCTGAGTTGCGTCACCCGACAGGTAGTTAAGTCGCGCCATTTTTGTCTCGGCATTGCGCTGCAATTCGTGCAAAACCAGCGACTCGCCGCGCTCGCGACAAGAGGCATTAAATTCCATGGCCCGCAGCAAAGCTTGCTCCAGATTGCGACAATGAATCATGCTGTAGGCTAGCAGGCGAGTACCACCAAGCGGTGTAGCGACACCCGAGATTCCGCCGGACTCGTCATCAATGGAGCGAAAAAGTGCGAGACAAAGTCGGCTATATTGCTCAACCGTGGCATTACCAATAGCATCCGCATCCAGCGGATTATAGCTAAAGCCCGCGGCCGTCAGCAGAGAATCCACGTCCTTGCCAAAAGCGCGGGCCTGCAGCAAAACAGCCTTTACAAAGGCATTAGGAACACGCTGCAAGGCCGTATCGTCTATCAGGGAGTTTATTGTCATCACCGACCGACCGCGCTAGAGTAATGCATCGGCAATGGCACTCAATTTAGCGAACAAGTCTTCGCAAGCACGATCATCCCGGTGACAACTCGTCAGGCGACCTTCCGCCTGCTCCAGTAAAGTTTGTACATGACGACCAACCGCAGCATCAAGTTGCTGTCGCTCTACCGCCAAACTCACCGTGCGCCGGGTAGACCACAGTTGACTGCGGATATTATCCAAAAATAAGGTATTGCGATTAGCCGCCAAAGTATCGAGCCATTGAATGCCGATCACCAGCTGTTCATTGAGACTCACGGGCGAGAGTGCATAGACTCCACCGCGCGGCCGCAGGCGACGAACCGACTTGGGTAGCAGCCACTGATAGCCACCGTAAAAGGCTATCGAGGCCTGCGCCGACAGCAGGTTCATATAGACATCGCCTGTAGGGCTAATGCTAATTCCACCCTCGCTGGTATCGGGTATGCGCCAGTCCTGCAGCACAGTACCGTTGGATGGATCCAGCGCAACTAGATAGGTTTGCGCCGGATGGACAAACTTATTTCCCGGAAGGTTAATCTCGTAGCCAACCAACAAGCTTGTCCACAACAAGCCGTTACTCACGGTAACCACGCTATCGATATAAGCGTCAGGCTTACCCCGGCTCCCAATCAGACCAAAACGAGGCCACAACTTGGGATGCTTCGCGCGTGCCCACTCCCGATAGTTATTACTCCAGAGTACTTCGCCCGTACTGCCATCTACCGCAAGCAGCTTATCACCACCCATAACGTAAACGGTGTTGTCCAAACCCACTGAAGGCGAAGCGTCCTGCCCTCCCGTATCAACTTGCCACTGCAGCTCTCCAGTGAAAGCGTCCACTGAATATAAAATGCCACCCCCGCCAATCGCATACACCTGCCGGCCGTCAGGCGACAAGGCTGGGCTGGTGCCGCTTTTCGGCGGTACTTTAGTGGCAAAAGCGATCGTCAGACTCTCCTCAGAAACATCAATACCGACTAACTGCCCGTGATCTGCCTTTGTGCCACTTAGCGTGATAAAAATGCGCCCTGATTCAGCGTGAACGGCCGGGGTATTGGTTACTTTGTGCCTGAATCCGAGCAACATTTGCCAGCTTGCCTCTCGAATCTCCGGTGCCATCAGGCCTCCAGCCCACAAGGCATCCGGCACTTTAGGCCCATCGGGGCCATCTATACCGGGAAGAGCCAATACCGGAAGAGCCAATTTTCCATCAGCGCGGGCAAACAGGGCCACATTGCCGTCTGCCGACACACCGCCAACAAATTGCCCTTTATCACCAGCAAAGATCGCACTAACAAACGGTTCATTTATGCCGTGACGACTAAGCGAACTCACCCACTTGACTCGACCGTCTGCATGGAAGGCCCACAACTGGTTACTGTCACTCACATACAGGTCACCGTCGGTATCGATAATGGGCGCGCTGACGACAGCCATCGCATCCAGATCGTCCAGCGTCTGCTGCGGGCTCGCCTCCCACAATACGTCGCCGTCACGATTCAGCGCATGCAGGTGGGCGTAACCTTTACCGCGACCGGTGGTGATATACAGCGTGCCATCCGGCGAAACGGTCGGGGCTGTCCACGAAACACTGCCTTTGAGCGCCAGCCATTGAGCTTGCAACTCCGTGCTTAGTATCAGCGGCACATAATCCGAATTACTCGCGTCACCGTGTACCGATGCCCAGCTGGTTTGGGCATAGCCCGGCGCGTGTCGAGAAGAAAATTCCTCCGCATATACGATGCCCTTAAGCGACAAAGCGAGCAGCAGGAGAGTAAATCGCATGAATTTTTCCTTATTTTGCACAATCTGACATCGGCAAGGCGTATTACCGCGTAGCAAAGCTTGAGATGATCCGCCAAAATCGTCAAGCTACCGCCATTTAAAGCTACTTTGCTGCGCACCGGTAGTTTTTCGCGAAAAAACCGCAACAAAATCACAGCTTAGTCACACGGAGGATGCATGGACAGTACAGCATTAATTCAACAGGCCAGCGACTTTGCCTTAACCTACGGGCCCAAACTGCTCACCGCAATCGGCATTCTGATCCTCGGCTATTGGCTCGCAAGAATTGTAAGTAGCCTGCTCGTGCGCACCCTGAACTCGCGCAGCATTGACCCCACTGTCAGCACTTTCATTGGTAAACTCGTCTTCGGAGCTATTCTAGCCGTAGCCATCATTCCCGCGCTCGGTCACGCGGGCATCCAGACAACCTCCATACTCGCCGCACTTGGTGCTGCAGGTCTGGCCATCGGCCTCGCCTTGCAGGGCTCGCTGTCCAATTTCGCAGCGGGTATCATGCTGATCGCTTTTCGACCCTGCCGCGTTGGCGATTACATTGAAGCCGGTGGTACCGCTGGTGTGGTCCAATCCATTAGTCTGTTTTCCACCATGCTGGTTACGCCGGACAATAAACGCATCATGATCCCGAATTCGAAAGTGATGTCCAACCCGATTACCAATTACAACGCCTTTGCTACACGCCGAATCGATTTAACCATTGGCATCGGCTACGACGCCGACATTGCAAAAGCAAAAGACGTCATTCGCCAGGTACTGTCTGAAGAAAGTCGAATTCTTCCGGAGCCAGCCCCACTGGTTGCGGTAAGACAGCTTGGCGACTCCTCCGTAAACCTTGTGGTAAGGCCCTGGGTTAACACGCCGGACTACTGGGGAACGCATGATGCATTGCTGGAGACAATCAAAATTCGTCTGAGCGCTGCCGGCATGGATATTCCCTTCCCGCAAATGGATGTGCATTTTCACAAGGAAGCAGACGTTTAATCTCAATTACCCTAGAGCCGGATTCTGCTAGCACCCGATCTGGCTCGTTCATTCTGCACACTCACTAAATCTACCAGACTTGGAGTATCTATGATTCGCAATACCTTCGCAGCGCTACTGGCTTTGAGCTGCGCCCCCGCTTTTGCCCAGGAAGGAAACTCGCCCTGGAGTGGCGATGCCGAACTTGGTTTTGTCGCCAGCGAAGGCAATACCGACGCCAAAAGCATATCGGCCAACGGCTCACTTACCTGGGAAGAAGGCGACTGGAAAAATAATTCGGACTTTCATTCCCTGGCCACAAAGAGCGACGGCGTTCAGTCTGCGGAAAAATACTTTCTATCTAACCGCCTTTCCTACACCTTCAGCTCAAACAACTACACCTTTGGCTACTTGTCTCACGACGATGATCGCTTTAGTGGCTACAAGTACAGAAGCACCGTAGCCGTGGGTTACGGGCGCCGATTGATTAATAATGAAGATATGCTCTGGGACGCTGAAATCGGTCCGGGTTATCGCCGTGCCGAGCTAGCCGCTGATGCAGTGGGCAAAGACGAAGAAGAAGGAATAGTTCGTGTTTCCAGCCAATTCAGATGGGATCTGTCGCCAACCGCAACCTTTGAGCAGAAACTGTCATCGGAATCAGGCGACAAAAACACCATTTCGAAATCGAGCACGTCCCTGAAGACCACCGTTGCCGGCGGCATTGGACTCAAAATTGCCTATCTAATTAACTATACGAAAAATGTTCCCGCGGGTAAGGAGCACGCCGACAAGCAAACCACCGTCACCTTGGTGTATAGCTTTTGATAAAGCCGGAACAATAGCCGCCTAGAAACTTATTCGCCTGCAGGGCAGGCTCCTACAACTCGCACTCGTAGGAGTCTGCCTCGCAGGCGAAATCACTTTAAAAAATCCACGCCAGCATTAGCCAAATCACAACAAAGAACGAGAAAAACCCCGCCAGCATAAACTGAATTTCGCCGATAAAACCGTCACCGGCGGCAAAAGCGAATACCACCATTGTCAACACGGTTACAAAAAACGAAATTACCGCCGCGTCGCGCATACCCAAACCCGGTGCCAATTGGCTACTGCCAAACTCCGCAGCCAGCGGCCAAAGCATATAACCCGCGATGGCCAGCAAAACAAACAGCACACCAAAAACCAGCAGCATGCGCAGCGCTTGATTGCCTTCGTCAGCATCGCTCACAACTATTCACGCCCCTTGATGATGTCTTTAAATTCCTGCGGCCGCGGCATACCAACGGCAGAAATCTCTGGTGAGTCACCCGCTGTATAAACCGACACATTACCCACACCCAATAAGCGATTCATAAAGGACTGATACACTTTCACCGAGCGCACGGTGGTGATATCAACTTCCGTCCTGCCCTTACTCAACAGGCCCTCTACGAGGCTTATTTCGCCGTTACCAATTTCCAGCTTGGTAGCCTTACATTTCACAAACCATGTCAGCAGAATAATGATTCCAATACCCACCGGCACCAATAGCACCGACAATATGAATAAAAAGGGGCGGCTGCGAAACATGGCGGGGTGTTCACTGTAATTTAAGGACACGGACTACTCCTGATTCTAGTTATATGCAAATTGAATCATACGACGAAAAAGCGGCCAAGTGTCAGCCAGCAAAGCTTTTTGCGATCGCTGCCTCAACATTCTCCTTGGCGTCGTTCAATCTAAAGCCACCGTGTGCGGACACGAGATGACTAAAATCCAGGCCCAGAATCGCCTCGAAATTCTGTTTTAGCAACGCATCGTCAAGGCTGAATCGCTGCTTCCAGATGGGGCCAATTAACACGCGCTTTTCGAAACCCATGCGCGGCAATATTCGCTTCGATAGCCAGCTGCACTGACTGTAGTCACTCCTGTCTTGCACCGAGTCACAGCTAATTAGCAAACCGCCATGCTTATTCAGGTGGAGCACGCACTCAGGCTCTTTGGTTGCGGTATAGGGGATGCAGCTAAGCCCATCGACCGGCAAGCTCGCGTCAGCACTCAGTTCACAATCAATTGGCGGAACGCTGTACTGGCCCTTGCCTGGCTGACACCAAAACGTGGCTTGATACTTATCCACGTAATAAGGGTCGTCCATGCCATGGAAGGTACCGATCCGCATAACGTGGCGCACCGTGCC
>JBFJTG010000161.1:0-6059 GCA_041625575.1 Litorivivens sp.
GCGCGGGCTATTGATGAGCCCTTCAAGCTTTCAGCTGCTCCCGGTCTCTTCACTGACAAAACCCTCGCGGGTGATGATCCCTTGTGGCTTGCCCGTGTGGAAGCCCGTCGTGCCTTCACCTGGCCCGGCGATGAAATGGCAGGTGGCAAGGAGCCACTTACGGGCCAGCAGGCTGCACTGCTGGAAAAGGGCCAGGCTTTTTACAGGCACTGCGCCAGTTGCCACGGTGATAAAGGTCAGGGTGTCGCCGGTCTGGCACCGGAGTTGGCCGGTTCGCAATGGGTGACGGGTCCTGTGGAGTGGCTCACCCGCATTGTGCTCGACGGTATGCAGGGTGAAATTGAGGTCAATGGTAAAATCTGGAACGGGGTGATGCCCGGCCATCGCCAGTTTCCGGGTCTGGATGCGGAAACACTGACCGGCCTGCTGATTCATCTACGGCGCCTTGGCAGTAATGCGGCGGATGCGCCTAGTGTTGAGCAAGTGAGTGGAATCAAAGCACTGCCAGCGCGCACAACTCCCTGGACGGCAGCCAGTATTCGCGAGGTGCCCTATGCCTCACCGCTGGATAAATACACTGGCAAATACAAGATTAGCTTCATCACCTTTACCTTTAGTATCTAAGACGGCCAACTCGTTGCCGCTGCGCCGATGTATGGTAATACGGTACTAGATAAGGTCGGCGAGCATCGCTTTGCGTCCACGCAGGGAGGCGAGACCCTGGAGTTTCGTTTTGAGGTGGATAAGCAGGGCGATGTTGATGCGCTGTATATCGTTCGCGGTGGTGCAGAAAACCGGGTGGAGAAGATCAAGTGACACTAAGACTAGGGATGATCGGTCTGGGGAATATTGCCCGTCAGCATATTCAGAACGTCACAAGTGGTGCCGTGGATGCATGTGAAATCACAGCGATATGTTCGCGCACCGCGCCAGATGAATTGCCTGCCGGGGCGCAGCATTTTTCCGACTATCGCGAGCTGCTCGGTAGCGGCCTGTGTGATGCGGTGCTGGTGGCCTCGCCCACGCTCTACCACCGGGATATGGGGCTTGCGGTATTGCAGTCGGGCCTGCATTTGATGATGGAAAAACCCATCGCCCTGAGTAATTTTGATGCACAGAGCATGCTGGATGCGGTGCAGCCGGAGCAGGTGTTTGGGCTGATGCTGAATCAGCGCTGCTCGCCGCTCTTTAAAACCATGAAGGCCGTGATTGATGCGGGTGAACTCGGTGAACTGCGGCGCACCCACTGGACCATGACCAACTGGTTCCGACCCGATGTGTATTTTGCCGTGAGTGATTGGCGCGCTACCTGGAAGGGCGAGGGTGGCGGCTTGCTGGTGAATCAGTGCATTCACAATCTCGATATATTTCAGTGGTTGTGCGGCATGCCGGAATCAGTACGTGGCTTCTGCGCAATGGGCAAGTACCACCCCATTGAAGTAGAGGACGAAGCTACCGCTTATTTTACCTACGCCAATGGCGCCAGCGGCACCTTTGTGGGTTCAACGGGGGAAGCGCCCGGTTTTAATCGATTGGAGATTGTCGGCGATCGCGCCAGCCTGACCTTCGACGGACAGCGCATTCTGCTTCACGACAATCAGGCATCGGTGAGTGAGTACTGCCGTAGCACTCGCGATATGTTTGGCATGCCGACAGTGCAGGTTCGAGATATAACGCCAACCGAAATGACAAACAATCAACACGCAGAGATTCTCAATAATTTTGTCGCTGCCATCGACGGGCGCGAGTCTTTGATTGCACCGGCGGCTGAGGGGATGAATTCTCTGGGTATTGCTAACGCCATTCTTTTGTCGCATTGGCAGAACGGGAGTGTGAACTGTCCGCCCGATGCCGAACAATATCAAGGCGCGCTGAACGAGCGCATACAGAATTCGCACTTGCGTGAGCGGCAGAATATCGACGTCACCATAGATATGGACAAGAGTTACCGCTGATGAATGAGCAAATGCAACTGGCACGCATTGCCGCCATGCCCGCACCGCAGCGCTCGTGGAACTACCTGAAACTGAGCGGCCCCGGTTGGCTGCAGGGCGCGATGACGCTGGGTGGTGGCTCCGCCATCACCTCGCTAACACTGGGCGCGGTGTACGGTTATGAACTCTTGTGGGTACAACCGATTTCGATGCTGATTGGCTGCATCATGCTGTTTGCACTTTCCCACCAAACCCTGTCCACGCAAGAGCAACCCTACCGGGCCTTTCGCAAGCATGTGCATCCTTCATTGGCCTGGCTGTGGGCGGTGTCGGCACTGCTGTCGAGTATTATCTGGGGCTTTTCCCACTACCCCTTAAGTGCGGGAATGTTTGAAGAGCTGATCAGTGTTGCTACCGGTTTTGATATGAAGACCGACGGTGGCTTGGCACGGGAAATGTATCTCTTTGGCTTGGCAGTGATTGTGTGGGCGCTGTGTGCGACGACAGCTTGGCACTACGGTCGCGGAGGTCGCACCGTATTTCTGTTCGAGAATGCGGTCAAGATTTTGTCCTGTATGATCGTAGTGTGTTTTGCTTGGGTGGTGCTGGAGTCCAGCCTTAAGGGGCAAGTGGATTGGTCAGCGGTGTGGCGCGGTTATATCCCCTCGAACCTGCCCAGCGATAGCGAAGGGCTAATGACCGTTATGGCAGCACTCGGTACAGCGGTAGGCATTAATATGACCTTCGTCTACGGCTATACCCTGTTGAATCGACAGTGGGGCAGGGCGCACCGGGAACTGGCCCGCTACGATATTGTACTGGGGCTGGTGCTGCCCTACTTGCTGGTGACGGGGCTGATGTCTATTGCCGCAGCCGGCGTCTTGCACGGTGGTGAAGCGAGTGTGAGCGGGCGCCTTAATCCGGAAACGGCAACGCGACTATTTGCCGAAGCGGGTATCAGCGAGTTGGCTTCCCGTCTAATTTTCAGCCTGGGAATTTTGGGTATGGCGGTAGGTTCGCTGGTGATGCATATGCTGTGCTGCGGCTCGGCGGCAGCGGAATTGTTTGGCTGGGAGCATCATTCACGCAAGTACCAGTTGGCCTTGCTGCTCCCCACACCGGCGGTGTTAGGTGTGTTTCTGTGGTCGAGCATGGGGCCCTATGTCATTCTGCCAACGTCGGCGATTTGTGGTTTTCTATTACCCGTGGCCTATCTCGGCTGGTTTTGGCTGAATAACTCCGAAGCCTATCTCGGCGCCGACATGCCGCGCGGCCGTAAACGCGTAGTGTTCAATATTGCCATGCTCATATGCATTGCTACCGTACTGGCCAGTGTGATTTACACCACGATAGTCAAACTGAGTGGAGCCTGATGTGAGTAATATCAAAGACGGCGCAAGCTATGCGCCTTCAGCGGATATCGAAGCGGTTGTCAAACCTGGTGAGTTTCAGTTTGCTGCAGCCTTTCTTGACCATGGTCATATCGTGGGCCAGAGCAATGGCTTGTGTGACGCTGGTGCGGAACTCACGAAAGTGTACGAGCCGAACCCGGAGCGTCTGCAGTGGTTTCTGGAGCAGTTTCCGAACGCCAAGCCGGTCAGTAACTTTAATGAAATTCTGGACGATCCGGCGATTAGATTGGTTGCATCAGCTGCGATCCCGAACCAGCGTGCGGAAATCGGGATTCAGGTTCTCAAGGCCGGTAAAGATTATTTCACCGACAAGTCGCCCTTTACCAGCTTGCAGCAACTGGCAGAGGTAAAGCAGGTAGTCGCCAATACCGGCAGGAAGTACCTCGTCTACTACGCCGAACGTTTGCACAACGACGCCGCCTGGATGGCCGGGGAGTTAATTGCTGACGGCGCCGTTGGCCGGGTACTACAAGTCGTCAACCTGGCGCCGCACCGGCTGGCCGCGTCGACGCGACCAGCCTGGTTTTTTGAGAAGCAATGTTATGGCGGTATTCTTACTGATATCGGCTCGCACCAGGTAGAGCAGTTTTTGACTTATGCCGGATGCTCAGAAGCCTCAATCAATTTTGCGCGAGTTGAAAATTTTAATAATCCGGATTATCCGGAGTTGGAAGATTTTGGTGAGCTTTCCCTAACGGGCGACAACGGGGCTTCGTTTTATAGTCGGGTGGACTGGTATACCCCGGAAGGGCTGCCTACCTGGGGTGATGGCCGAACTTTTATCGTCGGCACACAGGGAACCTTGGAGCTGCGCAAATACATCGACCCCGCCCGAAAAGCGCCGGCGTCGGTGATTATTCAGGTGAACGGTGAAAGTGTTGATAAACGCGAGTGTCTAGGGACTTCGGGTTTTCCTTTCTTTGGGCAGATGATTCTCGACTGCCTGAATCGCACAGAACTGGCAATGACACAGGCCCACTGTTTCAAAGCTGCGGAACTGAGCATGAAAGCCCAGCAGCTGGCGGATAGTCAGCAAGGCTGAAATTGCTGGGCGGCGCCGACTCTCGACGCGTCTTTGTCGACAAGACTGATTTTGCTATATGAAGAGAATCTGATATTGCTCTGGAGTTACACAAAGGTCGGGTAAGAGAGTATTTATGAAAGTCATTGTTACCTTTGTATTATTGATAGTTTTGTCGGGCCTGAGCTTCATGCTTGGCACAATGCGTGGCGAGGTGATTGTTGAGGCTCCGCCGCAGGAATGGTCGGCCGACCGACCGGTCGCGATTGCGTGGCAAAAATTTCTGATTGCACTCGAATCTGGCGCGGTGCGGGTATTTGACACGACGGACAATGAGCGTGAACAGATTGACGGTATGCGATATTTGGCCCAGTTAGCCTCTGCTGCTCTGGAGATGAAGTTAGCGAAAGGTGACCCCGCCGCGCCCCAATTCACGAATTGGATGTCTGACTACCGCAAGTTTTTGGGCGACAGTCCGGATGCCGTTTACCTTACCGCTGAAATTTCCTCAAAGTATCAGTACCTCATTTCAGGCAACCGACAAGATGCCAGTTACCTAGGCTTTGCTTTGTATGGAAAGTCTATTAACGGATGGAACCGCGCGGCAGGTAATATTTCTACACAGGAGCTGGAAACCGACGGGAATGGTGATTTCACACTGCTTTTGAGTCGAATCAGGCCGAACGACTATCATGGGAACTGGCTGAGGCTGGACGATGATACGCATCTGGTTATGGTTAGAGAGTACTTTCATGATAGAGCGACGGCGAATGAGGCCGAGGTGGCGATCAGTCTGGTTGGCCAAGAAGCCTATAAGTTGGAAAGCAGCGGACAAATTGCCGCGCGGATAGACCGCGCTACGAAATTCTTTCTTGAAACGGTGAACGGCAATATTGCATTGATGAGTATGCTGCAGAGAAAGCCAAACAACTTCGATGTTCCCAAAGAATATAACGCAGATTTTGGAGGCGTGTTCTACCCGACGCAAGATAATATCTATTACGGAACGTGGTTTGATATTGCCGACGACGAAGTGCTGGTCGTGAAAGGTAAAGCTCCCAAGGTTGATTACTGGTCTATTTCGCTCCAAAACCGCTGGCTGCAATCGCTAGACTATAAGCATTTTCCCGGAATTACCCTGAATAATCGGTCTATTGAAATTGACGACGATGGAGATTACACCGTGTATATTTCTTCAAAGCCGATCGCAGGAGTCAATTGGCTCGATACCGCTGGCTACAAAGAAGGCTTGTTATCGGTGCGTTATCAACTTGCAGAGACCGCCGATCGGCCCCGGTCAGAGCTTGTTAAGTGGGCGGATCTGTCGGTCGGAGATTGATCAAATTTGCGTGTCAAAGCGTTCACGAATCAGGTTTGTCGATCCTTAACGTTTTTTTACTGGTCGGAGTGAGAGGATTGCGTCCCGAAATAAGGTCTCTAAGAAACTATGGGCTGAAATTTCAATCGATCTCTGCGCTTAGGTTCTCAGCTTGTTCTCAAGGTTGGCCACCATGTCCGAGATGCCTTCTTCCATAACGTCAGCGCCAGTAATTTCTGCATGGAATGGGCGTAGCATCAAGAAGTGCTCCTGCTCTTCCGTTTCGAGTTCTTCCAGTTGTGACAGCGACACGGGTGAGTGGAATCCGCCCATGACTTCTGCCTGCACCAGTGAAATGGCTTTGCAGCAAAATA
>JBFJTG010000162.1:0-5940 GCA_041625575.1 Litorivivens sp.
AGCCCGCCAATGACAATATTTTGTGGCGTCGCACGCTTTAGCCACAACGTGTAAACCACGGCGTAACCGAGCAATGAGGCAAGCGTTAGCCAGGCCGTTAGCTGATTAATTTTGATCAGCAGCATACCCATGCCGAGGCCGCCTAAAACCAGAGCAAAGATAATGGCATGGACTGTATCAATACGGCCCTGCGCAACCGGCCGATTTTTAGTGCGCGACATTTCCAGGTCTATACGCCGATCAACCAGATGGTTTACCGCAGCAGCGGAGCCCGCGCACAAGCCGATACCGAGATTTCCGTAAATCAAAACCTCCCAGGGAACCATGCCCGGCACAGCCATAAACATGCCAATCATCGACGTGAGCAACATCAGGTAAACCACTTTGGGTTTACACATTTCGTAATAGTCGTGCCAGCTTGCCGTGGCAGCTTTGTCTACATTCACTATCGAAGCCCTCTCAATTCTTTTGGGCTTAAATCCAACACGCCGCGTCCGCGCCGATTTTCGCCATGCTCGTTGTGCCCGGAGTTATCCCGGCCTGTAGGTCGCAAGCTCAATGTGTGCAAGCCATAATTAAGAGTCACCATTGTTAGCAGTAGCACCGCACCAACCAGATTGTGCGCGACGGCCACCCCTAGCGGAAATTTGAAATAAACATTACTCAGCCCCAGTGCGATTTGTAAAAACAGCACCCCGACTACCCAAAACGACATGTTTCGCAGCGGGTTAATCCCGCTGCGCCGAAGCCGGTAGGCCAAGACGAGCAAAACAATCATTGTCAGTAGCGCGCCAAGACGATGGGAGTAATGGATCGCAATCCGCGCGGCGTTGTCCATTGTGCCGCCCAGGTAGTTAGGCCCAATGTGCTGTGCAATATTGAAGCCTGCAATAAAGTCCATCTCGGGCAGCCACTCACCCTGACAGGTGGGTAAGTCCGGGCAGGCAACCGCAGCATAGTTGGATGTAGTCCAGCCGCCCAGTGCAATTTGGAGCACGACGACAATCAGGGCAAGGCGCGCTATTGGTCGCAGGCCGACTATGTGCTCCATGCTGTGTCCTCGCACCTGCCAACTCTGATTGCGCAAGCGCAAGGCCAACAGCCATAACAGGGCAAATACCGTAAAGCCACCGAGCAGGTGTGCGGTCACCACCTGCGGCCACAGTTTCAGGGTGACCGTCCACATACCAAACAGGCCCTGCAATATCAGAAAACCGGCTATAAACGCCGGCAGCTTTACCGGCTGGTCGCCGGAGCTTCCGTAGCGCATCGCCTGCACGCCCAACAAGGCAAAGTAGCCTCCCACCATAATCCATAAATAGGGGTCTACCCGGTCGCCGATAACGATGCGCGCAACCGTGCCACCCACCAGAACGCTCAAAAACAAAACCGTCAATTTCCAGGGGTGACCCTCGGGTCGATTTTTAATGGCCAGGCCCAGCAAGATCAAGCCGAGCAGGCCAAGGCTGGAAGCAAAGAGCCTGTGCACCTGCTCGGGCCAGGTTTTATGCGATTCAACCGGCGTATGCTCAAAATCCGGATGCGCGTTGGCGGCAGCAACATCTTCATGGGAAGTCGGCCATAGCACATGACCATAACAAGTCGGCCAGTCAGGACAGCCGAGGCCGGCATCAACCAAGCGGGTGAAGGCACCCAAACCGATCACTACCACCGCCAGCGCGCATGCAAGCAAGGTCAATCGATAACCGGGTTTTGTCTGATTCACGTCATTCTCCAGCAAACAGTGTTAACGCAACAAGCGCTTCATATCCTTGATGACCAACTTACCGGTACTGGTCAGGGTATCTTGCTCCAGATCAGGCAGTTGATAAACCATCATGATCCAGCCTTTGGGGTCGATCACATAGAAGCCGGCGGCCTCATCGTCCAATACCAGTTGCGAGAACTGCCGGTAGGCTTCTGGATCGGCAAATATTGGCGTTAATTTCTCATGCTCGTCAATTAGGTGCTTGTCGAGATCGGCGCCGTAGTCCGAACCCAAATTTACATACATTCGACCCACACGATTCATCTTCTTGCCCAGTGCGGTTTTGGTCTGGCGGGTCAGGTAGAGCATAGCCTCGCAGGTTTGCTCGCAGTAGCCATCTCCGACGACGACAAATTGCCAAAGGGAATCAGCTTTATTGAACTCTACCGCCTCGCCATTGCGATGTTCCGGCATTAACTCGGCAATGGCGACAGGGGGCTGCAGTAACTCCCCATTATTCACCGTACCCAGCGCAAGCATATCGCGGTTCGCCAGTTGATATAGCAAGGTCGAAAAAGCGATCACCAGCAGCGGTATGCCAATAATTAACGAAAAAATTAACTTCGATGAATTGTTATCCGTTTGAGTCACGCAAACTTCCTCTCAATGTGCGCTGTCGCCAGAGGCGCAGCCCATACAAAAATACAATTATGATCGCCATGCCAAACCACTGCAGCGCGTAACCCAGATGCTTCTGCGGAGGCATATTCACCGCATGATAGGTTTGGGTATGCATGCCGGGCTCACCCGCTCGCAGGCGCAGCAAAAGATCCGGTAGCTCTACGCCCAAGGCCTCGGCCGCTTGCGCCGTCGGCAACCACTGCACGCGTTTGGGCCAGCCACTGTCTTCGCCGGCGCCCGCGAGCTGAAAACCCGTGGCGCCGCCCTGATCAATCACTCCTGTTAATTCGAACTCACCGCCCGGTGTATCGACCTGTGGCAACTCACGCCGACTTCGATCACCGGGCAACCAGCCACGGTGCACAAGCAGGCTGGAGCCATCCAGCAGGGTAAAGGGGCTGACCACTTCAAAGCCGTAGCGGCCCTTAAAAATACGATTTTCAAGCAGCCAGTATCGCTGCGTGTCAAAGTGTCCGCGCACAGTAACAGATCGATACTCGGGCAGGACCTGCTTCGCTGACTCCACCCGCAATGCCGGTAGTTTTCGCTGTGCGTCCTGCGCCTCTATAAGAGTCCGTTTTTCCTCTGCACGTTCGAGCTGCCACAACCCCAAAAACAGTAAAAATGCAGCCGTTGTGATGACCAAGAGCGCCAGACCCCAGCTGCGCGAACGCAAACCGCCTGTCATGGGTTCACCACGGGCGATTGTGTATACTGCCCGCAAACATTCGGGGGTAGTATCACCATGGGAATCAAAATTGCCATAGTCATCCTGTTTATTGGCGTCGTAATCAGTTTGTTTACGGGCCTAAAATTCATGGTCCAGGATCAGGGTGACGGTAAAAAGCGGCAATGGTACGCATTAGGAGTACGCATTGTATTAACCGCCAGTCTCCTAGGAACAATCGCCTACGGAATCCAGAGCGGCCAGTTGCGATTTGGTGCGCCTTGGGATGAATACAAAAACGCGCCGCTCGAAGATTAAACCGTAAAACATCGCAGCTCCCATTATTCGCCTGCAGGGCAGGCTCCTACCTAGGAGCGAGCCTTGCTCGCGAATCAAGTCGCGACCTCTCGCCTGCAGGGCAGTCGCAGCATCCACCCCTAACGAACAAAGGCCCAAGCACTCTCGCGCCTGGGCCCTAAGTCACTGCCTGTTATTTCCGGTTTAGAATATATAAACCGTCAACATCAGGAATATCCAAACCACATCTACAAAGTGCCAGTACCAGCTTGATGCGGCAAAACCAAAGTGATCGTCTTTAGTGAAGTGACCACCAACAACCGAGCGTAGCAACTGAATCAGTAGCATGATCATACCCAGGCACACGTGGAAACCGTGGAAGCCCGTCAGCATGAAGAAGGTTGTGCCGTAAACACCGGTTTTCAGCGTCAAACCGTAGTGGGCATAGGCTTCGTAGTACTCGAGCACTTGCAGACCAACGAAGATCATGCCGAGCACAACACTAACTGCCAGCCACATGTTGAACTTCTTGCGGTCATCGTGCAGCAGGGCATGGTGTGCCCAGTGAACGGTCACGGAAGAGGTCAGCAGAATGACGGTGTTGTAAAACGGCAGCCATTTGAACATTTCGACAAAGCCGGGAAAAGCCATGTTTCTTTCAGCGCCGACAAATTCACCGTTGTTGGCAATAACCTGATTAGCCACACCACCCACTGCATCCTGCGGTGTCTCCATCAGTGGCCAAGCGAACTCGAAACCAGGCCACAGGTGCACAGGGTTCATACGTCCAGCGTCGCCTTCACCGGCCAACCACGGGGCCGCCAACCAGCGAATGTAGAACAGCGCAAAGAAGAATGCGAAGAAGAACATAACTTCTGAAAAGATAAACCACTGCATGCCGATAGCGTATGAACGCTTCAGCTGCGCGCTGTTCATGCCCGCCATGTTTTCTTTGATGGTGATACGGAACCAGGTGAAGAGGGTGGCCGAAAGGAAGGCCAGCCCGCACCAAAAAATAAACCAGGAATTGGTTGATTCATTGGGGTCACCAAAGGTGCCGTCATTAATACCGCTGGCGGCACCAAAGATGGTCAGTACCAGGCCAACAGTTGCACACGCGGCGAGCTTGCTGCTCTCGGGCACGTAATAAGTTTCGTACCCCGTGTTGCTCTGACTTGCCATGTTGTATCTCCGTTATTCTCGCTTGAGAAAACTTATCTTAACGTGCAGCGACCGAATCGGCCCTTGGCTGCTCCATTTCTGTTACATCAAAAATCGTATACGACAAGGTGATGGTGTGTATGTCCTTGGGCAAATCGGGATCTATAATAAATTGTAGTCCCAAATCCGCTTCGCCGCCCGCCACCAGCGGCTGACGATTGAAGCAGAAGCATTCCGTTTTGTGGAAATACTCGGCAGCCCGCGAGGGCACTACGCTGGGTATAGCCTGAGCGACCATATCCCGGCTCTGTGTGTTATGCGCATAGTAGGTGATGTTCTTGGCTTCACCCGGATGCACAGTTACAACCGTCGTGTTGGGGCGAAATTCCCAGGGCATCTGCTCATTGAAATTCGCCACAAACTGTATTTTCACAGTGCGGTCGGTATCGATGATATTTTCCGTCACCTCATACCGACCACTGGTTTTGCCGTTAATACCCAGCGCCTCGCACAACACATTGTACAAAGGCACCATCACAACAAAGACAAAGGCAAACATCGCCACACATACAGCCAAGAGTTTGGCCGAGGTGTAGAAAATGCCTTTGTCAGTTGTATCAGCCATGCATCTCACTCTCTTTCATTTCTGGCGGAGTCGTGAAAGTGTGATACGGGGCTGGAGTCGGTACAGTCCATTCCAAACCATGAGCGCCATCCCACACTTGCGGGTCGTCGATCTTCTTGCCGTGAGTGATGGTGCGCACTACGTTAAACAGGAAGAGCAACTGGCTGGCACCGTAAATAAAGGCACCAATTGACGACATCATATTGAAGTCGGCAAACATCAGGTTGTAATCGGGAATACGGCGGGGCATACCTGCCAGACCCACAAAGTGCTGCGGGAAGAAGGTCAGGTTAAAGCCGACGAACGATACCCAGAAATGGGTTTTACCCATGGTCTCGTTGTACATCTTGCCGGTCCACTTCGGCAGCCAGTAATACACAGCTGCAGACATGGAGAAGATCGCACCCGCTACCATCGTGTAGTGGAAGTGAGCCACAACAAAGTAGGTATCGTGGTACTGGAAGTCAGCCGGCGCGATGGCCAGCATCAGACCGGAAAGACCGCCCACGGTAAACAGGAACACGAACGCGATCGAGAACAACATTGGTGTTTCAAAGGTCAGAGAACCTTTGAACATGGTGGTTATCCAGTTAAACACCTTGGCCGCCGTCGGTACCGCAATCAGCATGGTGGCGTACATAAAGAACAGTTCGCCAGCGATCGGCATACCTACCGTGTACATGTGGTGAGCCCACACGATGAACGACAGGAAGGCGATCGACGCTGTTGCGTAAACCATTGAGTCGTAACCGAACAAAGGTTTGCGCGAGAAGGTTGGGATAACCTGAGACACCACACCAA
>JBFJTG010000163.1:0-5930 GCA_041625575.1 Litorivivens sp.
CGGACATTAATCGGATTGCCTGATAATTTTGGCGTCGTAATCTGGGACACATTCAATGCGGCAAGCCCTACGCCACTGGCATAAAGCACAATCGAAAACACGCCTTGACTCAATACGCTTTCAAATAGAAATATGAAAACCAGAATTAAACTGTTGTTATCAAGAGCCAAGCCTGTGTACCTATCTCCAGCAGCGAGACCGAAGATGCTGAAATAACTCAAGCGAATCGCACTCGCGGCGAGCATTACGAAAGCACCCAATAAATAGATCGGCGCGAATTGGCCGTAGCTCAAAAGCAGAATAGCCGGCGTCACGCCATAGCTCACAATATCAATCAATACGTCAAGCTGGCCGCCAAAAGCGCGATCATTACCGGTACGACCTTTTAATTGCCTGGCGATCAAACCATCGGCCCAGTCAAAGGCGACTGCCCAAACCATGCCAATCATTGCAGCATAGTAAACACCAATAATACTGAAGTAGATGGCCAGTACTGTGCAGGCTAGTCCTGCGAGCGAGCACAGGTTGGGCAGGTCCTTAACAAAAGACAGTATGCTTGGTTGTGGTTCTGCGGTTCCAATCGTGCCTGTAGTCATAGTGCTCCAGAAGTTTGCACTCAACATCTCCAATGGATATCGAGCCGATAGAATATATTTTGCCGACATGGCGCGGGAAACAGCAGACAAGAGCTGCCGAGCGTTAAAGATGCGCCAGTTACGAGAACTATATAAAATTGCGACGTCGCGAAAAGCGCTAATCTAAGGATCAGCTGGCAACGATAATGTGATGTGATTGATGCTGCGCTAGGTTAATGACCGCAGAACGAACGACATGAAGGCGCAGCATACCACAAGTGCCGGCATTAATCGCCCATAAAATGATCAACACCGCTTTCCCCGGAGGGCACCGTGGCAAAAACCGGTTCAAGCCGCGGCAGCCATCTCCCTACCCTTAGGGTCTATCCGCCTGCCCACCCGCCTGTCATTCATTATTGGGTGGCAATCCCGCCTTTGAATCAATACGCCGCCAGACTAATCCAGAAATATTGGCACTTATCGCTTTTGCCTTGATATGCTCTAAGGGCATATAGCACACTAAGCCCATTAATAGTCCTGGCATGACACTCGACACTTAATCCACTTCCACACAGGTATTTTCCATGAAAAAACTAGTCGCATTGATTCTAGCAAGTGCTTTCATAGCGCCAGCAATGGCTGCAAAGCCTGAAATGGTGGGCAAAGATAAGGCAAGCACAGAGCAAAAGGCCGCGCATAAATCCGCGATGAACGCTAAAGAAGAGCTTGATGTCGAAAAAAATGAATTAAAAGAAAAGAAAGCCAAAAAGGAAAAGTCCGAAGAGTTAAAAGGTATGGAAAAGCAAAGTGCTAAAAAATCAGCGCAAACTCAAAATGAACTCGATAAGGGCTCTGAAAAAGGCAAAGCCGCTAGAGCAGAGAACAGCAAAAAGTGGTGGAAATTCTGGGGCGACTAATCGTAAGGGCCGCTGACTGCGCCGCATAGATAGCGCAGGTCAAAGAGTATTGATGCCTGGCATCCCTAGCGAACGAACATTGCTCTCCTTGGCAATCTGCAATCGCTGACAGCACTACTACGCGAATGCTCGCTGCCAACATCTGATTTAAATCTCAGCGAGCACTGCACTTCTGCAGCTACTGCGCCTACCAGTTGGAAGCATGTGTCGGCATTGAACTGCTCGATTTCGTGTTTAACATGACTAACAGGCTAATTCCGTGATTATGCAGACAGGAATCAAACCAATGACAAAAGTCACCGAACTCTGGGTAGACCGAACAGACTTTCGAAAAACTAAAGTCGTTAGCGAAGATGTCAGGCCATTAAAAGCTGGGGAAATCCTGGTCGCGGTCGACAAGTTTGGCCTCACGGCCAACAACGTAAGCTATGCACTTTCAGGTGATATGATTGGCTACTGGAAGTTTTATCCCGCACAGGACAATTGGGGCAAGGTTCCGGTGTGGGGCTGCGCGAATGTGCTGGAATCTCGCTGTGATGACGTTGCGGTCGGCGAGCGCTTATGGGGTTTCTTTCCCATGGCCAGCCACGCGATCCTTCAGCCGGGAAGGATTTCCACTTCCCACTTCCGGGACTTGGCCGAGCACAGACTAGCGCTGCCAGGCCCAAGCATCTATAGCTCCTACCAACGCACGCAGGTCGAGCCTGAATTCATTCAACAATTCGAGAACGAGCGCTGCCTCTTGTTCCCTCTATTTGCGACCTCATTTCTTATCTATGACTATCTCATCGACAATGATTTCTTCGGCGCCCGGCAGGTTGTGGTCGGTTCAGCGTCATCCAAAACAGGCTTCGGCCTCGCTATGATGCTGCACGATGACCCGGCTGTTACCCAGAAAGTAATAGGCATCACCTCCGCGCGCAACAAGGACTTTGTGGAAAAGCTCGGCTGCTGCGATCAAATCACCTTGTACGGCGAAGAAAGCCAAATCGACAGCCTTACACCAACTGCCTACGTCGACATGTCCGGTGACGCTAAACTCACTACCGCCCTGCATACCCATCTAGGCAACAACATGGTCGAAAGCTGCATGGTCGGCGCAAGTCACTGGGACGGCGGTGGCGAGGTCGGCGAGCTTCCGGGTGCGAAACCTGCCTTCTTCTTTGCTCCCGCCCAAATTGAAAAACGCGATAAAGAATGGGGGTCAGGGAAAGTAATGGGTAAGGCCATGGAAGCCAGTTTTAAAGTCGCGTCAAAAGTTAAAGACACCGTTGAGCTGAAATGGATAAACGGTGCCGAAGAAGTGAACGCGAATTGGCAAGCATTGCTGGATAACAAAATTCCCGGCAGCACAGGGATAATGGCCTCATTGTTAAAGACGAACTAGGACCGGCCCAAGTGGAACTACCTGCAACAGGGACGGCCCGCCCTGCAACCGCCTACGGGACGTCCTCCGGCCTAAGCGGGCAACAATCAAACCCGCAAAATGGTTGTTCAGTCAGCGCCGTCACGCTGCTCAAAATGCCGTACTTTGAGACCGCCCCAAGGCCTTTGGGCGGGTCCACTGCTCGCCCTAAGCTACTGATAAATAGCATTTTAACCAGTTAGACAAACAAGGTCTCCGCTTAGGTTTTCGCGCCTCTAGGCGCCAATCATTTATTATTACACATTCGATGCCAATACTTTACTTCTACGCCCATTGTGGTAGCGTGCAGCCTGATCTCGTCCAGGTGGGCGTCTCAACGACTAGAATAATGCGCCTGATAGCGCCCCCTTTTTCGGTTATTAATATGAATAATTATAAAGCTTGCCGTAGCTCTTCCATGCGATTTTTGATGCTGGGGTTGTCCGCACTTTTGTTCGTCGAGACATCACAATCATATGCGGCTCAACTCGAAGAAGTTATCGTCACCGCTCAAAAAAGGTCGGAAGACATGCAGACCGTACCGGTAGCCGTTTCCGCTCTTACGGCAGATCAACTTGTCGACATTGGCTTTAACGATATCAGCGATATTGCGGCTCACGTTCCCTCACTGATAGTACTGACAAATGTAAGCCCGTTGGCGACCACCTTCAGAATTCGCAATATTGGTAACGCGGGCAACATTCCCAATTTTGAACCTGCTACGGGCCTCTTTATCGATGGCGCATTCCGGTCACGATCCGGCATTGGCATGGGTGACTTGGTGGATGTCAGTTCCGTGGAAGTACTCAAGGGACCGCAAAGTACGCTACACGGAAAAAATGTGACGGCGGGTGTTATCAGCGTGGCCAAGCAGGGTCCGACCGAATCATTTGAAGCCATGGCAGAAATCAATTTCGGCAGCGATGAATTGCGACAGGTTAAAGCCTATATCAGCGGGCCATTTAACGACTGGATAGCCGGACGACTGAGCCTTGTCGACACCAGCCGATCCGAATTAATCGACAATGCCGCAGGCCCCGACAGCGAAGGTTTAAATAGCTATACAATTCGCGGTCAGCTGCGAGCAGATTTTAGTGACACCTTAAGTGCGCGGCTGATCGTAGGCTACGCCGATAAAGACATGAACACGACAACGGGCGATGTTTTCTTGAGTGATCCCGCTCGCCGAATACTGGCCAATGCCGGGGCAAATTTAACTATACCCAACGATCCCTCGGACCGCCTGATCGAATACAGCGAAGGCAGTGGCTACATAGGCGACTCGAACGACATCATTCTTACCCTGGAATACGGCGGCGACGGCTACAATTTAACGTCAATCACCAGCTACGATGACTACGACGGCCTGGCCTATCTCGATGATGTTGAACAAACCAGTCTGCTCTTGGCAAATTATAACGACCGACAAGCCGGCGAGTCGCTTTCCCAAGAATTTCGAGCGGCTTCTGACAGCGATGGCTGGTTTAACTGGCTGGCCGGCGCATTTTTCTTCACCAATGAATTTAGACGTGGCGACAAAGATCTGCCGGAGTTTATCGCCCAAAAAGACATCGAAGAATATGGCGCCGCCGTCGTGGGCGAGCTTGCAACAAGAGGCAACCTACCCTTAGGCTTCTTGCCTGTGTCGGCCCCCGCACTTGGCGTTGAGGGCGATCGCGGCGACTTCGACATAACCCAATACACCGACAGCTTTGGCCTATTCACCAAACTGGATTTTGAATTGAGCGATAATTGGAAGGCTGCTGCGGGCCTGCGCTATTCCTACGAAGACAAGCGTGGTGTCGTTATCCAGTCGACACAGCTCTCGCCACTAGGCTGTGTTCCGCCATTAAATACAAACCTGATGTGCCTCGTCACACCCGACGGCAATAATTTCGACCAATCAAAAAGCTATGATGCCATCACCGGCTCACTGTCCAGCAGCTATTTTGTCAGTGCAGACACGATGATTTACGGAGCGGTTTCTACGGGCTTCAAAGCCGGTGGCTTTAGTTTGCAAAACGGTACGGCCACCGATGAAATGCGCCCCTTCGGCGAAGAGGAAGTGACCAATTTCGAACTGGGTGCCAAGACAGAATTCTTGGATCGTCGCGCCCGGATCAATGCCGCGATATTCCATACCGAGTACAAGCATTTTCAAAATGCGAGCTTTGCCGGTCTGGTTTTCATCATTAACAATGCAGACCTGGTTACCGTGGACGGATTTGAAATCGACTCTACGGCAATCCTCACCGAGAATTTGATGGCAACAATCAATTTCGCCTACATCGATACCATTTTCGACAGCTACGATGGTGGTCAATGTTACTACGGACGCACCCCCGACAATGACTTGGGTCAGTGTAATTTAGATGGTCAGGCGTTACCGTCTGCGGCGAAAACAAAGGGAAACATCGCTCTCAATTGGCGACTCCCCTTTGGCAGCGGCGATATTTATTCGCGCCTGGACTATGCCTACAAGGGTGCGGCTAACTCCAGCTCGGCCTTGGACCCCCTATTTGATCAGCCTTCAACTCAGACCTTTAATCTTCGGGTAGGCTGGCGCAACAGCAGCGTCGATATTGCTCTGTGGGGACGTAACATCACGGATGAAGTTCATATCGACCAGATTGCCCCGGCCAATATCTTTACAACTATCGATTCAAGGGTTGGCTCGAGCGTAGGGTCCTATCAGGCATTCACCTCCCAACCCCGTTCAATTGGATTAACGGCTCGCTATACTTATGAATAGAGAGCTACGAATAAGAGCTACAAGAAAAGCCAAAAACTAATGCGGGCGGCGAGTAGCCGCCCACAGTTCAGGCACACGCCATAATCAAATCTTTTAACCAACTATGTCCCTTATCCTGACTCATGGCGCGATGCCAGATTAAGTAGGTGGGTAGCGAAGGCAACTTGAGTGGCAAGTGAAAGACTTTCAGCTTGTCCCGATATAAGAAAAATTCGGCCATTGGCCTGGGCACAATCGCAATCCCGTCTGACTGCATCACCACCGTCGGCACGGCGATATAC
>JBFJTG010000164.1:0-5930 GCA_041625575.1 Litorivivens sp.
ATGCCATCAAGCACAATGCGGGTGAGCCACTCCACAGGACCCGTCACCCATTGCGAACCGGCCAACTCCGGCGCCAGACCGGCGACGCCCTGACCTTTATCACCGTGACAACTGGCGCAGTGCCTGTAAAAAACCTGGCCCTTTTTCAACAATGCAGTCTGCTTGCCTGTAAGTGGCTCCTTGCCACCTGCCATTTCATCGCCGGGCCAAGTGAAGGCACGACGGGCTTCCACACGGGCAAGCCACAAGGGATCATCACCCGCGAGGGTTTTGTCAGTGAAGAGACCGGGAGCAGCTGAAAGCTTGAAGGGCTCATCAATAGCCCGCGCGGCTTTTTTCAGGCCCGCCAGCATGGCTAGTTGCCGCCAGGCCTTGTCGCCCTGCTGGGCTTCAATCTGATTCAGTAAGGTCATCAGCTCTTGCTCGGCTTTTTCCGCCGCTTGCTGGCCTTGGCCCAAATAAGCACTGGCCACCAGATCTTTCAATGCCGCTTCATTGGCCTTGTTAGCGGCGAGTTCGTTTGTCAGAAACCTTGCCAATATTGCCAACTCGGCACCGCGGCTTCCGCGCACGGCCGCCTCCCGCCGATACACATTGTCTCCGTGTGCATGCAGCTCTGCCAGCAAGCGCTGCTGAACCTCCGGGTGTGCATTGTGCGCCGCCAAGGCGTTCAGCCACGCCAACGCGCTGGCAGTGTCTTCATTCACGCTTGCGGGCAAACCAAGCAATTGGTCACGGCTCAGTACATGTCCGCCCGCCCGCAATGCCTGTCGAGTCAGTGCCGCTTGACCACGTTCAATGGCCGCCATCGTCACCGCAGCATCGAGTGCCTGTCGGGCCTCCAGTGCCCACAGAGCATGGACCGCCGCCAATGGCTTATGAGAATTGACGACACTGTCTTTCAAACCTTCGACGGCATCTGGCTTGGCTGCCAGCAGTCGCTGAGCCGTATCGCGAACCCAGGGTATCTCATGTCCGAGGGCTTCAATCAATTCCTCACTACTGGCGGAGGCAAGATCTGGCGTGTTTAGGCGCGGCGCCGAGCTCTGCACAACGCGCCATATTCTGCCCTGCCCGAGCGGCTTATCAAGACCGCGCGCTTTTATCTGTGCTTTCAATTCGTCAGTCAGAAAGGCCTTGTGCTGGATAATGCCCCGATACATATCGATAACGTAGAGCGCACCATCCGGTCCGACCTTCAAATCGACCGGGCGAAAACGCTCATCAGTGGAGGTGAAGAATTCACGCTGTCCCCAGCTTTTATCGGGGTAGGTAACATGCTCGGCCTTTACCTCAAAGTCATCGAGGCTGGCACGCAATTGAACAATAGCGTTAGCCGCCGGCTCGGGCACAAATATGTCCTGCGAGTATTCCGAAGAAAACTGGCCGCCCCGGTAAACCGCCAGGCCGCTCACGGCCGTGGGCGATTTCAGCCGTCCGTCTTCACGCAAAACACCATCTATATAAGCGCGGTTCACGCCGGTGTTCACCCGGATGCTGAACACTTCATCGTCTATGCTGACTTGCTCTCCGAGGCCCGCGCTAACGCCATCGAGACTGTGACCGGGAAAATAATCACCGGAGAGAAAATTGGAATTGGTGTTGTAGTACAGGCGCCCCTGATTGTCCTGACTGATGCCCCACTGTCCACGCGCCAGCGTTTTTTCAACCAGAAGTTCGCCCTTGTCAAAGCGAAAGCGACGCTCGGATTTTGCGTTATAAATCCAGTTATCCAAGGCGAGCAACAGGCCATTCTCCAAATGCTCCATGCTGACCTGCTCGTGATCGGTGGCATAGTCAGCCACTTTGCGTCGATTCTCACAGCGGGTTTTGCCCTGAATATCAGGACAGAGCCAGAGGTTCGGAGGCTCAGCCACCAGCAAACCCTCGTTCACTACCGCCACAGCCCGGGGCAATACCAAAGCGTCGAGAAACACTTCGCTGCGATCCATCTGGCCATCGCCATCATCATCGAGCAGCATGACCACCCGGCCTATCGGCTTGTCCTCACCAGTGCCCTCGGTATCCGGCATAAAGCCGCGCATTTCCACCACAAACAGGCGACCTGCTTCGTCCCAGGCCATGGCCACCGGATCGACCACCAGCGGCTCTGCCGCCACCAGTTCAACGGCAAAGCCCGGCGCCAGCGTGAAGCCTGCCAGCGCCTCCGCCGGTGACAGGGCGGGTGCGGGCGGTGTCTCAACCGCCAGGTACAAGGGGACCTTCTCGCGCTTGAGCCAGAACAAGCCACCGGCAGCGGCAACTGCGAGAATGACAACAAAAGAAATAAACCACTTCTTCATGCACAATGCCTTTATTCTTGATGAGCGTATTATTAGCTAGCAGAGAATTCGCAATCGCGCGCCTCCCTGCAAGAATACTCCGGAAAATCCTGCCCCGCCTTTACTTGATCACGCCGACCAGCTCTGTTAACTTTGGACAAGTGGTCAGGCCAATATGCCCAGTCTCAGGGAAACACCCCAAGGCTGTCAAGGCAACGAGCCCTCACAATGCACTTACAAAATATTCACAATCCGACAAATTAAATAGGGTAGCGCCCATGACCTGGTCCCTCACTAGCCGCATCACCACTCTTGTTTTACTGAGCAGCCTGACACTGAGCGGGTGCGATGCCTATGAAAACATAAAACGCGCCACGGGCAAGGGCGACCCCGTATTCGATACCGTCGCGCCGGTCCTGCCGGAAAATCTGGGACCGCGCCCGCGCATACTGAATTTCTCAAAGACAAATGGCTTTCGCCATAGCGATGCCATCGTTGCAGCCACCGCCTCGCTCGAAGCCATTGCCAAAGAACAAGGCTGGACGCTCTACAGCACAGAAAACGCCGCCGTCTTCAACGATGAGCAACTGGCCCAATTTGATGTCGTTTTTGGCAATAACTGCACCGGAGACAACTGGACCAGCGATCAAAAAGTCGCCTTCCAGGCTTATATCGAAAACGGCGGCGCTTTTGTGGGTGTCCACGGTGCTGCCGGCACACGCTTTGATTACTGGGACTGGTACAAAAACGAGCTATTGAAGGGCCAGTTTATCGGCCACCCGATGTTCCCCCAGTTCCAAAAAGCCACCGTACGCTTTGAAGACCTCACCCACCCTGCCACCAAGCACTTTCCCACTGAATGGGAACATGAAGACGAGTGGTATAGCTTCGGTAATAACCCGCGCGACGAAGGCGCTGACGTACTTGCCAATCTGGATGAAAGCACCTATCAGGCCAAGGCCATGGGCACTGATCTGAGCATGGGCGATCATCCGATTATTTGGCAGCACTGCCTGAATAATAAGGGAAGAGTGTTTTACTCAGCGCTGGGGCATGAATCGAGCACCTACGAGCGAGCCGAGCATCAGCTCATGTTGAAGGGTGCGCTGGCTTGGGCGATGGGACTTGAGGGCGATTGTAGTAAGCATGCGCCTTCGCAACAAAGCGCCCTGACACAAGATTAAGCGTGGCGATAGCCCGCTTCCCTTTGGCTGCGAATTGCCAGAACAAAAACAATATCAATCTCGGAAACGTAGCTATATAAAGCGATATAGCCGTGCGACTCTTTTCCGATGACCAGTTCCCGCAATAATTCATTAACTGGTCTACCGATATACGGGTTGCTTTCCAATACATCGATCGCGCGAACTATTTCGTTTATCCGACTTTCAATGTCGTGAGCATCATGTAATTGGAGGTGATCGAAAATCCGATCGAAGTCCTCCATGACTTCCGATGCGAACTCAATGTTTGGCATAGCTATCGAAGTATTTTTCTGGCGCCGGGCTTCACCGCGCCCTTATTGGACTTTCGTTCGACCAGATATCGTTTCATATCATCCCAGCCAACGGTCTTGCCGCCTTCGGCGATTTGCGCAAACCGTGCCTCAGCGCTCTGGTAGAAACCCTCACGCCGCTCTCTGTCGGTGACATGTTCCGATATGGCTTCCAAAATAAAAGCATGGGTGCTTAGCCCGGATAACTCGGCAGCTTTCGCGACCCGGCTTTTTAAAGCCTCGGGCAAGCGTATCGTTGTAGTGGACATTGACTCCTTTCTCCCCGGCGAAACAAGGCGTGACCCCAATCTTGTAGCACGATTGTGCTACGCGTGTAAAGCTCGACACTTGCGTACCGATACACCGCCATTGAAGGCGTATCTTTGAGTTTGGGAGATAAGCCGTTTAAAGGGTGAGTAACAAAGCTACTGTAGCTGAAATCAATCCTACAGCGTAAACGTAAAGCCAAGACGCAATAGGCGTCCGGGGCCGGGAAAGCCCACGGCTTCCTGGTAAGTGGTGTCACTCACATTTTCCAATCCTGCCGTTAAGGCAAGTTCTGCAGTGGCTTGCCAGCGCAGCACCGCATCCCAGAGTGTGTAGTCATCCAGCACATACTCGCGCCCCTCTCCGCTATGCAGGGAGGTCGCAAACTGTTCGTCAATTTTGCGCAGGCGATTGTGCCAACTCAGGTTTTCCCTAGGTTGCCAATTCAATTCCAGGGTTGCGGTATATTCCGGACGGTTGGCCAGACGCCGATCGCTATCTTCTATTTCGATGGACACATGCGACAGACTGCCTCGCACTTGCCAGTGGCGCCATCGATGCTCCAGGGCGATTTCCCCGCCGCGACCCCTAACGCGATTTCGATTAATGTTGGTAAAGGCTTCAGCGTCGAAATCGATAAGATCGCGATAGCGGGTTTCAAACAAGGCCACTTCCAGCCCCAGGCCATAAAACTCCCCCAGCCACTCTAATTCATAACTCTTAACCCGCTCCGGCTTGAGAGCGGGGTTACCAACAAGCGCATGACCGAGCGCGAAAAAACTGGGGAGTTTAAAACCCTCGGAATAGGAAAGATTGAAGCGTGATTCGCCTATCGGGATGCCGATGCGATAGCGGCGCACGGTTTCCCGCAACTCATCGCTGGTATCACGGCGAATACCGGCACTGAGCACAAGCGCGCGCTCGGACTGCCAATTCAATTCGGCAAAGCGGCCTTTGGTGGTTCTGCGCAAATAGTAATCCGTATCCAGCGCCAGCTCGACGGGCAAGGCCAGACCAGTTTCGACTGGCGGCGACGGCAGACCCAGCAGAAAACCGAGTGCATCCACAGGTATGCTGCTGAATATTACCTGCCCCTCGCTTAAGCCACGCTCCCAGCGACGATCAAGCCCCACATTCAGATTGAAGCCACCCAAACTTTGCTCACTAACCAGGCGCCATTGCTGTCGCTGGTAGTCGGCCGTGTAAAAGTTCTCGGGCACATTGTTGTAGGGCGCAATACCCGGCGAGTGATAATCAAGAAAGTGATCGAACTCATTGTACTGGGTTGCTATCCGCCAGTACTCAAAAGGGGAAAACTCTGCGCTTATATAGGCCGTTTCATCCTCGCCCCTACCGGAATCGCGATCATCATTCTGGGCGAAGTCCGGGCCGCCGCTCTGCTCCGGATAGGCGAGCTTGTCGAATTCAGCCTGCCGCGCACCCAGCTGCAAAAGGCCGTGAGTAAATTGGCCACGATAATGAAGGCCCTTCTCTTCCAGCTCACGCTCACTGCCCTGCCACACGCTACCGCTATCTTCCCTGGCTGCCTGCAGGCTCAAGGCGTGATTCGCGCTTGCGAGCACGGCCTCGGCGGACTGACTAAAGGCCTTATATTCCCGCGCTTCGTAATGGAGTTTTATCGCACTGCCCTCCCCGGCGGTCGGCGCTGTAATTAACTTTACGACACCGGCCAAAGCATCGGAGCCATAGATCAGGCTGCGCGGCCCCTTAATTAATTCGACTCGCCTGACATTACCAGCCGACAAGGTCGCAAGGTCAAAGGAACCTCCGCGGGTGTTAGTCGGGTCGTTCACCGCTACACCATCAATCAGCACCACGGTGAAGTTAGGTTCGGCCCCGCGAATAGTCAGGCTGTTTACGCCACC